>JBJEAF010000071.1:0-4336 GCA_051868755.1 Alloprevotella sp.
CGGGGCGTGCCTTGAACCCTTGTTAACTATCTGCAACAACCTGCGAAACTTGAATAACATTATAACCTCATAATCTCATAACCTTGTCCCTTATAACCTCAGCAATACCCTCATAGCCCGAGTTTCCCCCTAAAAGCTTTAGCTCTGTTCCTTAAAAATATTCCAAAATGCTTATCTTTCTCTAAGGAGTGTTCCCAATTGGACAGTTTTGGTTTATTTTGCTGGCTCAAAACCAATGTCATGTCTCATACGTCAACTACTCCTTTCCAGACATCGAAGGAGGCACAGTCCTTCTTCGACAACAGGCTGAATATCATAACCGACCTTAAAATAAGGTTGGCCGGACGCGAACAGGTTAGGCTCGAAGCGGTGAGCGTGTTCTTGTGTACACAAGGCAATGGCACATTCTACGTGAACAACCGTGAGGCATGTGTGGGACCGGGTGACCTGCTTATCTGTATGCCCGGTTCGCTGCTTGAGTCACGCAAGCCCTCACCCGACTTTGCCATTTCAGGCTTCTATCTCTCGCGCAAGTTCTTCGAAGAACTCAGCACCATCCCCTTGGAACTGTGGAACTCGCAGAGCTACATCGAGTGTAACCCCGTGCTGCACCTTTCGCCCCAATCGGCCGAGGTGTTTTGCCGCTACTACGACCTCATCAGCTCCAAGCTCTCTGACCGTTCGCCGCTCAAGCACCACCAGCTCGTGACCACCCTGCTCATCCAGGCTTTCATGTATGAGTTTCACGACACGTTGTCGAAAAACATGGAGGTGGCTGCACCCCACTATACTTCGGCCGACAACCTCTTCAGGCGGTTTGCTGACCTGCTCTTGCAGTCCTATCCGCGTCCGCGTGCCGTAAAGTGGTATGCCGACAGGCTGAACGTCACGGCCAAGTATCTGAGCACCGTGTGCAAGCAGACCTGCGGCTGCACGGCTTCACACCTCATCAACCGTTATGTGCTGGAGGACGTGAAGCGGCTGCTCATGCGGCCCGAAAAGAGCATCAAGCAGATTGTCGTGGAACTGGAATTTCCCTCCATTTCCTTCTTCGGCAAATATGTGAAGAAGCATTTGGGCATGGCTCCGAAGTTCTATCGGCAGCGAAAAGTGTGCGGAGAGTAGCCCGCGATGGGTGAGTTTGAAAGCTTGTTGACAGAAAGTTCAGAAGTTGAAGAGTCTGAGGATTTATAGGATGACAGCGCGCTCGTGGAGCGCAGTGCCTGTAAATTTTCAGACTCTTCAACTTTTTCGGCGTCAAACAGTGCCATGTATTCAAATTATGTACTTACATTTGCAAAGTGACCGGCGGGTCATGCTTTGACATCTAACCTAATTATCCCATACTAATACTAACACTGTGATTTATGAAGAAGCAGAATCTGTTCAGACAAATGGCCCTCGGCGTGGCCGTTGTGTTGCTGGCTTGTTTGGCCTCGTGTTCCGACACGCCCAAATACGCACGCGTGATTGCTAAGGATGCCCACTTGGTGGCAAGTATCAATGTGAAACAAATCGCTGAAAAGGCCCAGGGAGACAATGGCCAGAAGGTGAACGAGGCATTGCTGAAACAACTGGAGCAGCAGGGGCTCTCAGCCGAACTCCAGAGCAAGGCCAAGGAAATCGTGAACGACCCGGCCGAAGCCGGCATTGACCTGCGCAAGCCTGTGCTGGTGTTTGTCGATGACATGGAGAAGGAGACTGGCGGCATGGTGGCAGCCTTGCACGATGCCGACAAGTTTGCCGAACTCTGCAATGCCATGGCCAAGCAGGGTGGGCTGGACCCCGTGAAGCAGGAGGACGATGTGCGCACACTGGCCATCGACGACCAGGTGGCAGTGGCCTTCAATGACGATATGCTGTTGGTATATGCCAACAACAAGCACGGCGATGTGTTGGCCGAGGCCAAGCGCAGGATGCTGGCTGAGGAGGGAGAGAGCGTGCTGGAACGCGACGACTTCAAGCAGATGTGTGAGGCCAAGTCGGATGCGCAGCTCTTGGTATCGGGCAAGGTGGTCAATGATGGTTCGAGCCAAGCCGAGAAATTTAAGGAAGCACTGCCCGCCGACATGAAGCCCGAGGACTTTAGCGTGCTGGTCGAACTCAACAGCGAGAAGGGACAGTTAGTGCTTTCGGCTCAGCTCATCTGCCTGACCGATGTAGCTCAGAAGGCAGTCGAAAAGTATGGCGACGCACTGGGTAGCATTCAGGGCGACCTGCTGGACTATGTGCCTGCCTCTTCCCTCTTTGCGCTGAGTGCCAACCTGAAGGGTGACGGCCTGAAGGAACTGTTGCTGCCTGTGATGAAGAAGCAGGGTTCTCTGTCGAGCGAACAGGAAAGGCTGGCCGAACAGGTCCTGGAGTCGCTCAAAGGCGATGCCGTGATGTCAGTCAATTCGTTCGACCTGAGCCAGGGTCCTGAAATGTTCCTCATTGCGAAGGTAGACGACGAGAAGCAGATGAAAGAGGCAGTCGCCAAATTGGGCGGCGCAGCACTCGAAGAAGTGGAGCCCGGCCAGTATTCCATGCGGGGCAATACCTATCTCGGTGTAAAGAACGGCCTGTTCTATGTAAGCTCGAAGCAGCCGGTGCTGTCGATGACCAAGCCCAAAGAGGCCGTCGATGCTTCCCGCTTCAAGGGCAATCTGGTTTGTGGTGAGCTGAACGTGAAGGGCGTTATGGCCAATCCGCTGCTGCAAGGTCTTTTGCAGGCGAACAGCAGCGTGCGCACGGCAGCTCCTTTGCTGAAAGAAATCGACAAGCTCGACTATGTAGTGGTAGACCGCGACAAGGTAGAGCTGCGCTTGCTGCTGGTCCATGCCGACCAGAACCCGTTGCAACTCTTGGTCGAATCGGCTGGCAGCTCTCTATAGCTCTCTATATTCCTGATAGAAAAACAAGCGTTCAAGGCACACCCCTTCGGGACGTGACTGGAACGCTTGTTCCCCATTAGGTAAAAATAGCCCCATTTGGAGAAGTATATCTTCAACTGCAGTAGAAGATATACTTCAATTGCAGTTGAAGTATATCTTCTATCGCCGATGAAGTATATCTTCATTTTTGGCACGCAAAAACAAGGGTGCATCGCCACCATATAGACAAGCATGTTTTTGGCTGCGTCCTGAGTCCGATGTTTCAGGCAGGACGCAGCCAATCCTATGATAATCGAAAGACTTTGCTCATCCATGAAGTTAGTGTTCAAACTACTTTATCGCCAAGTCAGCGTAGGGCAGATGCTCGGCTTCTTCTTGGCCAATCTGTTGGGACTGTGCATTGTGATGTGCGGTTTCCAGTTTTTCCGCGACGTTCGTCCCGTACTCGGTGCGGGCGACAGCTTCATGAAGAAGCAGGTGGCCGTGGTGACCCGTCGCGTGAGTGCCCTGCATACTCTGGGCGTGCAGCGGGCCGGTTTTGGGAAGAAACAGGTGGAAGACTTGGCGCGTCAGCCCTTTGCGGCCGATGTGGCTCCCTTTGTGCCAGCCCGCTTCGAGGTGTATGCTTCGGTGCGTGTGGGCGGCTCCTTGGGCATGGGCACCGAAATGTTCTTGGAGTCGTTGCCCGACCGCTATATTGATGCCGACCTCTCACGCTGGCACTACACGGCAGGCAGCGATACCCTGCCTGTCATCTTGCCCCGCAGCTACCTGAACCTCTATAACTTCGGCTTTGCACAGGCACGCGGACTGCCGGCACTGACCGAAGGGATGGTGAGCATGGTAGGCGTGGACTTTGTGCTGAGCGGCACGGCGGGACAGTTGCGCATGAAGGGCCGTGTGGTGGCCTTCTCCAATACGCTCAACACCATTCTCGTGCCGCAGTCGTTCATGGACTATGCCAATGCCAAGCTTTGTCCCGAGGGCACCGACAGCCCTTCGCGCTTGGCCGTAGAGCTGGCACAGCCGGCCGACGAACGCTTTGCGCGCTATCTCGAAGAACACGGGTTAGAGGCAGAAGCTTCGGCAGCCGATGGCGGACGGGCGGCCTGGTTCCTGCGGCTTACCGCCACATTGGTCATGGGAGTGGGTGTCGTCATCTGCGCCCTGGCCTTCTACGTGTTGCTGCTCAGCATCTTCCTGCTGTTGCAGAAATACACGGAGCGCATCCGCACCCTGTTGCTGATGGGCTATGCACCGGCCCAGGTCGCCCTGCCGTTCCATGTGCTGAGCATAGGGCTGCATGTACTCTCGGCCCTGATAGCCGTGGCCGTGCTGTTCTGGCTGCGTGCGCAGTGGGTGCCAACGGTGCAGTCGCTCTACCCGCGTTGGGATGCTCCGTCAGTTCTTCCCACCTTGTTGCTGCTGGTGGTGCTGTTCGTCTTGACAGCCGCCCTACACTT
>JBJEAF010000072.1:0-53020 GCA_051868755.1 Alloprevotella sp.
CAGGGCGCACTTCATCGCCTTGTTCAACCCAGGGCGATGCCCTGGGCTAAGCGCTTATGCCCCTTCGGGGCGTGCCTTGAACGCTTGCATTCACATATTTATCCAAAATCATGCACCGGGATTTCGGCTTGGGTCGCTTTTGGGCCTTCAGCCCGTGCCTTGAACGCTTGAATACAAACAATCTATCATCGCACGACTTAATTTGCCCGTTTTTTCGAAATGTATGACTGGTTCATGGTTCAAACCTCAACAACTCCAAGGCGCAGAGACGCAGACATAAAAGGGAATGCGGGAAGGGGGCATCTGGCTGGCCCAAACAAAAAAGTGCAAGTGAGAACAAGAGGCCAAGCGTACTTGGACCATTGTTCTCACTTGCACGAGCATGTGTATGGCGGCGCGTGTGAACGCCGCGCTTAACGTGATGTCACCTTACTTGTTGCTCTCGCCTTCGAGCACCACCTGCTTGCGGCTCAGTGTGCGCAGGGCAATCGGAGCAGCCAAGAAGATAGACGACAAGGTGCCGAAGACTACACCCAGAATCATGGCAAAGGCAAACGAGCGGATGCTGTCGCCACCGAGGAAGAAGATGCAAAGGAGCACCAGCAGGGTGGTGAGCGATGTCATGATCGTACGGCACAGCGTGCTGTTCAGTGATTCGTTGAACAGACGGCGCGTGTCGCGCGTGGGATAGAGGCCGAGGTTCTCGCGCATACGGTCGAAGACTACCACCTTATCGTTGATAGAGTAACCGATAGCGGTCAGCACGGCACCGATGAAGGTCTGGTCAACTTCGAGCGAGAAGGGTACCCAGCCCCAGCAGATGGAGTACATGCCGAGGATGAGCAGCGTGTCGAACACGAGGGCGACCGTCGAACCTACCGAGAAGGCCACGTTGCGGAAGCGGATGAGGATGTAGATGAAGATGGCGATGAGCGAGAGGATAACCGATACCACAGCACTCTTGGCCATATCGGCTGCCACCGTAGGACCAACCTTCTGGGCCGAAACGATCGAGCCGCCGGCGTGGTTGTCGCGGTCGATGAAGGTCTTGTAGTCGGCCTTGATGAGTCCGGCTTCATGCAGGGCGTCGAAGATGAACTTCTCGACTTCCTGGTCGATGTTCTCGTTGTCGTCGTCGATGCGGTAGTTGGTGGTCAGACGCACTGCCTCGTTGTTGGTCGTAGTAATGGCAATGGCGCTCACGTTGGCATTGGGGTCCTTGGCGTTCACCTTGCTGGCCACAGCCTCACGCACCTGTTCGGGGGTCACGCCCTTCTGCTCGAACTCGATCACGTAGTTGCGACCGCCGGTGAAGTCAATGCCCTTCGAAAGGCCGCGCGTGCTGAGGAAGGCAATGGCCACTACAGCAGCGATGCAGAAGGCGGTCACCGTGGTCTTGGCCTTGCCCATGAAGTTCACGTGGGTGTTGGTCAGGAAGTTGCGGCTGATAGAGGTGGTGAAGGTGAGGTTGAGCCACTTGTCACGGTTGTGGAAGTGTTCGTAGACCATACGCGTAATCCACACGGCGGTGAAGAACGAGGCGCAGATGCCGATGCCGAGCGTCATGGCGAAGCCGCGGATAGGACCTGTACCGAAGTTGTAGAGGATGACTGCCGTGATGATGGACGTGAGGTTCGAGTCGAAGATGGCCGAGAATGCGTTGCCGTAACCGTCGGCCAGGGCGTTCTTGATGTTCTTGCCTGCACGCAGCTCTTCCTTGGTACGCTCATAGATGAGCACGTTGGCGTCGACCGCCATACCCAGTGCCAGCACCATACCGGCAATACCGCTCATGGTGAGGGCTGCCTGGAAGCTGACGAGCACACCGAAGGTGAAGAAGAAGTTGAGCAACAGGGCCACGTTGGCCACCATGCCGGGGATGAAGCCGTAGAAGAGGCACATGAAAATCATGAGGAGCACGAAGGCTACCACGCAGGCGGTGAAACCGGCCTGGATAGAGGCTGCACCGAGGCTCGGGCCTACGGTCTCTTCCTGCACAATCTTGGTGGGGGCAGGCATCTTACCGCTCTTCAGCACGTTGGCCAAGTCGCGGGTGTCATCGGTGGTGAAGTGACCCGAAATCTGCGAATTGCCGCCGGTGATTTCGCTCTGCACCACGGGTGCGCTGTAAACGAAGCCGTCGAGCACGATGGCCACGCACTTCTTCAGGTTCTTCTTGGTGAGGGCAGCCCAGTCGCGTGCGCCGTTGGTCGTCATGGTCATGCTGACGATGGGCTGGTGGTTCTGGTCGAAGTCGTCCTTGGCATCGGCAATCACGTCGCCCTGCATGGAGGGCTGTCCGTTCACCTTGCGCAGGGCATAAAGCTCAAACACGTTGCCCTTCATGCCTTCGGCGCTCTTCACGCCCCAGGCCAACTGCAGGTCGGCGGGGAGCACGGCAGCTGCGGCCTCGCTCTGGATGCAGGCATTGACGGCTGCGGTGTCGCTTGCCATGCAGTAGCCTACGACACAGCCGTTGGGGGCCATGCCCTGTACCTGCACGAGCTTCGAGAGCAGGGGATGCTGGTCGGCAGCGGTCTTGGCAGGAGCCTTGGCAGCCTTGGTCGAGTCGGTGGCCGTAGTGTCAGCCGGGGTGTTGCCCTTGGCCAGACGGGTGTCGAGGGCCTGGAGGGCCGGATATACTTCGTTGAGCGTATAGGTTTCCCAGAACTCAAGGTTGGCCGAACCCTGGAGCAGCTTGCGCACACGTTCGGGCTCCTTGATACCGGGCATTTCGACCATAATCTGGCCGATTTGTCCCTTGCCGCGCAGGATTTGGATGTTGGGCTGGGCCACGCCGAAGCGGTCGATACGCGAGCGTACCACCTTGTTGGAGTTTTCGACTGCGGCGTTCACCTCTTCGCCGAGCACCTTCTTCACGGCGTCATCGGTCGAGGTGTAGGTGATGTTTCTTTCCTTGAGTTTCGAGGCGAAGATGCCGCCCAGCTTGTCGTTGCCGTTTTGCTGACGATAGGTGCTCACGAAAGCCTCCACGAAGTCGGTGTTCTCCTTCTTGGCCAGCGCGAGTGCGTCTTTGTAGGCCTGCTTGAACTTGGGGTCATTGGCACTCTCGCCTGCGAGGTTCTTCACCACGTCGGGCACGCTCACTTCGAGCACTACGTTCATACCGCCCTTGAGGTCGAGACCCAGACCGATTTGCAGTTCCTCACACTCCTTGAGCGTTTTCCAGTTCATGTAAACTTTCTCGCTCCTCATGGAGTCTAAGTAGGCTGCGCCGTCCTTGCCTTGTGCCGTCAGCTCCTGCGCCTTCTTCTCGTACTTGTTCGTCACGAACGAGAAGGACAGGTAGAAGAGGCAAATCAAAGTCAGCAACACTGCAATTACTTTAACAAATCCTTTGTTTTGCATTGTGTGATTGGTGTGATTATTGATTTATTTTTTTATGTTTTTTGTCTGTATGTCAAGGGCTGTGGCAGCCAGCGTACGGGCACAGTTAGCGCATAGGCACGCTTTTGAACGTGCAAATATACGCGTTTTTTTAATTACAAGGTGTGTTTCAGTGGTTTTTGTGTCTTTATCAGCCGTTTGCAGCCCTTTTTGCGGGTCATGAAGGAGTGTTTAAGGGGGTGCCGGAGGCTGGCAGAGCGGGTCAGGACAAAAACATGCGGGATTCCTTTTGCCTTCCGCAAAGCTTGTATTACTTTTGCATCAACAACACGCATGAACATGAAACCGACACTTCCCATCCTTTGCCTGTGGTTTGCCCTGACACTGGCTGCCCTGCCGTGTGCAGCGCAGCGCAATCAGGCCGGCCGTAAGGCGTCACAGACCGACTCACTGCTGCTGCCGCCCACCTACTCCGACCACATGGTGCTGCAGCGCAATGTGCCCTTGCAGCTGGCCGGCACCGTGAAGCCCGGCACGCAGGTCAAGGTCACACTGGGCCAAACACAGGCCACGGCCACGGCCGACAGCAAGGGACGCTTCAGCGTCAGCCTGCCCGCACGCGAAGCGGGCGGACCCTACAAGCTGCGCTTCGACAGCGAGTGGGGAAGCCGCAGCTTCAGCGATGTCTATGTGGGCGAGGTGTGGCTCTGTTCGGGACAGTCGAACATGGAGCTGCGCGTAGCCGAGTGCAGCACGGCGGAGCGCGACCTGAAGCTGGCCGACCTGCTCACGCGCGTACACCTATATAATATGGAGAGCGGCTGGCCGCTCTATGCCGAAGTGTGGAACGAGGCCCGCATGGACTCCGTTGACCAGGGGCTGTTCATCCTGCCGGCGCAGTGGACGCGCTGCTCGGCCGAGACCGCCCGCCGCTTCTCGGCCATCGGCTTCCACTTCGCCAAAGTGCTGAGCGACAGCCTGAAGTGCCATGTGGGCATTATCTGCAACGCCGTGGGCGGTTCGACCACCGAGGGCTGGATTGACCACGCCACGCTGAGGGAACAGGTGCCCGAGGTGCTGCAAGGCGACTGGCTCGAAAACCGCAACATCATGGCTTGGGCGCGCAAGCGGGCCCAGCTCAACCTCCAACAGGCTGAAGGCAAAAGCCGCCGACACCCGTTCGAACCTACCTATTTATATGATGCAGCCACCCGCCCGCTGACTGACTATGCCATTCGCGGCGTACTGTGGTACCAGGGTGAGTCGAACGCCGACTTGGTGAAGATGCACGAGCGGCTGTTCCCCTCCCTCGAAAATTCCTGGCGCAAGGCCTGGCGCAACGATGCGCTGCCTTTCTACTTCGTGCAGCTTTCGAGCCTCTCGACCCGACCTTCATGGCCTGCCTTCCGCGACAGCCAGCGCCGGCTGGCCGACAGCTTGGCCCACACCTACATGGTGGTGTCGAGCGATGTGGGCGACTCGCTCGACGTACACCCGCGCCGCAAGGCGATTGTAGGCCGCCGGTTGGCAGCCTCGGTGCTCCACCACACCTATGGTTTCACACAGGTGGAGCCTTGCGGCCCGCAACCGCTCCGTGCCAGCAGCGAAAAGGCCGGACAGGTGCGCATCAGCTTTGACCATGCCGAAGGCCTGCGCATCATCGGCGCGCCCGACCCGTCCCACTTCGAGGTGTGCAGCCGCAGCGGCTACTTTGTGCCGGCCGACGAGCTGCACATTGAGGGCAATGAGGTGGTGCTGCTCAGCCGCCGCATCCCCATCCCCACGCAGGTGCGCTATGCCTGGAAACCCTTCACGCGCGCACTGCTCATCAACGCGGCAGGAATGCCCTGCTCCACCTTCCTGCTTCAGGTGGCCGACAAAAAGCACCAGGCCGGCAACAGCCGCGCAGCATTTTAGCGACGGGTAGTAATATTTAGCAGAATGCAGGGCCGATAAACCGCGAAGTTTTGTACTTTTGCTGCGAAAACCCTGCCTGCATGTCCCGCCTGACCGAAGCCGGGGTCAGACAAGGGCCGGAACGGACTCACCGCCGCCCGGCTGCCCACAGCCCACCAGCGGGCACGGGCCTTCGCATGTCCTTTCTACACATATTAAATACTTACAACTATGGCTTTTTTAACTGACGAAAAACTCGTGATTGTCGGTGCCGCCGGCATGATTGGTTCCAACATGGTACAGACTGCCCTGATGATGGGCCTGACCAGCAACATCTGCCTCTACGACGTGTTCTCGCCCGAAGGTGTGGCTGAGGAGATGCGCCAGAGCGGCTTCGGCGACGTGAACATCGTGGCTACTACCGACGTGGCCGAGGCTTTCAAGGACGCCAAGTACATCATCTCGTCGGGCGGTGCCCCCCGCAAGGAAGGCATGACGCGCGAAGACCTCCTGAAGGGCAACTGCGAAATCGCCGAGCAGTTGGGCAAGAACATCAAGACCTACTGCCCCGACGTGAAGCACGTGGTCATCATCTTCAACCCCGCTGACCTCACGGGCCTCGTAACCCTGCTCTACAGCGGCCTGAAACCCTCTCAGGTTACCACGCTGGCCGCCCTCGACTCTACCCGCCTCCAGAGCGCACTGGCCAAGAAGTTCGGTGTGATGCAGAGCGAAGTGAAGGGCTGCGCCACCTACGGCGGCCACGGCGAGCAGATGGCTGTGTTCGGCAGCAAGGTGACCATCGACGGCCGCAAGCTCACCGACATCATCGGCACCGACGAGTTCCCCGAAGCTGAATGGGCACAGATGCGTCAGGATGTAATCCAGGGCGGTGCCAAGATTATCGAGCTGCGCCGCCGCTCTTCGTTCCAGAGCCCGGCCTACCTCTCTGTCGAGATGATTCGCTCGGTGATGGGTGGCGAAGCCTTCCGCTTCCCCGCCGGCACATTTGTCAACAACGACAAGTACAGCCACATCATGATGGCTATGGACACCACGCTCGACACCAACGGCTGCACCTACAAGATGCCCGAAGGAACTGCCGACGAACTGGCCGCACTGGATGCCAGCTACGCCCACCTCTGCAAGATGCGCGACGAGCTGGTTACGCTCAACATCGTTCCCGAAATCTCGAAGTGGAGCGAAATCAACCCGAACTTGTAACAAGCCCTGGGCTTGCATGGGTTCGCCCCTTGCCTGCACCGTCTGGGTGCCGGGCCGTTTAACCCACAGGAGGCTGTCGCCGTGGCGACAGCCTCCTGTTATTTTTTTGCGGTCAACCTGTCTGGATGCCGGACTGCGGTACGACACCCGACAGCAAGGCACAAAAAAAGGGATACCACTGTATCCCAACCTTGTTAACCTTAAATCTAATACTATGAAAAACACGTTGCAAAGATACGGGCTTCGTGGGAAAATGCAAGAGTTTCGTCTATTTTTTTGACCGGAAAGAAGGTTTTTTTCTTCTTTTATTCCCGTTTTGTTACGTCCACCATACAAAGCGCACCTTTTTTACAACAACCTCCCCGAAACTGCCTCTTGCAGAGCCGGCTTCGGGGAGGTCGAAAAGGAGAATCTTAGAAACGGTAGCCCAGGGCTAAGCGCAACGGGTGACCCAAGTAGCCGCTTTTGCCGTTGGACAATGTGTAGTAGCCCAGCGAGAGGTCCAGGGCGTTCTTGCTGCCAACCGACATGCTCAGGCCCACTGAGGGGTTGATGGAGATGATGCCGGCGTAGTCGATGCCGCCGAAGGCGTTGTAACCCACTTCGAGCTGGCCGAAGGGGTGCACTTTGTCAATGACCTTGACCTCGTTGAAGTCATAGCGGCCGCGGGCCATCACCACGAGGTAAATCTTGTTCTCATCGTCCCAATCTTCCTTCAGGTTCGACCGGCCCAGACCGATAGACGGACCTACGCTCAGGTTCTTGGCGACCTGGGCCATCGTCGTGTAGCGCAGGCCGAAGGTCTTGCTGCTGTGACAGGTTTCAACGCCCTTGTTGTCAGGTCCGAAGCTGGTGTAAGCCTCCAGTTCGAGCGTGTGGTTCAGTTTCTTCAGGAAATTGCTGAAGCCGCGTCCGCGGGTGTCGAAGTTCAGGCCGGCAGTGAAGCCCAGGAAGTCGCCGCCGCCACCCTTGACAATGGTGCGGGTATAGCCGAATCCGAGGCTGAAGAGGGTGTTCTTGGCGATAGGCACCTTCACGCCCACTGCGGGATTGATGCGGGCCACGCTGTTGTCACCTTCGGTGTTGACGTCGTAGCCCACGGCGAGCGACACGTAGGGCGTGATGCTGCCTGAGGTGGGGAAGTTCACTTCGCCACGGGCAAACAGGGGGATGGCCACGGTCTCAAAGCCGTCGTCCATGCTGATGCCGGCACCCATGCCAAAGTAGAACTGGTCGCTGAAGTAGTGGCCGTATTCCGGGGTTAACGACACGGCACCGCCTGTGCCCTCGGTCAGGCCGAATGTGTAGCCTGCAGTGACACGGAATTCGTCGGTTCCCTTCTTGCCCGTCTGGGCGTTTACGTTTGTACACAATGCCAGGGCTGCGATACCCAAGGCTAAAACACGATGTCTCATAAGTTGAATCTTTGTGTCTTCGGCTCCCATCCAAGACAGTTGTACTTACCTGTAGTTTTGTGAAAAGCGTGGAGCCCGCGCTTTAATATTTGTTTCGTTTTTCGCATGAAGCATGCTGCCTAATCTTCCGCCAAAATAGTCGAAAGGTTCTTTCACGCCGCAAAATTAAGCATTGGCTGTCTCTGATTGATATATTTTTATAAAAAGATTGATTCCGCTGTGTGTTGATATTTAAATTTCTTGTCCGTAATTTGTACGCCCGCTTCGGCTGACGGGCATGAACATTGCACGCTTGATATATTTTAGGCGGGCCTTTGCCCGCTACGCTCCTCCTTTTTATACGCATTTTTAAAGCCGTAAAAATCGTTCAACCCTTCAGCCAACCCTTCATTATCGTTGATTCTCAGTAGGAAAGTGGCTGAAGGGTTTTGTTTTCAAACCCTTCAGGAAGGTTCAGCCGTGATTTTTCTTTCAGCCTCACCCTGTCTTCTGTCCCCCCCTGGTTCCATGCAATCAAGTCCAGACCTTGGTGCGACAACTCGCCGAGTTGTCACGTCTGGCCCGGCCTCCGTTTTACTGAGGACCGGGCCTTTGTGGAGAGACTCTTTGCTTGCACCCGGCCTTATCGCGGCTGAAGGGTTGGCTGAATAGGCTGAAGGGTTTGAAAGCAAAACCCTTCAGCCACTTTTCCTCTGAGAATCAACCATAATGAAGGGGTGGCTGAAGGGTTGAACGATTTTTACGGCTTTAAAAATGCGTATAAAAAGGAGGAGCATAGCGGGCTAACGCCCGCCAGTTGTCAAACAACGAAAACAAGCGGGCTGGAAGCCCGCCCTCCCAGCCCGAGCGCTTCAAGCCGGCGGTTGTCAAGCCAATTTGAAGCGACGGTGCACTGGGAGGGCGTGGCTTCCAGCCCGCCCGTTTTCAAACAATGGTTTGCACTAACTTTGAATAAGTTAGGCGGCACCTCAGCAGTGCAAGGGAAAACTTTTTCAAAGCTTTCCCTTGCACTGCCTTCGGTTTGCACTAACTTTGCCGCCAATATGAAGAAACTGTTTATTGAAACATACGGCTGCCAGATGAACGTGGCCGACAGCGAGGTGGTTGCCTCGGTAATGAGAATGGCTGGGTACGAACCCTGCGAATCGCTGGATGCGGCCGACGCCGTATTCCTGAACACCTGCTCGGTGCGCGACAACGCGGAGCAGAAAATCATTCACCGCTTGGAGGCCCTGAATGCCTTGCGCCGAAAGGGCCGGCGGCTCATCGTCGGCGTGCTGGGCTGCATGGCCGAACGGGTCAAGGAGGGGCTGCTGGGCGAATACGGGGCTGACCTCGTGGCCGGACCTGACGCCTACCTCACCCTGCCCGACCTCGTGGCGCAGGCCGAGGCGGGCCACAAGGCCATGAACATTGAGCTGAGCACTACCGAGACTTACCGCGACGTGGTGCCCGAACGCTATTGCGGAAGCCGCATTTCGGGCTTCGTGAGCATCATGCGTGGCTGCAACAACTTCTGCCACTACTGCATCGTGCCCTACACGCGAGGCCGCGAACGCTCGCGCGACGTGCAGAGCATCCTGCGCGAAGTGGCTGACCTGTCTGAAAGGGGCTACAAGGAGGTGACGCTGCTCGGACAGAACGTCAATTCCTACTGCCAGCTGCCTGAAGGCGAGGAGGGGGAGCGTGTCGACTTCCCCACACTGCTGCGTCTCGTGGCCCGCTCCGTGCCGCACATGCGCATCCGCTTTTCGACCTCCCACCCCAAGGACATGAGCAACGAGACGTTGCAGGTGATTGCCGAAGAACCGAACGTGTGCCGCCACATTCACCTGCCTGTACAGAGCGGGTCGAACCGCATCCTGAAACTGATGAACCGCAAGTACACGCGCGAATGGTATCTCGACCGCGTGGCGGCCATCCGCCGCATCGTGCCCGACTGTGGCCTCAGCACCGACATCTTTGCGGGCTACTGCTCCGAGACTGAGGAGGACCACCGCGAGTCGCTCTCGCTGATGCGCGAATGCGGCTACGACTCGTCCTTCATGTTCAAATACAGCGAGCGGCCCGGCACCTACGCCTCGCGCCACCTGCCCGACGATGTGCCCGAGACCGAGAAGGTGCGCCGCTTGGAGGAGCTGATTGCCTTACAGAACGAGCTGAGTGCCGAGAGCAACGCCCGCTGCATCGGCCGCGAATACGAAGTGCTCATCGAAGGGGTGAGCAAGCGTTCGCGCGAACAGCTCTTCGGCCGCACCGAGCAGAACAAGGTGGTGGTGTTCGACCGCAACAACCACCGGCCCGGCGAACTCGTGCGGTTGCGCATCACCGAAGCCTCCAGCGCGACACTGAAGGGCGTGGAGGTGTGAGCGGAGCTGCGCGGGATACTATAGAAGGCTGTAGATTTCTATAGAGAGCCACAGCCTTCTATAACCTCCCGCCGCCTTCCGTCAAACCCAAAAAGCAGAGGTTGCCAAGCGATGTGTCGCTTGGCAACCTCTGCTTTTTGCTCCGTCGGCCGAAGCCCCGGTCCTTACTTACGCAGGCCGAGAGCCTTAACCAGGTTACGGTAACGCTCAATGTCGTTGCGCTTCAGGTAGTTGAGCAGCGCGCGGCGCTTACCTACCAGCTTCACCAGTGAACGTTCGGTCGTATGATCTTTACGGTTTGCCTTCATGTGCTCCGTCAAGTGGGCAATACGGTAAGAAAACAAGGCCACCTGGCTTTCTACCGAGCCGGTGTCCGAATTAGACTGTCCGTACTTGCCAAAGATCTCTTTCTTAATTTCAGGATTTAAGTACATTGTTTATTAAAGATGTTTGGTTGTTTTGACTGCGCCCTTGGGGCATAGCGGGTGCAAAAGTACGAACATTTGCTTTTCCCGCCAACTGAAATCCATGATTTTTAGGCTTTCTGGCGCAAAAAAGGATTTTTTCTGGCGTAAGAAAGAGACTTTACGACAGACAGGCGGGGCTCTTCGGAGCAGAAATGACGCTTTTTTTGTTCCTGCCTGCCTTTCGGCGCACCGAAAGCCGGGCTTCGCGGCGGCAGGTTGGGACAAAATGCCTACATTTGCCGCAACCTAAACCCAACTTCTACCCCTATGAGCAAAAACATCACCATACGCTGCAAGAACACGGGACGCTCCCACCGCGTGCCCATCGGTTTCACCCTCGAAGAGGTCTACGAGATGCTCGACCTCCAGCTGCCTCACGGTGCCACCAGTGCCAAGGTGAACAACAAGGTGGAGGGCCTTCACTTCATGTTCTTCAACGACAAGGACGTGGAGTTTCTCGACATCACCTCGCCCTCGGGCCTGCGCACCTACACGCGCTCGCTCTTCTTTGTGCTCTACAAGGCCGTGCGCGACGTGCTGGGCAAGGAGGCCCGCCTGCGCATCGACACGCCGGTGTCCAACGGCTACTACTGCCGCTTGGAGGCGCAGGGCCGCAAGGCGGAGGAGACGGCCCCGCTGCTGAAGGCGCGCATGGATGAGCTGGTGGCGATGGACCTCCCCTTCCACCGCATCACCTGTCCCACCGACGAGGCCGTGGCGCGCTTCCGGGCGGACGGTTTGGAGAGCAAGGCGCAGCTGCTGGAGGGGCTGGGATCGCTCTACACCACTTATTACACGCTCGACGACACGGCCGACTACTTCTACGGCTCGCTGCTCATCAAGACCTCGCAGCTCTACCTCTTCGACCTCATCCCCTTTGGCGACGGACTCCTGCTGCGCCTGCCCGACCCGCACAACCCCGACGCGCTGCGCCCGATGGTGGAACAGCCCAAAATGTTCGAGGTGTTCCGTGAGCAGCACCGCTGGAACGAGATTCTGGGTGTGACGACCATCGGCGAGTTCAACGAGGCGTGCAGCAAGGGCTTCACCAACCAGCTCATCAACGTGAGCGAGGCGCTGCAGGAGAAGAAGATCGCACGCATGGCCGACCACATCGCCTCTCACCCTGAGCTGAAGGTCATCCTCATCGCGGGACCCTCATCGAGCGGCAAGACGACCTTCAGCAAGCGGCTCAGCGTGCAGCTCCTGGCCTGCGGACTGCGTCCGCTTCCTATCTCGACCGACGACTACTTTGTGAACCGCACCGACACGCCCCGCGACGAGCACGGCGAGTATGACTTTGAGCACATCAACGCGATGAACACCGCCCTGCTCACCGAACAGATCAACGCGCTGCTGGCGGGCGAGGAGGTCGAAACGCCGCGCTACAACTTCGAGACGGGCCTGAGCGAGCGCAGCGGCCACCGCTACCGTCTGGGGCCGAACGACGTGCTGGTGCTCGAAGGCATCCACGCGCTGAACCCGCAGCTCACGGCGGGCGTACCCGAGGCCAACAAGTTCAAGATCTACGCCTCCGCCCTCACCACCATCCTGCTCGATGACCACAACTATATTCCCACCACCGACAACCGCCTGCTGCGCCGCATCGTGCGCGACTACAAGTACCGTGCCCGCTCGGCGCAGGAGACCATCCGCCAGTGGCCCTCGGTGCGCCGGGGCGAGGAGCGCTGGATTTTCCCCTTCCAGGAACAGGCCGACGAAATGATGAACACCGCCCTGCTCTTTGAGCTGGCGGCCCTGCGCGAGCAGGCCCTGCCCCTGCTCGAACAGGTGCCCGAGCATTCGCCCGAGTACTCCGAGGCTTACCGCCTGCGCAAGTTCCTGGGCTACCTCAAGCCGATCTCGACCCACGGCCTGCCCCCCACCTCGCTGCTGCGCGAGTTCCTGGGCGGCAGCACCTTCACTTACTAAGAATCCGGCGGGACGCTCTCAGAGAGCGTCCCGCCGGATTCTTTGCCGGAGGCTCCGGACCTTCCGGATAATCCGGGCTTTCTGGATAATCCAGATTATCCGGACTTTCCGGACCTTCCGGGCCCTCCCGCCCCCCGTCACAGCAGCCCCGACTCAACCATGCGCACCACGCGCTCGGTATACTGGTCGTCGCCTTCGGGGTCATACTTCTTGGTCAGGCTGTTGCCAAACAGCAGGGCCACGCTCTGGTAGAGGTTAGCCTTGAACGTGCCCATAAAGGCCTTGGCGATGTTGTAGCCCGTCTGGTTACACTCGCGGTTCACGAGCTTCACCAACAGGCGGCCCTGTGAGCGCGTCAGCTTCTTCAGGGCCGGCCCGTATTGCTTCTTCAGCCCCGCCTCGACGCGCTTCACGTGCTCGTCGCGCGACTCCTTGTCGGGCAGGGTTTCCAGAAAGTCGTAGGTCTCCACGATGGTGAGCTTGGCGAGCTTGGCCCAGGGCAAGACCTTCTTCACGTTATACACCAGGCGGTTATACTTCTCGCGCTCCTTTGCGTTCTTGAACTGCAGGGGCTGGTATTTGGGCAGCGTGGGATAGATTACATGCGGAATGGTCTGCCCCTTATACTCGGTGGTACCCATTTGCGTCATAATGGGCACCTCGGTCTCCTCCACCTCGACCGTGTCGGCGGGTGCCGGCTCTGCGGCCTGCGACCACGCAGCGGGGGCGCACGCCATCCAGAGCAGCATCACGAAGGCCGGGATGAGGAAGGGGGAGTTCATTCTACGCATGGACATAATCAGGGTGTTTGCAGGCCGCAAAAGTAGCAAGAATCTCTTGCATGACGCGTTATTATATATTAAAGGCTCCCACTTTTCAAGAAAAAGCAGTTCCTTTGTTGCATATAAGCCGGCAGCCCGCCGCGCCGCCGCGCCGCACACCGCGTGACGCGACCCGTGGGGACGACTCCAAGGGACTGCCGCCAACACTCACCCATCTAAAACACTGACTCGCATGGGCAAGAAAGGAAACAACAACTCTGGCTCCCGCCTGAAGAAGAAGGCGGTCATGCAATGGCTCGTCGATATGTTCAACAGCCGCCCCGACAAAGAGTTCAACGTGAAGGACATCTTTGTCCACCTGCACGCCGCCAACCACCCGGCCAAAATGGTGGTACTCGAAGCCCTTTCGGACCTTGTGCTCGATGACTACATAGCCACCGACGGCAACGGAAACTACCACAATACCATCCGCTCCAACGTCATGGAGGGCACTTTTGTGCGCAAGCGCAACGGCCACAACGCCTTCGTGCCCGACGACGGGGGCAAGAGCATTCTGGTCTGCGAACGCAATTCGCTCCATGCGCTCGACGGCGACCGCGTGCGAGTGACCATGCTGGCACGCCGCGCCGGCCACACCCGCGAGGCCGAAGTCACCGACATCTTGGAGCGCGCCAACGACACCTTCGTGGGCCAGCTCCAAGTCGAGGCCGGCTACGGCTTCCTCATCACCGAGAGCCGCTCGTTGGCCACCGACATCTTCATTCCCAAGGACAAGCTCAAGGGAGGCAAGAACGGCGACAAGGCGGTGGTGAAAATCGTGGAGTGGCCTACCGACTCGAAGAGCCCCATCGGCAAGGTCATCGACATCCTGGGCCGTCAGGGTGAGAACAACGCCGAGATGCACGCCATCCTGGCGCAGTACGGCCTGCCCTACACCTACCCCGAAAAGGTCGAGAAGGCCGCCGAGGCTCTCCAGCCCGACATCACGCCCGAGGAGATTGCCCGCCGCGAGGACTTCCGCGAGGTCACGACCTTCACCATCGACCCGCACGACGCCAAGGACTTCGACGACGCGCTCTCCATCTGCCCCGCCGGCGAGGGGCTGTGGCAGGTGGGTGTCCACATTGCCGACGTGAGCCACTACGTCAAGGAGGGCGACATCATCGACCGAGAGGCCCAGAAGCGCGCCACCAGCGTCTACCTCGTAGACCGCACCATCCCCATGTTGCCCGAACGGCTCTGCAACTTCATCTGCTCCTTGCGCCCCGACGAGGAAAAACTGGCCTACTCCACCATTTTCACCATGAACGACAAGGGCGAAGTCCTCTCCTGGCACTTGGCACATGCCGTCATCCGCTCCGACCGCCGCTTCACCTACGAAGAGGTGCAGCACATTCTGGAGCGCAACGGCGAAGCCTCGCCCGACGACCTGGCCCAGCCCGGCGAACACCCCGAACCGCTGCCGCCCGGCTCCGCTCCCGAGGGTGAATATGCCGCCGAACTGATCAAGCTGAACCGACTGGCCAAACTCTTGCGCGACAAGCGGTTCAAGAACGGTGCCATCGGCTTCGACCGCGCCGAGGTGCGCTTCGAAATCGACGAGACGGGCCACCCCGTCTCGACCTACGTCAAGGTGGCCAAGGATGCCAACAAGCTGGTTGAGGAGTTCATGCTCCTGGCCAACCGCAGCGTGGCCGAAATGATAGCCAAGGTGCCCAAGGGAAAGAAGCCGAAGGTCTTCCCCTACCGCATACACGACGTGCCTGACCCCGAGAAGATGGAGAAGCTCAGTGCCTTCGTGGCGCGCTTCGGCTACAAGGTGCGCACCGACGGCTCGAAGACGGAGGTCAGCAAGAGCCTCAACCGCCTGCTCGCCGACGTGAAGGGGAAAAAGGAGGAGAACGTCGTGGAGCTGGTTGCGCTCCGCGCCATGATGAAGGCGCGCTACAGCATCCACAACATCGGCCACTACGGCCTCATGTTCCAATACTACACCCACTTCACCTCGCCCATACGCCGCTATCCCGACACCATGGTCCACCGCCTGCTCACGCGCTATGCCGAGGGCGGACGCTCGGTGAACGCCCAGAAGTATGAGGACCTCTGCGAACATGCCTCCAACATGGAGCAGCTGGCACAGACGGCCGAACGGGCCAGCATCAAGTACAAGCAGGTGGAGTTCATGGCCGACCGCATCGGACAGGAGTTCGACGGCTCGGTGAGCGGCGTCACGGAGTTCGGCCTCTATGTCGAGCTGGACGACAGCAAGTGTGAGGGCATGGTGCCGCTGCGCCTGCTGCTCGACGACTACTACGAGTTCGACGAACGGAACTTCTGTCTCGTGGGCCGCCGCTTCCGCCGCCGCTATGCCTTGGGCGACAAGGTGCGCATCCGCGTGGAGCGGGCCAACCTCGAACGCCGCCAGCTCGACTTCGCCTTGGTCAGCACCAATGGCGAAGAGCACACCGTGCCCGACAAACAGCCGGCCCCGCCTGCCACCCCGAAGCGCAAACGCCCGCGTGGCGGGCGCAGCAAGCGGCTGCACTGACCTGCCACATTCACACTCTCTGACTCTATCTAAACCCTACTGTTTTTCAGCATGCACAAACTCCTATTCCTTGTGTTCGCCGCCCTGCTGGGTGTCGCACAGGTCTGGGCCGTACCGGCCAAACCCACTCCTCTCACCATTCAGCAGCCCGACGGCACAACCCTCACGGTGTTGCTGGTGGGCGACGAATCGTTCCACTATTACCAGACGCTCGACGGCATACCCTTGGTGCGCCACGACGACGGCAGCCTCCACTACGCCTGCCTGCAGGACGGCCTCCTGCGCTCGACCGGCGTGCTGGCCCATGAAGCGGCACAGCGCACACCCGACGAGGCCCGCCTCGTGCTGCAACAGGCTGCCGAACTGTCGGTTCTGCAACAGATGGGGAGCAAGCGGACTGCCGAACGAAACGCCCGGCGGGCCGAGGCGCGCGCCGCACGGCAGCTGCCCGCGAGCCGAGGCGTGGGCACACCGACCTACCCCGTAGGCGACCGCAAGGGCATCGTCATCCTGGTCAACTATCAGGACGTGAAGATGAACGAGAAGCACACCAACGCCGTCTTCACCGACATGATGAACAAGGAGGGCTTCACCGACTTCGGCAACGCCTGCAGCGTACACGACTACTTCAAGGCGCAGTCCTACGGACAGCTCAACCTCACCTTCGACGTGGTGGGGCCCGTCACCGTGTCGGGCAACATGGCCGACTATGGTTGCAATGACGCCTACGGCAGCGACGGCACGACAGCCGCCAAAATGGTCTACGAAGCCTGCCAGCTGGCCGACAAGGAGGTGGACTTTGCCGACTACGACTGGAACGGCGACGGCGAGGCCGAACAGGTGTTTGTCATCTTCGCCGGCTACAACGAGGCGCAGGGCGGTCCCAGTGCCTCCATCTGGCCCCACGAGTGGTGCATCAGCTATGCCGGCTATTACCTCACACTCGACGGAGTGAAAATCAATACCTACGGCTGCACCTCCGAACTCACGGGCAGCGCGGGCTCAAGCCTCGACGGCATCGGCACAGCCTGCCATGAGTTTTCCCACTGTCTGGGCCTGCCCGACATGTACGACACCTCCAGGGGCAATTTCGGCATGGGACGCTGGAGCATCATGGACCAGGGCACCTATGCCGGCAACGGCTATGCACCGGTCGGCTATACGTCCTACGAACGCATGTTCAGCGGCTGGCTCACCCCCACCGAGCTGACCGAAAGTTGCTTTGTGGAGAACATGAAGCCGCTCACCGACAGCCCCGAAGCCTACATCATCTACAACGAGGCTGACCGCGACGAGTACTACCTGCTCGAAAACAGGCAGAAGCAAGGCTCCGACGCCGAACTCAGCGGCCACGGCCTCCTCGTGCTCCACGTGGACTACGACATGTGGGACTGGAGCAACAATACCGTGAACAACAGCTACAACGCCTACGAACGCTGCACCATCATCCCCGCCGACGGTTCGCGCTCCAACGGCACTTCCGACCTCATGGGCGACCCTTATCCGGGCATCAGGAAGAACACGGAACTCACCGACGACAGTTCGCCGCAGGCCACCCTCCACAACAAGAACACCGACGGCCTCAAGCTCATGCACAAGCCCATCACGGCCATCAGCGAGCAGAACGGCAGGGTGTCGTTCCGCTTCATGGGCGGCCTGCCCGTGGCCATGCCCCAACAGCTTCCCGCCACGCTGGTGAGCAGCACGGCCTTCACGGCCAACTGGACCGAAGTGGCCGATGCCGAGAACTACCAGCTCGAAATGCGCCGCACCGGAGCGACCGACCCCGCCGAAATGGAAATTGCGGCCTTCGACTTCACCCAGAAGAACGTGGACCTGATCGAGGACTCCGGCACCGACATCGCCGACGACATCAACGCCTACATGGGCAGCCAGGGCTGGACGGCGGCCAAGGCCTTCCGCAGCGCAGGCAAGCTGAAGCTCGGCACGGGATTCGTGGCCGGCTGGCTCGCCTCGCCCGTCTACCCGGCCGTCGAGACGGGCTTCGTCACCGTGCGCCTCACCGAGCAGCAATTTAAGGCCAGCGAGCCGCAGGCCACCGTCCTGCTGAAGGATGCCAACGGCAACATCTTGCAGAAGCAGAACGTCACGCTCGAAGACGGCACGCACTTCGTCCACTTCGAAATGGCCCAGCCGCAACCTTTCAGCATCGGCATTCTGGGCAACAAGCGGCTCTACATCGAAGCCTTCGGCATCTACGACGGGAAGTTCAACGCCGCCGACTTCGGCCTCGAACCCGCTGCAGCAGCCACGGCCACGGCCGACCACCCCGCGACCCAGACCGTCCGACCGCTGTCGCAGTATGTCTCGAACTCCACAAGCCAACGGTTTGACTCCCTGGCCAAGGGTGCAACCTACGAGTGGCGCGTCAAGGCATACGCCCCCGCCGGCGAGTCGGAATGGACCGCCTGGCAGCAGGTGCAGCTGCCCTCCGACGACACGGCCATCCTCCCCTCGCCCATGCTGCCCGACACTCCCGTCGAGGTCTACACCCTGGCGGGCCGCCGCATAGCCACCACCACCCTGCGCCACTTCGACAGCCTCAACCTGCCCGCCGGCACCTACCTGCTGCGCGGCGCACAGGGCCAGACCCTGAAAGTCCTGAGCCTGAGTCGGTGATGCGCGGAGCCAAGGCCGATGATGCCCCCTCCTCCTACCGCGAATGACAACATGCCGAGTTGTTTTCCCGAAGCGGCACTTAGAAAATCCTAAGTGCCGCTTTGTTTTTCCGAAGTGCCGGGCTGTTTTTCCGCCTTCAAGCAAGGCCCTCCCCCGCCGCCTTCCGCCCCCGACCACCGTTCCCCGAAATTCCGCTTCGGGGCCCGCCGAAGCCACCAACCCGCCCCTCTCAGTCCTAAAAGATGCTAAGCACATGCCCAATCGGCGTTTTATTTAGTGAAAAAGACCATTATTTCACAGAAAACCCGAAACCAACCAATGGTTTTTTCTGTAATTTTGCCCGTAATTTCGACGAATCCAAAGCCCCCAAGCTCGCCTATGACCAAAACATTACTTCTACTGAACATGACCCTGGCCGCCTGCCTGCTGACCAGCTGCATCCAGGACGAGCCGCTCAATGCCGAATGCGACATCACGGCGGTCAACGCCCAATGGCTCGAACAGCACCGCGACATGCTCATCGGCAACCCCATTCTGGGCAACGACTACCTCTCGTTCAGCATCCAGAAGGGCACCGACCGCTCCCGGCTCGACCCGAGCTTCACCCTCACCGAGGGGGCGCGCATCACCTGCCAGCTCGACGGGCAGGAGGTCGACGCCAACGGCATCACGCGGAACTTCAGCTCGCCACAGACCTACACCGTACACTCACAGGACGGACACTGGCACAAGGACTACACCGTGGCCTTCAACTATCCCCACGCCATCGACTCGCTCCACTTCGAGGAGTTCACCCTCGAAAGCACAGGCCGCTACCAGGTTTGGTACGAGAAGGACCCGAGCGACGCACTCAACCCCCGCCGCGACTACTGGGCATCGGGCAACGCCGGATTTGCCTTCACGGGCATGGCCAAGTCGCCCACCGAATACCCCACCGCCTCCTCGCCCGACGGACTGAAGGGAGCCTGCGTGAAACTCGTCACCCGCAGCACCGGCTCCTTTGGCAGCATGATCAACAAGCCCATTGCCGCCGGCAACATCTTCATCGGCACGTTCAACGCCGAAATCGCCGTGCGCCAGCCCCTGCAGGCCACTGAGTTCGGCCTGCAACTCGTCAGCGGCAAACCCGTGGCTGTCGAAGGCCACTACAAGTACACCCCCGGAGAGGTCTTCACCGACAAGAACAACAAGGTGTGTCCCGAACTCCACGACACAGCGGCCATCTACGCCGTGGTCTATGAGGTTGACCCCGACCACTTCGAGCCTCTCGACGGCAGCAACGTGAAGACCTCGCCCCGCGTGGTCCTGCTGGCCGAGCTCGACAACCCCGGCGAACCGACCGAGTGGACGCACTTCTCGATGCCCTTCCGCCTGATGCCCGGCAAGACGTTCAGCGAAGAGCGCATGCAGCGCGACGGCTACGCCATCACGGTCGTGGCCTCGTCGAGCAAGGAGGGCGACTTCTTTGCCGGTGCCGTCGGCTCCACGCTCTACATCGACGAGTTCTTCATCGTGTGGGAATAGCCGGCCGCCGCACCGCCGGAAGGCCGCTCCCCACCCGCATCTCCCCTACCTCACACTCACGTCTTTTCCCTTCATGAACCACAAACTCACAGCCATACTCCTCCTGGGCCTGCTCACCCTCTGGCCCGCACGGGGCCTCTACGCCCAAACAGGCGACAACCTGCCTGCCGACACCGACCGCAACCTCATCAGTGCCGCCCTGAAGGGCTGGCACCTGCGACTGGGAGCCGGACTCAGCCTGGGCGGCACTTCCCCGCTGCCTCTGCCGGCTGAAATACGCGACATCGAAAGCTACAACCCCACCCTCTGCATTGCCTTAGAGGGAGCCGTACAGAAGAAACTCACCGACCGCTGGGGCCTGATGCTGGGCCTGCGCTTCGAAAACAAGGGCATGGCCACCCGCGCCCGCGTCAAGAACTACCACATGGAGGCCGTCAACGCCGACGGCTCGGGCAAGGTGGTGGGAGCCTGGACGGGCAAGGTGAAAACCGAGGTGGACAACAACTACCTGACCGTGCCCATGCTGCTGACCTACACCATCAACCCCCGCTGGCAGGTCATGGCCGGCCCCTACGTGGCCTGGATGATGAACGGCAGCTTCACGGGCGAAGCCTACGACGGCTACATCCGCGACCAGGACCCCACGGGCGAGAAGGCTGAGGTGACGCGCGCCACCTACGACTTCTCCGACGACCTGCGCCGCTTTCACTGGGGCGTACAGGTGGGCGGCGAATACCGTGCCTACAAGCACCTGGCCGTGAACCTCAACCTGCAATGGGGAATCAACGGCATCTTCCCCTCCGACTTCAACAGCGTCACCTTCGCCCTCTACCCCATCTACGGGACCCTGGGCTTCAGCTACCTGTTCTGAGGTCGCTTCTCTGAAACTTACCTTTTACACTCACATCAAAAAACATTCATTATGAAGAAAGCTTTACTCCTCATCGCCGCTGCCTGGTGCATGTCACTGGCCCCGATGGCGGCACAGAATTACAACGAACAGCTCGTCGTAACCATTAACGGCGAAAGCACAGACTCCATTCCCGCCGCCATCACGGTGGTAGAGCGCGAAGACGGCCTCATCGACTTCACCCTGAACAACTTCATGCTTGTCACGGGCGAGGATGCCATGCCCATCGGCAACATCAAGCTCTCAGGAATCGAAGTCACGGCCCACGACAGCTACAAGGAAATCAAGACTTCGCAGAACATCATGATTGAACCCGGCGACGACCCCAACGTGCCTGCCACCGGCTGGCTCGGCCAGTACCTGGGCGAAGTACCCATTGCCCTCGAAGGCATCCTTACCGACACCCGCCTCTACGCCACTATCGACATCGACATGATGAGCACGCTCGGACAGGTAATCCAAGTCGTGGTGGGCAACGCGACCAACACGGGCATCAGCCAGGCCGTCACCACCCGTCCCACGCAGGCACAGGGCGTCTACACGCTCCAGGGCATCCGCGTGGCTGACCAGCTCTCCGATGCACTGCCCAAGGGCCTCTATATCGTAAACGGAAAGAAGATTCTCAAATAAGATAGGACTTAACACAAACACATGAAACAACTGCTTACATTGGTCTGGCTGGGAGCCGCTGCGCTCTCAGCCAGTGCCCAGCATCTGCCTAATGGTGACTTCGCCAAGTGGAAGGATGCCTGCGGAAACTCTTATCAGTCAAGCACCTCGAAGTTCATTGGCGGCAACTCACCCGACGGCGAACGCCAGCGTCCGGGTTCGGAGCCTGAAGACTGGAACGGCTCAAGTGTGAACCAGAAGGTAATGGGAACAGAAAAACAAGAAACGCTCGTCACCCAAGGCTCTCAGGACGGAAACTCCTGGACGGTGCTCACCAACAAGTGGGTGGGCGCGCTCGGCATCGGCTCCAATGCCCCCGCCTTCATCAACTTCGGCACACCTTGGGTATATGCTGTAACCAGTATCGACAACTGTGACGGCGGCGTGTACGGCGGCATGGCCTTCAGCAGCCGCCCCGATGCCATCAAGGGACGCTACAAGCGCACCACGGGCACAGAAGGCAGCGAAGATGCCCACATCATTGCCTACCTCTGGAAGGGCACTTTTACCTCGAACATCACTGCCACGGGCACGGTCAGCAAAGACGACGTGGACCGCGTGGTGATGGGCAAGGAAACGGGTACGGCATCGGGCACCCTCATTGCCAGCTGCGACTACAGCTTCAGCAGCACAGCCAACAACGACTGGGAAGAAATCATCGTGCCGCTGGACTACGTGCAGGGACAGGAGCAGACTGTACCCGAGAAGGTGAACGTCATCATTTCGAGTGCGGACTACTGGACACGCACCAACATCAAGGCAGGCAACGTGCTTGAAGTGGACGACGTGGACTTCGTCTACTACCACGCACTGAGCGACCTGCAGGTGGACGGTGTCACGCTCGAAGGCTTTGACGAAAGCCGCACGGACTACACGCTCGACGTGCCTTATGAGGCCGGAAAGGTGACCTACACCGTAAAAGGACGCTCGGCCCAGGCTCAGGAAACCTACGATGAGGAGAGCGGCCTGCTCACTATCGTGGTGACCAACGAGGGCGAGGCGACCACCTACACCGTGCAGTTCGACAACCGCACTGCCACCGTGACACCCTACAGCAACGACCTGAGCGTGACCATCAACGGCGAATGCACACTGCCCCAGCCTACCGAAATCCAGCTCATCGACGAGAAGGACGGCTCGACCTCGCTGGCGCTGAACAACTTCATGCTCGGAACGGGAGCTGATGCCATACCCGTAGGCAACATCTACCTGACGAATGTACAACGCTCGGGCGAAAACCCCATGAAGCTCACTACATCGCAAAGCATCGTCATCACACCGGGCGACCTGCCGGGCATCGATGCCATGCAGTGGATAGGACAGTTCCTGGGAGAAGTTCCCGTTGAACTGGATGCCGAAGTGGCCGACGGACAGATGACGGCCACCATCAACATCGACATGCAGGCTTCGCTCGGACAGACCATCCGCGTGGTGTTCGCTCCCACGCTGAACGTGAATGCCGAAACAGACCTGAACGCCGAAGCCGGACTCTACAACTTGGTAGTGAGCCGCAACTTCAGCGAGGGATGGAACACCCTCTGCCTGCCCTTCGGCTTCACCCCCGAACAAATCGGAGCCGAAGAGGCCCAGACCTTTGTCGGAACGCAGAACAACATCGCCCAATTCATCAAGGTCAGTGAAGTAGATGCCAACCAGCCCTGCATGGTGAAGTTTGCCAACGACACCCCCGTGCAACTGTGTCTCGCGACCTACATCCACACCACACAGCCGGGCAGCGTGTTCTTCGACGGCTTCTACTTCAACGGCAATTATGCCGCCGGGATGCCTATGTCGGGCTACTACGGCTTCGAGCCTGTCGAAGGCCTGCGCCGCGTGGGCGAGGACGACATCGACCAGTCGCTTCCGGCCACTCACGCCTACTTCGCCCACACCGAACCGAACGACCTGTACTACCAGATCCAGTTCGAGGGTGAACAGCCCACCCGCATCAGCGAAGCGGGCTTGATGCCGTCGGCCAACGCCCCTGTCTACAACCTGCAAGGCGTGCGCATGACCAACAGCCCCGACCGTCTGCCGGCCGGCATTTACGTGAGCCAAGGCAAGAAGGTGTTGGTGAAATAACTACATACAGCACATGAATAACGAAAGGGATGCGTCCGCATGGGCGCACCCCTTTTTTGGTGCTTCAATGAGAAGCCACACGCTCCGAAGGTTGGGATACGTAATGGCGAAGCCGCCTTTGCGAAATACATGCGTTCAAGGCACGCCCCGGAGGGTGGGTGACGCAATGTCGAAGCCGTCTTGGCGAAAACACAGGCGTTCAAGGCACGCCCCGGAGGATGGGTAACGCAATGGCGAAGCCGGAGCTGCGAATAGCATGCGTTCAAGGCACGCCCCGGAGGTTGGGTGACGCAATGTCGAAGCCGCCTTTGCGAAATGCAAGCGTTCAAGGCGCGCCCCGAAGGGGCAACGAGCGCATAGCCCAGGGCAACGCCCTGGGTATGTAGACCGCCGCAAATGCGCCCTGCAAGGGCAAAAGCGTATATACAAAACGCCTGTATTCTAACGCTTTTGCCCTTTCAGGGCGCACTTTATCGCCTCATTCTACCCAGGGCGCTGCCCTGGGCTATGTGCTCGTTGCCCCTCCGGGGCGCGCCTTGAACGCTTGACATTCGCAGTTCCGACTTCTGCGTCGATGTTGTTTAAGCAGGCTAGAAGCCTGCTCTCCCAGTGCATTGCATCACCCAACCTCCGGGGCGCGCCTTGAACGCCTGACATTCGCGAACCAGGCCTTGCCCGGCGCGGCAAGCAAAAAAGCGCGCCAAGACGGAAGCCTTGGCGCGCTGGATTCTCTTAGATGTAAAAGAGGGTTTAGAATGTAGCCTTCTTGGTGATAACCTTACCGTTCGAAACGACGCGGATTACATACACACCGTTACCGAAGGTAGGCAGAGAGGCAGAACCGTTCACGGTGCAGCTCGACACGAGCTTGCCGTCTACGGTGTAAACCTCGGCAGTGGCATTCTCGGCAGTTACATTGAAGGCACCGTCGGCCACAGCTACCTGTGCGTTGGCAGCATTCTCGACTGCGTCGATGCCCGAAGGACCTGAGCTGGTGTTCTCGTCGCTCAGCTTGATCTGGGCGGCAGTCACCACGATGCCGGAGCTCTGGTCGAAGAGCAGCACGGCGAGGTTGAGGTTGTCGGTGTCGATGGCGGGCGACTTGCGCGAGGGTACATCAAACTCGAACTCTACTTCGACAGACTTGCCCTGTTCTACTGCGGGCAGGAGGGCACCGTTGCCCATGGGGCTGCTCAGGTAGCAGGCCACGTGGTCCATCGGTTCGCTCGACCAGTAGTTGCCTTGGCTGTCGGCTTCACCCGTCTTGGCGTAGTTAAGCATGTCCACTGTCCAGCCCATACCCTGCATGATGGTCTGGTCGTCATACTGCGAAGCATAGTAGTAGTAGTTGCTGGCGAAGTAGTTGAGCTGGCGCACACCCTTCACGTTGTCTTCGGTCACTACGTATGCCAGACCGTACATCTGGGCCGGTGCGTTGATAGAGAAGTCTACCTTCACCTTACCGCTCACGCTGCTGCCAGCCATGCTCTCGGTGATAGCGCCATCGAGGGTGATGTTGGCCTCACAAATCTGGTCGGAGATTGCGTGAGCCAGTTCGGGCGCATAGAGCACATGCTCGGTCACCTCGCGGTTGATCATGGCAGAGGGGAATGACTCGGCATAAGCTTTAACCACCTGCTGGTAGCTGTCGGCAGCCAAGGGATCTTCACCCAGCTGGCTGTTGAAGGTAGTGTGGATAGCAATGGCTACAGCGTTGTCGCTGCAAGCCTTCATGGCATCCTGCAAGCCCCAAATGCCGTAGGGACACCAGCCGCAGGTGTTCGAGGTGAATTCCTCGATAACGGGCATACGGCGGTAGTTCTCGGTGAGTGAATAAACGTAACCCTCGACGACATTGTCATTGTTCTCAACCGTTTCGTCGTCCACGCCGTTTACCTTCGTCACGGTCAGGCTGGCAACGCTGCTGCCAGCCTCGTCGGCCAGCACGGCCGGAACTTCCATTACACCGGCATGGTAGAAGCTGATGGGCTCGTCAAACTTGTAAGTGCCGCTCGCCGACTTCGAACCCAGACTGAGGGTGTAGTCAATCGACGTGACAGACTCCAGACCGAGGTTCTCCAACATGACACTGGCCTTGCCGCCCTTGCCGGTGTTGATGTTGCCGCGTACGGTGCTCATCGAGACAGGATAAACGTCATTGTCCTTCAGGCCGTTTTCACCCTCGGTGTCGATGGTCATGGCTGCGGCTGCATAGAAGATGCTGCCGTCCTGGTCCTGCAACATGCCGGCACTGGCAATCAGAGAGAAGCTGCCATCAGCCTTCACACCGTTGATGTAGGCGCCTTCGCCCGTCTCGGTCTTGTCCTCGTAGTAAGGAAGGATACCTTCGTACTTCGAAGCGTAGGGGTCATCGGCCGAAGGAGAATAGTCGGCCACCCAACCAATATAGAGGACACGCTCTTCGCCTGTAACCACGTAGTCACAGGGCACAGCGTTCATGTTGAGGTCGCCCGTTTCGAGGTTGATGCACTGCAGCTGGTCGACCGATGTGCTCCACAGGGCTTCGCCGGTCATACCGTCGAGCACGAACACGGCAATGTTGGTATAGTTGCCGGGCCATACGGAGAAGTTGATGGACTTAATGGTGTTGCCCGCATAGCGCGAAACCATGTCGCCATAGAAGAAAGCGCCGTAGCCATAGCCCGTAAAGCCATACTGGGCCAGCGTGCCGGGATTGAAGAGAGGCACCAGTCCGCATTCCTGCATCTCAGTACCATCCACCTGATAGCTGAGCTCTGTGCGCGAACGCTGGCCTGAAGCGCGCGACAGGAGCTTCTGGCTCTCCATAGCCATGGGAGCGAACTGCAGAGACTGGGCGTTCTGCAGCTGCTTCTGTGCCCAAGCGGGCACTTCCTTCTTCTGCCCAAAGGTGGCAGAAGCCTTCTTTTGCAGCAGCTGGGCACTGGCGGGTGCGCAAAGCAGGACTGCTGCAGCAAGAGAGAGTAATAATTTTTTCATGTGATAGAGTTATTTAGTTAAACTTGCTCGCTGGTTGATTCTTTTCGTGGTAGTGTCAGGGCGCAAAGGTAAGTACTATATTCAACAGCACCAACGTTTTTTACATAAATTATGGGCGTTGCCCAGCATTATACGCACTGATGCCCCTTTGCCTGTTACAAAATGAAAGCCAACGGGGCTGTGAGAAGGGGCCCGAGGGGGCGGAAGGCTGACGCGGCATTCCCGACGCACGAAGTGCCGCCTCGGAGCGGCGGCACGGGGCACGCTCGCTTCAAGGCGGCACTTTGTCCTGCGGCGCAGGAATTTTGTTTCACGGAGCAGGCATTTTATTTCATGGCGCAAGCATTTTGTTTCATGGCGCAACAGCCTCAATCGTACTCCTTGGCTTCGCGCTCGCCGCGCAGCACAGCCAGGGCATTGAGGGCCAGGGCCTTCATTTCGTCCTCGCCGGGATAGATGTGGACGGGGGCAATAAATTCCACGCGCTCGCGCAGTCCCTGCGTGATATACTCGGAATGGGCGATGCCGCCCGTGAGCAGGATGGCGTCGACCCGGCCTTTCAGCACCGCACCCTCGGCGGCGATGGAGCGGGCCGTGTGGTAGATCATGGCATCGATGAGCAGTTTGGCGTGATGGTCGCCCGCTTCGATGCGGGCCAGGATTTCGGGAATGTCGGTCGTGCCCATGTGGGCCATAAGCCCGGCCTGTCCGGCCACGCGCTTCTTGAGCTGGTCCTCGGTGTAGCGTCCGCTGAAGCAGAGGTGAATCAGGTCGGCTGCGGGGAGGGTTCCGGCGCGCTCGGGCGAGAAGGGTCCTTCGCCGTCGAGGGCGTTGTTGGCGTCTATGGCGCGTCCGTGCTCGTGGGCCGCCACCGAGATGCCGCCGCCCAGGTGGCAGATGATGAGATTGAGGTCTTCATAGCGCTTGCCGATACGCTTGGCGTGCCGGCGGGCAATGGCGCGCTGGTTGAGCGCGTGCCAGATGCAGATGCGGGGCATGAGGGGCGAGCCGCTGACGCGGGCCTCGGGCACCAGCTCATCGACCACGCCGGGATCGGCAATGTAGGCTTCGCAAGGCTCGGCCTGCTTCAGCGCCAGCTCGTAGGCAATGATGCAACCCAGGTTACAGGCGTGCTTACGCATGGCATAGTAGGTGTCATAGCACATTTTGCGGTTCACGCGGTAGACACCGCCGGCCACAGGCTTGGCCAGGCCGCCACGGCCGATGATGGCATCGAAACGGAGGGGGATGTGGTTCTCTTCGAGCCAGTCGAGCACGATACGGGTGCGGAAGTCGCGCTGGTCGACTATCTGTTCGAAGGGCAGGAGTTCCTCCGGCTTGTGACGGATGGTGCTGATGTGCAGCGGCGTGTCGTTGACGTAGACAGCCACCTTGGTCGAGGTGGACCCAGGATTGATGACGAGGATGCGGTAGCCCGGCATATTGTCGGGCATCAGGACCGGTTCTTCAATGGTGTTCATGTAGGATGGTCAAGCTGAGAACTTGTGTTTGGGAAAAGAAAGGTCGGGGCGCGGGACGCAGGCTTCAGCAGCCCATGGTGGCCAACGCCAGACTGTAGAACTTGGCCTCTGCGGTGTCGCCCCGGGAGGGGAGCACGACAGGTGCCAACGTGCCCTTCAGGGTGCCGGCCAGCTTGGCCGAGGCGAAGAGGGGCAAAGACTTGTAGAGCGCGTTGCCCACCTCAATGTCGGGCACGACCAACGCATCGGCATCTCCCTGCAGGGGCGAGTCGATTCCCTTGATGCGCAGGGCCTCCAGGTCGCAGGCTGTGCGGAGGTCGAGCGGCCCATCGACCACCAGGCTGCCCCACTCGCCGGCTGCGGCGCGCTGACAGATTTCGGCGTAGCCCAAGGTGTGCGGAAACTTTTCGCTCACCGTTTCGGCGCAATGCAGCAGGGCAATCTTGGGCTGCTCCACTCCGAAGGCGTGCAACGTTTCGGCCAGGTAGGCCACCTGGGCCAGACGCTGCTCGTGGGTGGGGTAAGGTATGACCGCCGCATCGGTGAAGAAGAGCAGCTTGCGGTAGGCGGGAATTTCGGCCATGGCGATGTGGGTGAGCACCCTGCCTTGCGGCAGTATGCCCCACTCCTTGTTGAGCACCGCGCGCAGGAGGGTGGCCGTGTGGAGCAGGCCCTTCACCAGCACATCGGCACGTCGGTCGCGCACCATCTGCACCGCCAGCATGGCCGCCTGCTCGTGGCTTTCGGCAGGCACGTATCGTACCAACCCGGCGGGAAGCGCGGCCACCGGAGTCTGGGCCTGTATCTGCTCGCAGTCGCCTACAAAGACGGCTTCGGCAAAGCCTTCGTTCACGGCCCGCGCTACGGCCACAATGGTACTGTTGTCCGAACCGCAAACGACGGCCAGACGGATGCGACGCCCCATTTGCCGCAAGTGGGCGGTGAGGTCGTCGAAGGAGCGAATGGGTTGCAAGGGTTGCATGGCATTCTGTATGAATGAATGTACTGAGAAAATGACGCGCAAAACTACAAAATCGAAACGGATAGACTGCACACTTTTCCGTGAAATATGCAAGAAAAGCGGGCGTTTACCCCCGTTTACCCACATTCTGGACCAAAAAAGCGAAAATCAGAAAACTTTTCGCTGCCGTCGGGTATACGGGCCAGAAACGCAGCCTGCGCACAGCCCAGACAAGCCCCTGGGCCGGCAATCCGTCCTTCAGGGCGCACTGGCGACAACGCCACCCACCCAGGGCGTTGCGGCTGGTCATACGCGGTGGCCCGTCCAGCCCGTACCATGTCGGTTTTTCCCCTGCCTGAGTGAGCTTGCAGAACCACTCCTTATATATAATATGGTGTGGAATAGGCCTGAAATGCAATAAATTCGTAATTTTGCGGCGCACGTGCCGAACGGGCGGTTCTACATGCCGCCTGCTCTGCCCCGCAAGTCATCAACCCAAGTTCAATCCAAAGAAGCAATGAAAAGAATTGTCTACACCACCCTCTTGCTGTTCCTCGCCGCGGCACTGGCCGTGCAGGCGCAAGTGAGCTTCAGTGTGGCGTACAAGCGTGTCAACGCTACGACCATCGACATCGTGTTTACCGGAACAGCCGATGCTGGCTGGCACATCTACTCGACCAACATCGCCGACGGAGGTCCCACTGCGGCCTCATTCGGCGTGGACCGCATCAAGGGAGCCAAGCTGAAAGGCAGCCTGAAGCCCGGCCCCGGCGCGAAGACCATGCAGGACCCTATCTTCGAAATGCCCGTCACTTACTTCGAGAACAAGGCCGTCTTCACGCAGAGGGTAGAGTTGCTTGAGAAGGACTATGAACTGAAAGGCTACCTGAAGTTCGGTGCCTGCAACGACGAGAACTGTCTGCCGCCCACCAGCGTCGATGCCAAGTTGCAGGGAAGTGACGGACCCGCAGCCGCCGCACCCGCTAAGGCCGAAGCCGCCCAGCCGGCTGCCACTGCCGCTCCCGAAGCTCCGGCCGCCGAACAGCCGGCCGCTGCCGCCGACACCGTTGCGACCGAAGTGACGGCCACGGAAGCCGCAGCCGAGCCGCAGATGACCGCTGTCCCGGCCGACCCGGCCGCCATCAAGGCCTGGTGGACTCCCGTGATTGACGAACTCAAGCAGCTGGGAACCGACGACATGACGGGCAAGGCCTGGTACTACATCTTCTTCCTCGGCTTCCTCGGCGGCTTGGTCGCCCTGTTCACTCCCTGCGTCTGGCCCATCATCCCCATGACGGTGAGCTTCTTCCTGAAGCGTTCGGGCGACCGCAAGAAGGGCATACGCGACGCCGTGACCTACGGTATCTCGATTGTGGTGATTTATGTGGCCTTGGGCTTGGCCATCACCTCGATATTCGGAGCCAGTGCGCTCAATGACCTGTCTACCAACGCGGTGTTCAACATCCTGTTCTTCCTCATGCTGGTTGTGTTTGCCGCCAGCTTCTTCGGCGGCTTCGAAATCACGCTTCCGTCGTCGTGGGGCGCAGCGGTCGACAACAAGGCCGAGAAGACCACGGGCCTGCTGAGCATCTTCCTCATGGCCTTCACCCTCTCGTTGGTGAGCTTCTCCTGCACGGGTCCCATCATCGGCTTCCTGCTGGTCGAAGTGAGCACTTCGGGCGGTTCTTCGCTGGCCCCGACCATCGGTATGCTGGGCTTCGCCATCGCCCTGGCCCTTCCCTTCACGCTGTTTGCCCTCTTCCCCACCCTGTTGAAGAGCGCGCCGAAGAGCGGCGGCTGGCTGAACGCCGTGAAGGTCGTGTTGGGCTTCTTGGAACTGGCCTTCGCGCTGAAGTTCTTCTCGGTGGCCGACCTGGCCTACGGCTGGCACCTGCTTGACCGCGAAACGTTCCTCGCCCTGTGGATTGTGATCTTCGCCTTAATGGGCGTGTACCTCCTGGGCGGCATCAAGTTCCCGCACGACGACGAGGACGAACGCCACACCTCGGTGCCGCGCTTCTTCTTGGCCCTGTGCTCGATCAGCTTTGCCGTCTACATGGTTCCGGGACTGTGGGGCGCACCCCTCAAGGCCGTGAGTGCGTTTGCACCGCCCATGACGACGCAAGACTTCAACCTCGACCCCGTCAAGATCGAAGCCAAGTTCCGCGACTATGAGGCCGGCATGGCCTATGCCAGGCAGACGGGCAAACCGGTTATCGTAGACTTCACGGGCCACGGCTGCGTGAACTGCCGCAAAATGGAACTGGCCGTATGGCACGACGCCAAGGTGCGCGACCTGATGACGAAGGACTACGTGCTCATCTCGCTCTATGTGGACGAAAAGACCCCGTTGGCCGAAAACATCGAGGTGGAGGAGAACGGCCAGACCACAACGCTCCGCACCGTGGGCGACAAGTGGAGCTACCTGCAACGCTCCAAGTTCGGGGCGAACGCGCAGCCCTTCTACGTGTTGCTCGACAATGAAGGCAAGCCGCTGAACAAATCCTACTCGTTTGACGAAGACGTAGACAAGTTTGTCGATTTCCTGAAGCAGGGCTTGGACAACTACAAGCACTGATTCTGTCCCTCCCCACTGACTGCGCTCCCTCCGGCGTGCCGAGCTGGCACGCCGGAGGGAGCGCACTTTTGTATGCTACCAGAAGCCGCATCGTGGGCGCAGCCCTGGGAATAGATGTTCCCAAGGCTGCGCCCACGATGCTGCGCTCCGGGGCGAAGGAGGCCAGACCCTGTCGGCCCGCCAAAGGGCTGCCTCAGCCTTCGGCCTGCAAGCGGTCGAACACCAACTGGGGCTCGAAGCCGCGGGCCACGGCGGCACGGGCTATCTTCTGGTTCTGGGCGTAAGGCGTGGGGGCCTGGACGGTGCGGCGGCGCGACTGGATGAATTCGTCGAGTGCCGCGCGATACTCATCGGGGTCTATCTGCTGCAAGGCTTCGTCTACCAGGTCGTCGGGCAGGCCCTTGAGGTGGAGCATGTAGCTGATTTTGACCCTGCCCCAACGCTCGAAGCGGAACTTGTCGGCCACAAAGGCACGGGCGTAGCGGGCATCGTCGATGAAGCCCTCACTGACCAAGCGGTCAACAACCTCGCGGGCCTCGTCCGCCATGGCCCCCTTGTTCATCAACTTGGTGGAGATGTCGCGTCGGCTGAATTCCTGCCGCGCGCAGCGGGCCGCAGCCCAGGCGTACCAGTCGGTGTTCATGGCTCAGCTATTTCTTGGTGAAAGCCCGGAGTACGAACCAGGCGTGCAGGGTGAGGGTGGGCAGCAAGCCGTAGTGGCGGCTCATGATGCGGAAGCGTTCGCGCAGCGATGCCTTGTGGTTGCGCTGGGTCATGCCCTCGTTGAGGTAGTCGGCCACCACGGTGTGGAGATTGGCGAGTTCGAGCCGCTTGCGCTCGGCATCGCGCATGATGCGCACACACCAGTCGAAGTCAGCCGAGAAGCGGTAGCGGCAGTTGTAGTGGTGCTTGCGTGCCAGGTCAGTGCGCACGTAGAAGGCCTGATGGCACACGAGCATACCGGCCTTGAACGACCGCCAGCTGAGCCTCTCGGGCGGGGTGAGGCGGCGCCGGCGCACGAAGCGTCCCTTCTGGTCGACCAGGTTGGTGTCGCCATAGATGACGGCGGGGAGCCGCTGGCCCGACTCGGCAGCCCGGGCCACCTGCTGGAGGGTGTCGGCACTGTGGAGGCAGTCGCCGGCGTTGAGAAATACGATGTACTGGCCCGTGGCCATGTCGATGGCTTTGTTCATGGCATCATAAAGCCCGTGGTCCGGCTCGCTGATGCAGGCAATCTCGTGTGGCACGCCGGCCACGGAGTTACGTTCCTGATAGTGGTGGATGTGCTCCAAGGTTTCGTCCTGCGAGTTTCCGTCGACAATCACGTGTTCCACCTGGGCGTAGGTCTGCTGTTCGACACTGCGGATGGTGCGTTCGACGAGCCGGCCTGCGTTGTAGGTGACAGTTGCGACGGTAATTTTTAGCGGAGGCATTGAAGAGTTGTTTTTGGGAATATGAAAGGGTAGATAGATTTATTGTGCGCTGTAGAGCTGTATGTAACGCTCTGCCACGCTCTTTTCGGAATAGGCGTTGACGGCCTTGGCGCGTGCATTGCGGCAGAGGGCTGCATAGCTCTGCGATCCGAGAGTGCGCAGGATGCCCTGGGCGAAGTCGAGGCTGTTGCGGCAGACGGCGAGGTAGCCGTTGATGCCCGAATCGACCATCTGGGGCGTGCCGCCCACGCTGAAGCTCACACAGGGCACGCCGCAGGCCATGGCCTCGGCAATCGTGTTGGGCAGGTTGTCCATGAGGGTGGGCATGAGCAGGAGGTCAACGGCCTGATAGACGCTGCGCATCTGCGCGTCGTCGGTGATGTAGCCCAGCGGGCACACTTCGATGGGGAAGGCGCTGCGCAGGCTATCGCCGCCGTGGCCGGCGAGCACGAGGGCCAGGGTGGAGCGCAGCTCGGGGTGTTCGCTGCAGAGCAGGGAGACGCTCTCCATGAGGTAGTCGATGCCCTTGTTGGGGTCGGTGAGCTTGAAGGCGGTGAAGAGCAGCAGCCGCTTGTCGGCAGGGAGGCCGAGCCGGCGGCGCAGTTCGGCCCGGGTGGGGTGTCCTTCGGTGCCGGCGGGGCAGTAGAAGCGTGTGTCGATGGGATTGGGAATGCTCACCACCTGCTTGCCTTCGAGCAGCGGCGACCGGGCGGCCAGGCCGCTGAGCCACTGGCTGCATCCCACCAAGGTGAAGGGGCGGGCGGCATAGACGGCACGCTTGCGGGCGAAGGTGCGGGCCGAGAGGTCGGAGGCCGAGGGTCTGGCCAACTGGGGGCAGCTGCCGCAGCCTTCGAGCCAGCGCGTGCAGCTGTCGGCCTGGTGACACACGCCGGTGAAGGGCCACATGTCGTGCATGGTCCAGACCACGCGCTTCCCGCTGCGCAGTATCTGCTGCAGGTTGTGGAGCGAGAGCATGGCCTGGTTGGTCCAGTGGAGGTGGATGACGTCGGCCTCGGCGAACTCGGGCAGGCGCGTGATGTCGTTGCCGAAGCGCGCGGTGTCGACGGCAAAGAGCCCTTCGCGGCTGAAGCCGTTGCGCACGAAGATTTCGAGGCGTTCGAGGGCGAACTTGAGCTTGCGCCAGGGCGTGGGGCGGAGGTTCACGATGTCGGCCCGTCCGGCAGGGAGGGTGCGGTCGCGGCACAGCAGGGTGGCCTCGACCCCTTCCTGACGCAGGGCCTTGAGCAGGCGCAGAGCGGCAATGGCAGCCCCTCCGGTGTGGTCGGATGTGTTGACAAGCAGGACTTTCAATGGTACGTGGGGTTAGTTGGGCCGCAGGAGGGGCGGCGGCAGGACTCAGTCGCCCATAATCATGGCAGTGGCCCCGGCGTTGTCGCGAATGTAGTCGCCGGCGGCCTTTCCGGCCCGGCGCAGCTCCTCGCGGTCGGTGAGGAAGGCGTTCATTTCGCGCTCAAAGTCGGCGGCACTCCGGACTTCGCGGCAGCCGCCGTTGTCGATGAGGGCGCGGGCCTCGCGGAACTTCTGGTTGTTGGGTCCGATGATGACGGGCACGCCGTAGACGGCCGCTTCGGGCACGTTGTGTATGCCCACGCCGAAGCCGCCGCCCACACAGGCCACGGTGGCGTAGCGGTAGATGCTCGACAGGAGGCCGTAGCAGTCGATGATGAGACAGTCGGCCTCGGCCACGCTCTTCGGAGTGGCGGCCGAGTAGCGCACGGCGGGCCGCTTGAGCTTGGACTCTATCTGCCGCAGGTGCTCCTCCGAGACCACGTGGGGCGCCAGCACGAGCTTGAGCGTGTCGTGGGCGTTGAAGTAGGGGATGATGAGGTCTTCGTCGGGCTGCCAGGTACTGCCTGCGACGAGCACCTTCCAGCAGCCGGCGAAACGCTCGACCAGGGGCAGGGGCTTGGCGGCATTGCGTATGTCGATGACGCGGTCAAAGCGCGTGTCGCCCACCACAGTGACCTGGGTGACACCTATCTGGCGGAGCAGCTGGCGCGACGACTCGTTCTGCACATACAGGTGGGTGAGGTGGTGAAGCACGCGGGCGTAGCGGCGGCCGTACCACCTGAAGAACACCTGTCCGGGCCTGAAAATGCTCGACACGCTGTAGGTGGGGACGGCGCGGCGGTAGAGGGTGTCGAGGTAGTTGCGCCAGAACTCATACTTGATGAAGTAGGCGGCTTCGGGACGCACTAACCTGACGAAGCGGCGGGCGTTGAGCGGGGTGTCGATGGGCAGGTAGCAGATGAGGTCGGCCCCGTCGTAGTTCTTGCGCACTTCGTAGCCCGAAGGCGAGAAGAAGGTGAGCAGGATTTTCTTTTCGGGGTGCTGCCTGCGCAGCCGCTCCATGAGGGGGCGGCCCTGTTCGAACTCTCCCAGCGAAGCGGCGTGGAACCACACGTAGCGGTCGCGGCCTGAGAGCTTGCGCAACTTGCGCCACGTGTCGGCGTGGCCGCGCATCATGGTGCGCACCTTCGGGCTGAACAGGGAGGCGATGCGACAACCCAGCAGCATGAGGTAGATGATGAAGGAATACACTTGCCTGGATGGTTAAGAGGGGTATTCAGAGGAGGGAGAAGGCATTATCCGAGAGCCTCGATGGCGGCCTGCATACGGGCGAGGGTTTCCTCCTTGCCCAAGAAGGCGGCCAGCTCGTACATGTCGGGACCCTTGCCCGTGCCGACAAGACAGACGCGCCAGGGGTTCCAGGGCTTCTTGCCGCCTTCGGCAGCCCAGGCGTCGACCACGGCTTTCTGGCTCTTGACCGAGAAGTCGGTGAGCGGCTCCAGGAGGGCGGCCAGCTCGCGCATTTCGGCGGCGGTGTCTTCCTTCCAGTTCTTGCGGGTGAACTTGTCGTCGGCCTGGTAGGCGGGGCGGATGAAGAAGAAGTCGCACAGGGGCCAGAGTTCCTTGATGAAGTTTATCTTTTTCATCTTCATCATGCCCACCACGGCCTCCACGCGCTCCATGGGCGCCTCGATACCGTTGGCGCGCAGGATGGCGTCGAAGGAGGGTGCGAGGAGGGCGTTGTCGGTCTGCTGGAGGTATTCGCGGTTGAACCACTGGCCTTTCACATAGTCAAACTTGGCTCCGCTCTTCGAACACTTCGACAGGTCGAACTGCTCGATGAGTTCCTGCATCGACAGCAGCTCCTGGTCGGTGCCGGGGTTCCATCCCAAGAGGGCGAGGAAGTTGATGACGGCCTGGGGCAGGTAGCCGCTTTCGCGGTAGCCCGACGAGACGTCGCCGCTCTTGGGGTCGTGCCACTCCAAGGGGAATACGGGGAAGCCGAGGCGGTCGCCGTCGCGCTTGGAGAGCTTGCCCTTGCCGTCGGGCTTGAGCAGCAGCGGCAGGTGGGCAAAGGCGGGCATGGTGTCGGCCCAGCCGAAGGCGCGGTAGAGGAGCACGTGGAGCGGGGCCGAGGGGAGCCATTCCTCGCCGCGGATGACGTGGCTGATCTCCATGAGGTGGTCGTCGACGATGTTGGCCAGGTGGTAGGTGGGCAGGTCGTCGGCACTCTTGTAGAGCACCTTGTCGTCGAGGATGTCGGACAGGATGCACACATCGCCGCGGATGATGTCGTTGACGTGGACTTCCTCGCCCGGTTCGACCTTGAAGCGCACCACATATTTCTCTCCGGCTTCGATGCGGCGGCGCGTTTCTTCGTCACCCAGCACGAGCGAGTTGCACATCTCCATGCGGGTGTGGGCATCGTACTGGAAGTTGGGCACGCTCTCGCGCTTGGCGTTGAGCTGCTCGGGGGTGTCGAAGGCGATGTAGGCCTTGCCGTCGTCGAGCAGCTGCCTGACGTAGCGGCGGTAGATGTCGCGGCGCTCGCTCTGGCGGTAAGGGCCGTGGTCGCCGCCGTAGCTCACGCCCTCGTCGAACTCTATGCCTAACCACTTGAACGATTCGATGATATAGTCTTCGGCTCCGGGCACAAAGCGGGTGGAGTCGGTGTCTTCGATGCGGAACACCATGTCGCCGCCGTGCTGGCGGGCGAAGAGGTAGTTGTAGAGGGCGGTACGCACGCCGCCGATGTGCAGGGGCCCGGTGGGGCTGGGTGCGAAGCGCACGCGAACTTTTCTGTCGGTCATTTCTGTATCTGTCTATATATATTATAGGAGTGTTTGCTGCCCGCGCGGGCAGGAGGGCACGGTACAGCCGCGAGGCGGGGCCGTACTATGACCTCGCAAAGGTAAGGCTTTTCCTTCAATCACAAAGGTTTGCCCCTCATTTGTTTGTGCGGCGGAGAAACGAAGTCCAAAACTTCTGTTTTCGGGGCTTGCCCATACAAGGGACAAATGTCGATTCACACTGACAAGTGCAGAAAAGTGTATAGTTTCTACACTTTTCTGCACTTGTCAGTGTAAAATCCGCTCCATTGGACAGCGGGCATCAGACCGCGTTATTGGCATTTCTGTCAACAAGCAAAGCATTTATTTGTATATTCAGTATTCCCAAACCGACGGGCGGCGACTCCGTCCCAACAACTCGGCACTTAGTTTTTACAGCTCGGCACTTAGAAAATCCTAAGTGCCGAGTTGTTTTTACGCAGTGCCGGAGTGGGGCTGAAAGCCCAACAAGCGCATTGCCCTGGGCAGCAGACAGGGAAACAAGTGTCCAAGGCACGGGCTGAAAGCCCAACAGCGCATAGCCAGCTCCAACGGATAGGAAATCAAGCGTTCAAGGAACGCCCCGAAGGGGCAACAGCGCACAGCCCAGGGCAACGCCCTGGGGAGAATGAGGCGATAATGTACGCCCTGCAAGGGCAAAAGCGTATGTATATTGTGATGTATTCTAACGCTTTTGCCCTTGCAGGGCGCATTTGCGGCGGTCAACCTCCCCAGGGCGTTGCCCTGGGCTGTGCGCTGTTGCCCCTTCGGGGCGTGCCTTGAACGCTTGATTCCACATCCGTTGGAGCTGGCTATGCGCTGTTGCCCCTCTGGGGCGTGCCTTGAACGCTTGATTCCAAGCCCGAACGAACTTGTAAAAGCCTCATCATGTCTCCCAAGGGGCTACTCCGGGGCATCGGCCAGCACCATGCGGTCGTTGCCGAAACTGTCGGGCAGCACCTGCACACGGCAGAGGCCGCTGCGGCGGAACAAGGCGGCAGTCTCGGCACCGTAGGCCCGGTTGATCTCGACGGCCAGCCGGCCGCCGGGACAGAGCGAGCCACCCGCTGCCTGGAGGGCCAGGACACGGTAGAAGCGCAGCGGGTCGGCATCGGGCACGAAGAGGGCGGTGTGGGGCTCGTGGTCGAGCACGTGGGGCTGCATGTCGCGCTGCTCGCTCTGGCAGATGTAGGGCGGGTTGCTCACGATGAGGTGGTAACGCGCCCCGGCAGGCCAGGGAGCCAGCAGGTCGCAGCGGAAGAAGCGCACCGTGGCCTGCATGGCCGCCGCATTGGCACGGGCCACCTGCAAGGCCGGTTCGGACAGGTCGCAAGCCTCGACTTCGGCCCAAGGGCAGGCCAGCGCGACACTCACGGCAATGCAGCCCGAACCTGTGCCGGCATCGAGCACCCGCGGGGCGGCGATTCCGGCCGCATGCATCTGACGCAACGTGCCGACGGCCTGCGCCACGAGCTCTTCGGTTTCGGGACGCGGTATGAGCACGGCGGGCGACACGGCAAAGTCATGCCCGGCAAACTCGGCACTGCCCAGCACGTACTGCACCGGCTCCCCTTTTTCGAGGCGTTCACATATATTGCGAAAGCGCAGGCGTTCATCTTCCGAAAAATCCCTAACTTTGTCGGCATAAACGTCGGTACGCCCTACGCCGAAGGCTTTTTCCATCACCAAGAAGGCAATGGCCCGCGCCTCGGCCTCGCCATAGCGGGGGGAGAGGGCGGCTCGAAGTTGAGAGTAAAAGATATTCATCATTGCATAGTCACGTCATGGCCCGGAGGAACGAAGCAGAACCTGCCCCTCCGGCTGCCAAGAGATAAAAGCTACAAGCACATTTCAGCTATGGAATCAGTTCACGAACGCTACATGCGCCGCTGCCTGCAACTGGCCCGCTGCGGCCGGCTGCACGCTGCCCCGAACCCCATGGTAGGATCGGTGATAGTTCACGGCTCACGCATCATCGGCGAGGGCTTCCACACCCAATGCGGCAAAGCGCACGCCGAGGTAAATGCCATCGGTTCGGTGAAGCCGTCCGACCGCGCCCTGCTACCCGAAAGCACACTCTACGTGAGTCTGGAGCCGTGTGCCCACTTCGGACGCACGCCGCCCTGCGCCGCGCTGATCGTGAAAACGGGTATCCGCCACGTTGTCGTGGGCTGCATCGACCCCTTCGCCAAGGTACAGGGCAAGGGCATAGCCATGATGCGCGAAGCGGGCATCGACGTGACGGTGGGCGTGCTCGAAGACGAATGCAAGCAGCTGAACCGCCGTTTCTTCACCGCCCAGACGCTCCACCGCCCCTACATCACCCTGAAATGGGCACGCTCGGCCGAAGGCTTCATTGACCGCTGGCGCGACACACCCGACACCGAACCGGCCGCCCTGTCGACCCCTTGCTCGCTGATGCGCGTACACCGGCTGCGCGCCCTGCACCAGGCCATTCTGGTGGGACACGGCACGCTGGCCAAGGACCGCCCCACGCTGACCGTGAGACACTGGACGGGGAGCGACCCGCTGCGCGTGGTGCTGGGACGGGTGGCCGAAGGCGAACTGCCCGGCGGATTCCAGGCTTATGCCGACATTCGCACCATGCTCGACGCCCTGTACCGCCAAGGCGTACAGTCGCTGCTCGTGGAAGGCGGACAGCAAACGCTGCAGAGCTTCATCGACCAGGGCCTGTGGGAAGAAGCCTATGTGGAACTGTCGGACGTGGAGCTGGGCAGCGGAGTGCCCGAACCGCGTATGCCGGTGGGCACGCTGCTGAAGGCCGAATCGGCCCTGGGAGCCACCGTCTTCCACTACACCAACTGCTAAGCACGGCCACAAAAACTGCGGCAAAGATAACCATTGAAAGCTATAGAAGGCTATAGAAAGCTATAGATAACTATAGCAGGCCATAGATGACTATAGACAAGCGCGGCCTTGCGCCGCCTACCCCATTCACCCCAACCACAAACTAACGAAGCGATGTCATCACTTCCCCCCATCACCCGCAATCTGCTGATTGCCAATGTCGTATGCTACCTGTTGCAAACGCTGCTCGGCACCCTGCACATTGACCTGACCGACGCGTTGGGCCTGCACTTCGTGCTGGCCAACGACTTCAGGGTCTGGCAGCTCTTTACCTATATGTTCCTCCACGGCAGCCTGACCCACCTGTTCTTCAACATGTTCTCGCTGTGGATGTTCGGCGGACTGATAGAACGCACACTGGGCAACCGCCGCTACCTCACCTATTACCTCATCTGCGGTATCGGTGCCGGCCTGTGTCAGGAAGTGTGGCAAACAGGGCAGTACTTTGTCGAAGGGCTGCACGAGTTTGACATGGTCAACACCGGCACCTCGCTCATTCCGATGAGCGACTTCCTGAACCTGTGGACCACCATCGGCGCCTCGGGTGCCTGCTACGGCATCCTGCTGGCCTTCGGTATGCTCTATCCCAACGAGCGCATCATGTTGCTGCTGCCCCCTATCCCGATGAAAGCCAAGTACTTCGTGGCAGGCTATGCGGCCATCGAACTCATCTCGGCCTACGGCTCGAACGACAATGTGGCCCACTTTGCCCACCTGGGCGGTATGCTCTTCGGCTGGCTGCTCCTGCGCTACTGGCGCAAGCAGCGCAACCGCGCGGCCTCCTTCGGCGCATGGCCCCGCTGGGACGAACCCGCACGGCGGCCCTCGCTGATGCAACGGCTCAGGAGCTGGTTGGGAATGCCCGCCACCATGCGGCGCGAACAGCCCGGCAACGCCCGACACACCGCCACACGCGAAACGGACTATGACTACAACATGCAGAAAAAGGCCGACGAGGCCCGCATGGACGAAATACTGGACAAGATCAGACAGTCAGGCTACGACAGCCTGACCCCCGACGAAAAGCGCGAACTCTTCAGGCTGAGCCGCAAGTAGGCGGCCTGACAGCGGCGCAACCCTCAAGTCCCCTCTCCCCATGTTCTCAAAGATTCTCGCCACACTCTCCTGGATAGCCGTGCTGGTCATGTGGGCCTGCGCGGCCAGCGGCTATGCCCACCCCGACCAGTGGTGGTCGGTGTTGGGCGTGCTGGGGCTGTGCTTCCCCTTCGGCGTGGCCGCCGTGGCGGGCATGGGCGTGCTGTGCCTGCTGTTCAAGCCCAAGTTAGTCTGGATTGCAGTCGTGGGACTGCTGGGCTGCTGCGGTTCGCTGCGCGACTACTGCCCCGTCAACCTGGCCTCGCCCCCGCCCAAAGGATGCCTGAAGGTGATGACCTACAACGTGTTCGGCTTCAGCGGACAGCAGCCCGACGCGAAAGGCGACTATCCCGCCATGGTCTACCTCTATGCCAAGAAGCCCGACATCGTCTGCCTGCAAGAAGCCTTCGGCGTAGGCGGCAAGAAGGCTGACAGCCTGCACCTCAGTGCACGCCGCCACGGCTACCACTACCGCAAGGAGGAACTGGGCGGCAGCGTGCTGGGCCTGTTGTCACGCTTCCCGATTGCAAAGAGCGAGGTGCTCTTCCGCAGCCGGACCAACGGAGCCGCCGCCTTCTGGCTGCTGCCGCCCGGCGAAGACACTATCGTGGTGGTGAACACCCATCTCGAATCAATGGGCCTGAACTCCGCCGACCGCTCTAACTACGTGGAACTGCTGCACAACCGCACCGACTCGGTGAAGGGCAAACTCGGATTCCTGAGAAAGATTGCCGACGCCTGCCACGAGCGGGCGCACCAAGGCGACTCGCTGGCGCAATTCATCGACCGCATGCAGGGCCGGCGCCTCATCGTGATGGGCGACTTCAACGACACGCCCATATCCTACTCCCACCGGCAGGTGTGTTCGAGGCTGACCGACGCATACCGCGCCACGGGTAACGGCATCGGGCGCAGCTTCCACAAAGACGCCATCTACGTGCGCATCGACAACATCTTCTGCTCCAGCCACTGGAAACCCTTCGCTGCCATGGTGGAGAACTCCATCGACCTGTCCGACCACTACCCCGTCAGCGCCTACCTCAAGCCCCAATAAGCCGACAATACGCCCCGAATGGCCCAAGTGAGAGCCACAAAAGTGTTAAAAACAAGCCTGCACTTGGAAATCCCACGCCCTTCGTTGTACTTTTGTGCGAATTTAGCGTTACTGCGCCCTATTCGCAATCAAACCATGGCAAAGAACAGAAAGAAACAACGCAAGGCGGGACGCTTCGGCACCGTGACCACCTGCATCAGCACCACGTTGGTACTGCTCCTGCTGGGGCTGGTCGTACTCTTTGTGGGCATCGGCAACAATTTCAGCAAGCAGCTGCGCGAAGGGCTGACCGTCGAAGTGTTGCTGAATGACAGCATCAAACACACAGAACTGTTGCAAACGCAGGCGGTACTGCACCAAGCACCCTACGCCCGCAAAGTAGACTACATATCAAAGGAGCGCGGCACGCGCGAGATGAACGAAGCCCTCCAAGATGACTTGGGCGAATTTCTGGGCGACAGCCCCATTCCAGCCGAATTTGAAGTATACCTCCAGGCCGGCTACGCCAACCTGGACAGCCTGGTCCGTTACGAGAAGCAAATCAAGGCCCTGCCCGGCGTGATCGACGTGAACTATCCCCGCGACGTGATGGAAAGTCTGGACCGCACCATTCCCTCGGTGGGACTGGTGCTGCTGGCCGTCGCCCTGCTGCTGGCCTTAGTGTCCTTCTCGCTCATCAACAACACCATGCGCATGAGTGTCTACGCCCGCCGCTACAGCATCGCCACCATGAAACTCGTGGGGGCAAGCTGGGGCTTCATACGCCGCCCCTTCATCTGGCAAGCCTTCCGCATCGGCCTGGCCGCCGCGCTGATAGCCGGACTCCTGCTGGGCGGCGCGCTCTATTACCTGCAATTCGAAGCCGGAACGGGCGATATCTACCTCAACCAGTTGGTCACGCCCGAAGTGTGGGCCGCCACGCTCGGCACGGTGCTGGTATGCGGACTCGGACTGACCATGGCGTGCGCCTATTTCTCGGTGAACCGACTGCTGCACTGCAGCACGGCCGAAGTGTACCTGAAGTGAGGCCGGCAACAACACGAAACAACATCTTACACCCATAAACTAAAGAATCATGTCTTCAAACAACAAAAAAGTCTTCGCCTTCGACCGCGTGAACTACCTGCTGCTGGCCGTGGGCATGGCAGTGGTCATCCTGGGCATGGTGCTGATGTCGGGCTCCGGCTCCGACGAGCAGACCTTCAACCCCGCCATCTTCGACGCACGCCACATCAAGGTGGCCCCCGCCGTGTGCCTGTTTGGCTACCTCTTTATGATTTACGGCATACTGCGCCGCCCGCGCACCGAGAAGCCGGCCGACCAGCCGACCGACACAGACAACCCGCAAACTAACGCATAAAGAGCTATGGGCAATCTGGAAGCATTGTTACTCGGCCTGCTGCAAGGTCTCACCGAATACCTGCCCGTGAGCAGCAGCGGCCACCTGGCACTCGGCTCGCAGCTGCTCGGCATCGAAGCCGAAGAGAACCTGATGTTTACCGTCGTGGTCCACGTGGCCACGGTACTGAGCACACTCGTCGTGCTGGGCAACGAAATAGCCAAAATCTTCAAAGGCACCTTCCAGCCCCTGGGCACAGGCAAGGGACTGGCCCGGCTGAACCCCGACCAGCAGTATGTGCTGAACATCCTCGTGTCGATGGTGCCCATAGGCATCGTGGGCGTTTTCTTCAAGGACGAGGTGGAGGGCATCTTCGGCAGCGGACTGACCGTGGTGGGCTGCTGCCTGCTGCTCACGGCGGCCCTGCTCGCCTTCTCCTACTACGCCAAGCCCCGCCAGCGCGAACACATCTCGCCGGCCCACGCCTTTATTATAGGAGTGGCACAGGCATTGGCCGTACTCCCCGGACTGAGCCGCTCGGGCTCGACCATCGCCACCGGCCTCATACTGGGCAACAAGAAGAGCAGCATGGCGCAGTTCTCCTTCCTGATGGTCATTCCGCCTATCCTGGGCGAAGCCCTGCTCGACCTCATGAAGGCTGCCCAGCAGGGATTCGACGCGGCCTTTGCCGGCATCTCGTCCACCGCACTGCTCATAGGCTTCAGTGCCGCGCTCCTCTCGGGCATCCTGGCCTGCAAGTGGATGATTGGCATCGTGAAGAAAGGCAAGCTCATCTACTTTGCCTACTACTGCGCCGTCGTGGGCATCATCACCCTGCTGCTTTAATCCCCACACACCCTAACCCGCAACACACACGCTCACATGAACTTCCTTACCGGACAGGTACTCTCGTTCGACAAACCCTACGGCATGACCTCCTTCCAGTTAGTGGCCAAAGTGCGCTGGCTGCTCACCCGCGCCATGCAGGGCCGCAAAATCAAAGTGGGCCATGCCGGCACCCTCGACCCGTTGGCCACCGGCGTAATGGTGGTGTGTACGGGACGCGCCACCAAACAGATCGACCAGCTGCAGGCGGGCGTGAAAGAGTATGTGGCCACCCTCGCACTGGGAGCCACCACACCGAGCTTCGACCGGGAGCACCCCGTTGACCAGACCTTTCCCACCGAGCACATCACCGAACCGTTGGTGCGCGAGACGCTCAGCCGCTTCGTAGGCGAAATCATGCAGGTTCCCCCGGTCTACTCGGCCTGCAAGGTGAACGGCGCACGGGCCTACGACCTGGCACGCAGCGGAAAGGGCCACGAGGTGGAACTCAAGGCCAAGCCCCTGCGCATCGACGAAATCGAACTGCTCGACTGCAACCTGCCCGCCCGCGAAATCACCCTGCGCGTGGTCTGCTCGAAAGGCACCTACATTCGCGCCCTGGCCCGCGACATCGGACAGGCCCTCCACAGCGGCGCACACCTCACCGCGCTGCGCCGCACCCGCGTGGGCAACTACACGGAACACGACTGCTTCACCCTTGGCAGCTTCGAACAGTGGCTCGCACAGCAAACCATCGAAACCGACCTTCCTAATTCATAAGCACATGAAACTCTCACAGTTCAAATTCAAGCTCCCCGAAGAAAGCATTGCCAAATATCCCGCACCTCACCGCGACGAGTCGCGCATGATGGTGCTGCACCGAAAGACCGGCGACCTCGAACACCTCATGTTCAAGGACCTCCTGTCGTTCTTCGACGAGCACGACGTGTTCGTGTTCAACGACACCAAGGTCTTTCCCGCCCGCCTCTATGGCAACAAGGAGAAGACCGGAGCACGCATCGAGGTGTTCCTGCTGCGCGAGCTCAACCAGGAGCTGCGCCTGTGGGACGTGCTGGTCGACCCCGCCCGCAAAATACGCATCGGCAACAAGCTCTACTTCGGCGAGGACAACTCGATTGTGGCCGAAGTCATCGACAACACCACCAGCCGCGGCCGTACGCTGCGCTTCCTCTACGACGGCGACCACGATGAGTTCAAGAAGTCGCTCTACGCCCTGGGCGAAGCACCCATACCCCGCTTCATAGGCCGCGAAAGCGAACCCGAGGACATGGAACGCTTTCAGTGTATCTTTGCCCGCCACGAAGGAGCCGTGACAGCCCCCACCGCCGGTATGCACTTCTCGCGCGAGATGATGAAGCGCATGGAAATCAAGGGCATTGACCCGGCCTTCATCACCCTCCACTGTGGTTTGGGCAACTTCAGGGCCACCGATGTGGAAGACCTCACCAAACACAAGATGGACTCGGAGCAGATGTTCGTCGAGGCCGAATGCTGCCGCCTCGTAAACCAGGCCAAGGACGAAGGCCGCAAGGTGCTGGCCGTCGGAACTACCGTACAGCGCGCGCTCGAAGTGGCCTGCAGCACCGACTTCCGCATCAAGGAATATGAAGGCTGGACCAACAAGTTCATCTTCCCGCCCTACCAGTTCCACGTGGCCGACGCCATGCTGTCGAACTTCCACACGCCCTACTCCACCCTGCTCATGCTCACCGCTGCCTTCGGCGGCTACGAGCAGACCATGAACGCCTACGAAGAGGCCCTGAAGCAGAACTACCGCTTCGGACCTTTCGGCGATGTCATGCTCATTATCGATTAGTAATCCAAACGTCATGAAACATAACCTTTACCTTGCCCTCGGCTCGAATCTGGGCGACCGCCAGCAGTACCTTCATAGTGCCCTCGAACTCCTCGCCCAGCGCGTGGGCAACGTAGTGGCCGCCTCAAACGCCATAGAAACCCTGCCCGTAGGCTTCGCATCGGAAAATCTCTTTCTGAATGCCGCCGCACACGTTGAAACCGAACTCGGCATCGACGAAGTGCTGGCCGCCACGCAACAGATGGAGCGCGAACTGGGCCGCCCGGCCAAAAGCGACACTACGGGCTACACCGACCGCACGATCGACATCGACCTGCTGGCCTACGACGACGTGCAGTTGCAGCAGCCCGGACTGACACTGCCGCACCCCGCCATGACCCAACGCCGCTTCGTGTTGCAGCCACTGGCCGAAATAGCTCCCGAACTGGTGCTGCCCGGACAGGCGCACACGGTGAAGGAACTGCTCGATGAGCTGAACCGGGCACGCATCGAGGAGTTTGACACCCCCGAGCGCGCCGCCGACATCGAGCCACACATCTCGCGGCTGCTGGCCCAGCTCTCGTCGAAGACCAAGAGCATCAGTGCCGAACGACTCGCCCATGTGGTGTCGGCCCCCAACGTCCACCTCTACCTGCTCTACGACGAGTGTGGCACGGTGAGCGGCATGGCCACACTGGCCGTCGACACGCTGCTCACCGGCACGAAGGCCTGGGTGGAAGACGTGGTAGTCGACTCCCGCTGCCGCTGCCGGGGCTATGCCCGCCAGATGCTGGCCTTCCTGGAGCAGGAGGGCAGACGGCTGGGTGCCGCCAGTCTGAACCTGACGTCGCGCCCCGCCCGCGAGGCAGCCAACCGGCTCTACCGGAGGGCGGGCTTCGTTCAGCGCGAAACGAACGTCTACAAACTGGCCTTCTAACACCCGCCACAGCACCTCCTTCTCCAACGACGCAACCGACATGCCCACCTATCGCCAACTCTTCAAGTCCACCGGCCTGTTAGGCAGTGTGCAGGCACTCTACATCCTCATCGCCGTGGTACGCAACAAGGTGGCAGCGGCCCTCATCGGTGCGGCAGGCATGGGTCTGGCCGACCTCTATGCCCGCGCGCTGGAACTGCTGGGAGGGGCGACCAACTTCGGCTTGGGGCTGAGTGCCGTGAAGCACCTCTCTGCCGGGGGCTTCCACACCGATGTGGAGGCCCTGAGCGAGCAGGTGCGCACGGTGCGCACCTGGGTGGCCATCACGGCCCTGTTCGGCCTGCTCGTTTGCCTCACCCTCTCGCCCCTCATCTCGCTGATGGTCTGCGGGAGCACCCAGCGCACCGCCGACTTCTGCCTGCTGTCGCCCGCCGTGGCTCTGGCCACGCTGGCCGGCGGTGAAATTGCGTTGCTCAAGGCCATGCGCCAGCTCAAGCGGCTGGCCCGCGCCACACTGTGGAGCGCGCTGTTCACCCTGGTGGTGAGCGTGTGGCTTTATGCCAGCATGGGCATCAGCGGCGTAGTGCCCGTACTCGTGTGCGGCGCAGCGGGCCTGTTCGGCTTCAACCTGCGCGAGGCCAGCCAAAGCCACCCCTACCGCGTGGGACCCCTGAACCGCCGCGCCCTGCGTGCCGGCCTGCCCATGTTGCGCATGGGCACGGCCTACATTCTGGCAGGTGTGATGACCGCCGCTGCCGAAATGCTGATACGTGCCGCGCTGGTGCGCAGCCATGAGGGGCTGGCCGCCATAGGCTACTACGCTGCCGGCTTCACCCTCACCGTGAGCTACGCCCGCTTGGTATTTGTGGCTCTCGATGCCGACTACTTCCCGAGACTCTCGGCCATACCGGCCACCGATGTGCGCGAAATGAACGTCACCATCAACCGCCAGATCAACACCTTGGTGGTGATTATGGTGCCTTTCCTCATGGTGTTCAGCCTGTTCCTGCCCTTCATCATCCGACTGCTCTACACGAGTGACTTTCTGGTCATCCAGACCATGGTGCTCTGCGCCGCTCCCTACATGTTCTTCAAAGCCATCTACACCCCCGTAGCCTACCTGCCACTGGCCCGGGGCAACTCGGTGCGCTATATGGTCATGGAACTGGCCTACGATGCCGTGTTCTGCCTGAGCGTCATCGGCGGCTACTACTGGGGCGGGCTCACCGGAGCCGGTGTCGGCCTGTCGGTAGCCAACCTGTTCGACCTGCTGCTCATCAGCTACTGCTACCGCCGCCATTACGCCTTCAGCCTGAGCAGCGGCACGCGGATGCGCTGCCTGTGGCTTTTCGCCATCCTGGCCGCCACGCTGTGGGTTTCGGCGCAGCCTTCCCTGCTGCTACGCGCCGTCGGCGGAACTGTGTGCCTGTCACTCACCGTTCCCTACGTATGGCCGGTAGTGCGGAAGGGGCTTTTCAGGCTATAAGTATTTTCGAAGGTTATAAGGTTATAGCATTACTAAAGTAAGTCAGGAAGCTCCGCCGCTCAATGACAGACTTTATAACCTCATAACCCAATAACCTCATAACCCAAGAAAGCAACCTACCCCACCATTCCCCTCCTCCTCCAAGCAAACAACCAAACCACAAAACCCAACAAAATGGATTTCAAGAAACTCATCGAGAAGGCGTGTCCCGACGTGCTCGTCGTGTGCATCTTCCTGCTCATCAGCACCTTCTACTTCCTGACCCCCCTGAGCGAGGGCCTGGTGCTCGGCGGACACGACAGTGTGGCCGCCATGGGTCAGGGACAGGAACAAAAAGAGTATATGGCCACCCATGACGGCGAACCCACGCGCTGGTCGAACGCGCTGTTCAGCGGTATGCCCACCTACCAGATGTCACCCTCCTACAGCGCTACCCAGACCCTTTCGAACGCCTCAAAAGCCTACGGCCTGTGGACCTCCTCCTGGTTTCCGCCCATCAGCTACCTCTTCCTCTACCTGCTGGGCTTCTACATCCTCTTGCGCGCCTTCAACTTCAAGAGCTATCTGGCCGCACTCGGCTCCATCCTGTGGGCCTTCTCATCCTATTTTCTCATCATCATCGCCGCGGGCCACATCTGGAAAGTCCTGACGCTCGCCTTCATCCCCCCCACCGTGGGCGGACTCATCCTGTGTTACCGGGGCAAGCTGCTGTGGGGCGGGACGGTGACGGCTATCTTCACCGCCTTCCAGATTATGAGCAACCACTTCCAGATGAGCTACTACTTCCTCTTCCCGATGCTCTTCCTGGCACTTGCCTATGGCGTGGATGCCCTGCTCCACCGCCGCCTGCTCGGCTGGCTCAAGGCCACCCTCATGCTGGCCTTTGCCGGACTGCTCGGCGTGGCTGCCAACCTGCCCAACCTCTACCACACCTATGAATACTCCAAAGCCTCGCTGCGCGGCAAGGCCGAACTGAGCGCGCCCGCCGGCAGCCATAAAGCCCAGACCAAAGCCACCGACGGACTCGACCGCGACTACATCACCGCCTGGAGCTACGGTGTCGACGAAACCCTCACGCTGCTCATCCCTGACTACAAGGGCGGAGGTTCCACCTCTATACTCGACCGCGAAGGCGTGGAAAGCCTCCAGGGTTACGACGACTTTTATGAATGCGCCGGACAGACCCAGCAGGCGTTTCAGCAGAGCGGCCTGCAAGCCTACCCTCCCGGCATACAGCAATATTGGGGCAACCAGCCCTTCACCGTAGGCCCTGTCTATGTGGGTGCCTTCGTATGCTTCCTCTTCGTGCTCGGCCTGTTCTATGTGAAAGGCCCCGTCAAGTGGGCCATGCTGCTGGCCACCATGGTCAGCCTGCTCTTTGCATGGGGCAAGAACATGCCCGCGCTCACCGACTTCTTCATCGACCACCTGCCACTCTACGCCAAGTTCCGCACCGTCAGCTCGGCGTTGGTAGTGGCCGAGTTCACCATGCCCCTGCTGGCCGTTCTGTGCCTGCGCAGCATCATGGTCAACAAGCAACTCTTCAGGCTCACCGACTGGAAGCAGGCCCCGCTCGAAAAGCGTGTCGGCCTACCTGTAGCCGCCCTCGCTACAGCGGGCCTGTGCCTGCTGCTGTGGCTCTGCCCCCAGGCTGCGGGCAGCTGCATTTCGACAGCTGATGCCGACACCTTCGCCCTCATGCGCCAAGCCGGGTTCCCCGCCGAACTCGTGCTGCGCTACGAAACAGCCCTCTCCTCCATGCACCACGCCATTCTCTCGTCCGATGCCCTGCGCTCGCTCCTCGTCATCCTACTCGGCACCCTGCTGCTCTGGGCCTACGCCGAAGGCAAGATGAAGGGCTGGATGGTGTGCTCTCTCCTGGCTCTCATGTGCCTCATCGACCTGTGGCAAATCGACCGCCGCTATCTCAACGAAGACAGCTTCACTACGCCCCAGCTGCAACAGGAAGGCTTCGCCAAGACCCCGGCCGACGAACAGATCCTGAAGGACACGACTTACTATCGCGTGGCTAACCTCGGCGCAGGCAACCCCTTCAACGAAACCACCAACGCCACGTCCTACTACCACCATAGCATCGGCGGCTACCACGCAGCCAAGCTCCACCGCTACCAGGACCTCATCGACCGAAAGCTCAGCAACGAACTCCAGCAGTTTGTCGGTGCCATAAATGCTGCCGAAGGCGACCTCAGCCAAGTGCCCGGCGACAGTCTGGCCCCCGCCCTGAACATGCTTAACACCAAGTATTTCATCTTCGGTGCCGGAGAACGCGCCCAAGCCGTGCTCAACCCCTATGCCAACGGCAATGGCTGGTTTGTAGAAAAGCTCGACTTCGTGCCCACAGCCGATGCCGAAATGGCAGCCCTGCAACAGCTCGACACCAAGCACGCCGCCGTGGCCGACGCCCGCTTCAAGGCCCAGCTCGACGGGTCACAGCTCGGCCAAGGCTCGGTGAAGCTCACCGCCTATGCCCCCAACCAGCTGAGCTATGACATCGAGAGCCAGCAAGGCGGCGTAGTGGTATTCTCCGAAATCTACTACCCCGACTGGAGCGTCACCATCGACGGACAGCCCGCCACATTGGGCCGCGCCAACTACGTGCTGCGCGCCCTGAAAGTGCCTGCCGGCAAGCACCAGGTGACCATGGAGTTCCGCCCCGCCAGCATCGACCATACCAACCGCATAGCCTATGCCGCACAGGCCCTGATGATGCTTCTCTTTGTCGGAGCCATAGTGCTGCACTGGCGGAATGCGAATAAAATGCGTTAAAACGCTTTGGCAGCACCAACTTTTTCGTATTTTTGCGGCGGTTAGAGAAGGCCAAGAAGCATGGCACTTCACCTAAAGTTGGAAGTTAAAAAGATCAGGGTTCATGATTACTGTTTCTGAGCGAATCTTACAGCCGCCCGACAGTAATCCTACAAACCTTAAACCCTTCAACTTTAAACCCTAAGTACAACCCATTTTAAATTCTATACACATTATGGCAACATTAGATTTAAGCAAGTACGGCATTACCGGCGTCACCGAGATCGTACACAACCCCTCTTACGAACAGCTCTTCGAAGAGGAAACCAAAGCCGGACTCGAAGGCTTTGAGGTTGGCCAGAACACCGAACTCGGCGCTGTCAACGTAATGACCGGCATCTACACGGGTCGTTCGCCCAAAGACAAGTTCATCGTCATGGACGAGAACTCGAAGGACACCGTATGGTGGACGAGCGATGAATATAAGAACGACAACAAGCCCGCCTCTCAGGAAGCCTGGGCCGCTGTCAAGGAACTGGCCCAGAAGGAGCTCTCCAACAAGCGCCTCTTCGTGGTTGATGGTTTCTGCGGTGCCAACAAGGAAACCCGCATGGCCGTTCGCTTCATCATGGAAGTAGCCTGGCAGGCCCACTTCGTGACCAACATGTTCATCCGTCCCTCTGAAGAAGAGCTCGCCGAGTTCGAACCCGACTTCATCGTCTACAACGCTTCGAAGGCCAAGGTTGAAAACTACAAGGAACTCGGACTCAACTCCGAAACCGCTGTAGTCTTCAACATCACCAGCCGTGAGCAGGTTATCATCAACACTTGGTACGGTGGCGAAATGAAGAAGGGTATGTTCTCCATGATGAACTACTACAACCCCCTCAAGGGCATCGCCTCCATGCACTGCTCGGCCAACACCAACATGGACGAAACCAGCACTGCCATCTTCTTCGGCCTCTCCGGTACGGGTAAGACCACGCTCTCTACCGACCCGAAGCGCAAGCTCATCGGTGACGACGAACACGGATGGGACGACAACGGCGTCTTCAACTATGAAGGTGGTTGCTACGCCAAGGTTATCAACCTCGACAAGGAGAGCGAACCCGACATCTACGGTGCTATCAAGCGCAACGCCCTCTTGGAGAACGTGACCGTAGCTGCCGACGGCACAATCAACTTCGCCGACAAGAGCGTCACCGAGAACACCCGCGTGAGCTACCCCATCGACCACATCCAGAACATCGTGAAGCCCGTCAGCAAGGGTCCGGCTGCCAAGCAGGTCATCTTCCTCTCTGCCGACGCCTTCGGCGTGCTGCCCCCCGTTTCTATCCTCAGCTCCGACCAGGCACAGTACTACTTCTTGAGCGGCTTCACCGCCAAGCTCGCAGGTACCGAACGCGGCATCACCGAGCCCACTCCCACCTTCTCGGCTTGCTTCGGCCAGGCCTTCC
>JBJEAF010000073.1:0-4330 GCA_051868755.1 Alloprevotella sp.
AAATAGGGAACGAAGTTGACGTAGTAGTCGAAGATGATCTTCTGCACCGGTGCCTGGCTCTGCGTGAGCTTGTCAATCTTCTCGTTGAAGTCGAAAATCACGGCAATCACCACGATGATGGTGATGAGAAAGATGTAGGTGCTTAGGAACTTGTAGATAATGTATCGGTCAATGCGCCCCAACCAGGGCTTGCGACCCCGGCTGCGCATCTTCCTGTATTTCTTCTTCCTTTTGCCAAACATGGTAGGGGATGGGGAAGTTTAAAGTTTAAAGTATGAAGTTGAATGCTTGTAGTTGAGAGTTGAAAAGTTTATAAGGTTACTATGAAGCGGAGTGTCATCCGCTCAGTGAGCCTACTTATAAGCTTTCAACTCTAAACGAAGCTTCGCTCTTACAGTTTTCGCGCCAGCTGTCGGACCATGTGACTCTTCCACCCGGCGAATGTGTCGTCCTGAATGTGCCGCCTTGCCTCGCGCACCAACCAGAGGTAGAAGGCCAGGTTGTGGATAGAGGCTATCTGCATAGCCAGCAGTTCCTTGGCCTTGAAGAGGTGGTGCAGGTAGGCTTTGGTGTAGTGCAGGTCGGCAAAGCAGTGGCCCATGGGATCGACGGGTTCGAAGCAGTCAGCCCACTTGGCGTTGCGCATGTTAATCACGCCTTCGGCGGTGAAGAGGCAGGCGTTGCGCCCGTTGCGGGTAGGCATGACACAGTCGAACATATCGACACCGCGCTCAATGGCCTCCAGAATGTTGACCGGCGTGCCCACGCCCATGAGGTAGCGGGGACGGTCGGCGGGCAGGATTTCGTTGACCACCTCAATCATGTCGTACATCACTTCGGCCGGCTCGCCCACGGCCAAGCCGCCAATGGCATAGCCTTCGGCCCCGAAGTCGGCCATGAAGCGCGCGCTCTCCTGACGCAGCTGTTTGTAGACACAGCCTTGCACAATCGGAAAGAGGGCCTGCGCATAACCATACTTGGGCTGTGTTTCGTTGAAACGCTTCCAGCAACGCTTCATCCAGCCGTGCGTAAGGTCGAGGCTTCGGCGGGCATAGCCGAAGTCGGCTGTACCCGGCGGACACTCATCGAACGCCATCATGATGTCGGCCCCGATGGTGCGCTCTATGTCCATCACGCCTTCAGGGGTGAAGAAGTGTTTGCTGCCGTCAATGTGCGAACGGAACTCGCAGCCTTCTGCTGTGAGCTTTCGGATGCCCGCCAACGAAAACACCTGAAAGCCGCCGCTGTCGGTGAGCATGGGGCGGTCAAAGCCGTTGAACTTGTGGAGTCCGCCCGCTCGCTCCAGGATGTCAAGACCGGGACGCAGGTAGAGGTGGTAGGTGTTGCCCAGAATGATTTCGGCATCGATGTCGTCCTTGAGTTCGTGGAGGTGAACTCCCTTGACGCTGCCCACCGTGCCCACGGGCATGAATATGGGGGTATGAATCTGTCCGTGCGCCGTGGTGATCAGGCCGGCGCGCGCCGCACTGTGTGCGTCGGTATGTTGAAGTGTAAAGTCCATGGAGTTACCTTGTTTGCGGGTGTGCGCACTTATTTGCCCTTCATGAGCCTGACCGACACACTGCCTTCTGGGCTGCTGCCTTGCGGCAGGGGCTCGTCGGCCGGCACGGTGAGTTCGATGGCGTTCTGCACCTTCTCATCGAGCAGGGCAAAGCGCAGCACGTCCTGCACGTCCTCGACGAAATGGAAGGTCAGCCCTTCGACATACCGCTCGTTGATCTCCTCCACATCGCGACGGTTCTCCTCCGAGATGAGGATGTCGGTGATACCTGCGCGCTTGGCGGCCAGAATCTTCTCCTTGATGCCGCCCACAGGCAGCACGCGTCCGCGCAATGTGATTTCGCCAGTCATGGCCAGGTGGTCGCGCACCCTGCGCTGGGTGAGGGCCGAGGCTATCGAAGTGGCAATGGTGATGCCGGCTGAAGGACCGTCCTTGGGTGTGGCTCCTTCGGGCACATGCACGTGTACGCCCCAGTGGTCGAACACACGGTAGTCCAGGTTCAGGCGGTCGGCATGGGCCTTGATGTATTCCAGTGCCAACACGGCACTCTCTTTCATCACATCGCCCAAATTGCCCGTCATAGTGAGCTTGCCGCCCTTGCTGCGGCTGACTCCCGTCTCAATAAACAGGATTTCGCCGCCCACGGCAGTCCAGGCCAGTCCTGTCACCACGCCGGCGTATTTGTTGCCCTGATATCGGTCGCGGCTGAACAGCGGCTTGCCCAGCAGCTGCTCGACATCGGCTGGTTTGATGCTGGTGCCGGCATAGGGCATGGTGTCGGTGTCGGAGGTAGAGGTGAGATAGGCCACCTTGCGGAAGACCTTGTTGATCTGCTTTTCGAGCTGGCGCACGCCACTCTCTCGGGTGTACTTCTCGATGATGAACTCTATGGCACCGGGGGTGAACTTGAGTTCAGCCTTCTGGCCGAAATTGAAGTCCTTCTGCTCCTTCGGGATGAGGTGGCGGCGGGCTATTTCCTTCTTCTCCTCCGTCAGGTAGCCTTCAAGCTCTATGATTTCCATACGGTCGAGCAGCGGACGCGGGATGGTCTGCAGGCTGTTGGCCGTGGCTATGAAGAAAACCTTCGAGAGGTCAAAGTCGAGGTCGAGATAGTTGTCGTGGAACGCATTGTTCTGCTCGGGGTCGAGCACCTCCAACAGCGCACTGTGCGGGTCGCCGTTGTAGTTGTTCTCCGACACCTTGTCGATTTCGTCGAGCACGAACAGCGGATTGGACGATTCGGCCTTCATGATGCCCTTGATGATTCGTCCGGGCATGGCTCCCACATAGGTGCGTCGGTGGCCTCGGATTTCAGCCTCATCGTGGACACCGCCCAGCGAAATGCGCATATACTTGCGTCCCAGTGCCTCAGCGATGCTCTTGCCGAGCGAGGTTTTTCCCACTCCGGGAGGGCCATAGAGGCAGAGGATCGGCGCTTTGTCATTTTGGCGGTAGCGCAGGGTGGCGAGGTGTTCGAGTATGCGTTCCTTGACGCGTTCCATGCCGTAATGGTCGCGGTTCAGGATGCGTTCGGCATGTCGTATGTTCAGGTTGTCATCGGTGCCGATGCCCCACGGCAGCGAGACCAATGTTTGCAGGTAGTTGAGCTGCACGTTGTAATCGGGCATCTGCGGGTTCGTGCGCTTGAGCTTGTCCAGCTCGCGCCAGAACACGGCTTCGGCCTTTTCGGGAAACGTCAGCGCGAGGGCTTTCTTCTCCAGTTCGGCCACATCGCCGTTCTCGTCTTCGCCCAGCTCGCTTTGTATATTCTTGATTTGCTGGTGCAGGAAGAATTCCTTTTGCTGCTGGTCGAGGTCTTCGCGCGTCTGCACCTGTATTTCGTGTTTCAGCTGTGCGAACTGACACTCGCGGTTGAGCAGTTGAAGCAGCTTGTAGGCGCGCTGCTTCACGTCGCGCTCTTCGAGCAGGCGGAGCCGCTCATCGAGCGAGAACGCCATGTTCACGCAGATGAAGTTAATCAGGAAAACAGGATGCGAGATGTTGCGTACGGCAAAGACAGCCTCATCGACGCGCAAGCCGTCGTTAAGCTTCAAGAAGCGCACCACGGCATCGCGGCACGACTCCACCAACACGGAGAACTCCTTGTCTTTCTCCGTATAGAGCGTTTCCTCGAGCGACGATACCTCCACGCGCAGATAAGGCTTGCGCCGCTTCACGGCCTCCAGCTTCAGGGGTCCGTAGCTCTGTACGATAGCGGCCGTTGTACCGTCGGGTATGTCGATGGTGCGCATCACACGAGCCAGCACACCGAGCGGATAGAGGTCTTTGCTCTCAGGCTCGTCGACCGCAGCATCCTTCTGGGTGAACACGGCGATGAGCGAACCGTTCTTCAATGCACCGTTCACCACCTTCAAACTCGATTCGCGCCCCACGGAGATAGAGCCAACCACACCCGGGAACAGCATCATGTTGCGCAACGGCAAAGCCGGCAGCACGCTGCCATGTGGCGTGTGCATCAGGGCCTCCATGTCGCCCTCGAAATCTGCTATAAGTGAAAATGCGCTTTGGGGATTATCGTCCTTTATATTCATTGATTTGTGTTAGAGGCTTTTCTATGAGTTTGCAAAGTTAGTGCAAGGCGAGAGCTGAGCAAAAGAAAAGCTGAAAGATTTTCATTTTGCTCGGCCGAGCCGCAGCCTAACTTCGCGAAGCAGAGTTAGTGCAAGGCGAGCGCAGCAAAAAGAAAACAACGCAGTTTTTTCTTTTTGTTGCCGAGCCGCAGCCTAACTTCGCGAAGCAAAGGTAACACAAGGCGAGCGTAGTGCAAAAGAAAAGCTGAAAGATTTT
>JBJEAF010000074.1:0-4276 GCA_051868755.1 Alloprevotella sp.
GAGCGCAGAGCCAAGCTTGCTTGAGCTATGCCGAGCGCAGCCAATCTTATGCAAAGGTATAACTTTCAGCCAAACTGCCGCGCTCTAAATGCTCTAATCGACAAATTCATATGGATAAGGTCGGTGTCAACCTGTTTGGAAGAGCTGTGCCTACTCCACACCTACAAACGGCAGATAATTGTCGGGTGTAATGACTTGGAATTGGGCTGCCGGGTAGTTGTCGGTGAATGCCTTAGGCGCACGGGGCAGTTTCTTGGGGTTGAACTTGAATTCGAAAGCCTGCATCACGCCGTCCTCTATCTCCACAAAGTCTATCTCCGCCTGCGCTTGTGTGCGCCAGAAGTAGATTTGTGCATAGCTCTGCCGGTAGGCATTGTGCTTCACGCGCTCGCTCAACATCAGGTTCTCCCATAGTGCTCCGGCATCGCTTCGCAGGTTGAGAGGAGCAAAATTGCTGATGACAGCGTTTCGGATGCCGTTGTCGTAGAAGTATATCTTGCGGTTGTGCCGCAGCTCGGTGCGCAGGTTGCCGCTGTATGAAGGTAGTCGGAAAATGACGAAGCACTTTTCCAGCAGGTCGATGTAACTCTCGACAGTGGCACGGTCGATGCCCAGCAGACGGCTGAGTTCATTGTACGACACCTGCTCTCCAATCTGCATGGCCAAAGCCTGAAGCAGGCGTGAGAGCATTTCCGGCTTGCGGATGCCATTGTAGCTGAGCAGGTCCTTGTAGAGGTAATTGCCCGCAATGGTAGTCAGGATGCGCTTGGCATGGTCGGGGTGGGTGACTACTTCGGGATAACAGCCATATATCAGACGTTGCTCCAAGAGCCTGCGTTCCTCACGTGCCGAATGGTTGAGGCTTAGCTCAGCCAACGAAAGCGGGTACAGCCGGTATTCAAAGATGCGTCCTGTGGCAGGTTCGTTAATCTGGTTGGCGAGTTCCAGCGATGATGATCCAGTCACAACCACTTGCACCTGGTCGCGGAAAGTGTCAGCCATCATCTTGAGCGTAAGCCCGATGTTGCTCACACGCTGTGCCTCATCGACAACCACATAGCGTTTGCTGCCGACTAACTGCCGCAACCCTGTCGTTGTCTGGTTTTCCAACTCTTGTCGGTCATCCATGTTGTCGCAGTTCAGCCATAGTGTTTCTGTGCTTGGTATGGACAATTGCGACAGCAGGGTTGTTTTTCCTACCTGACGAGGACCTAAGATGGCAACGACCTTTCCTTGGAAAAAGTCTGCCGAAACAGCCTGATTGATGAGCCGGTCTATCATATTCTCCTTGATTTAGATTTGATTGCAAAGATTGTGCAAGTGAGCGCAGAGCCAAGCTTGCCCCAAGCTATGCCGAACGCAGCCAATCTTATGCAAAGATTGTGCAAGTGAGCGCAGAGCCAAGCTTGCCCCAAGCTATGCCGAACGCAGCCAATCTTATGCAAAGGTACAACTTTCAGCCAAACAGCCGCGCCTGAAACGCTCTAATCGACAAATTTATATCGAAAACGTAGATTATAATCGACAAATTCATACCGAAAACGTAGATTACGTTCGGCGGTCTGATACTGAGAACGTAGTTTACAAGTTATAGTGCTTTATAAAAATAAGAAGATAATTCCTATGTCAGCAACAGATTTACTCCGGCACCAAGTGGCCGAACGCCCCGTGATATACGCCTATTCCGACACGCGCTTTCCCGGTTTGCTCAAGGTGGGCTTTACGGCCCGTTCGGTCGAGGTGCGCATGAAAGAGCACTACCCGACGCTTGTGCCCGGACAGTCGTGGAAGGTGGAACTCGTCCGCTCGGCCATGCGCCAGGACGGAACAGTGTTTACCGACAAGGCCGTACACCGTGTGCTCCGCCATGCCCACATAGCCAATCCCGAAGGCGAGTGGTTCAACTGTGGCACCGAACAGGTGGAACAGGCCATCGAGGCCGTGCGTCATCATGAAACGAGCCTGCTCACCCGTACCTTGGACTTTCAGATGAGGCCCGAGCAGCAGGTTGCCGTCGACAAGACAGCAGCCTACTTCCGGTCGTTTGCAGCCGACCCCGTCAACAGGGGAAAGACCGCGCATTTCCTCTGGAACGCCAAGATGCGTTTCGGCAAGACCTTCACGGCCTATCAGCTCGCCCTGCGCATGGACTGGAGGCATGTACTTGTGCTCACCTTCAAGCCAGCAGTGAAAACGGCATGGAAGGAAGACCTCCTCACCCACAAAGACTTTGAAGGCTGGACTTTTGTGGAGAAACAGGACAACCGGGAGTTCAACGCCGTCGCTCCCGACAGCCGTTTCGTGTGCTTCGCCTCCTTCCAGGACGTGCTCGGAACGAATGGTGCGGGCGGCATCAAGGCTACAAACGAGTGGATTCAGCAGGTACATTGGGACTGCATCATACTCGACGAATACCACTTTGGTGCTTGGGGCAAACATGCCAAGGAGTATTACAACAAGCAGGACCTGGCTGCCCGCATCGCCGAAGAGACACAGCGCATCTATGCCGAAGATGCTGCTTCGAAACGGGAAATGGAAGCCCGTGAGGTGTTCGATGAAGGTCTCATGCCGCTCGACACGAAGCATTACCTCTACCTCTCTGGCACTCCTTTCCGCGCCATTGCCAGCGGGGAGTTCATCGAAGAGCAGATATTCAACTGGACGTATACCGACGAGCAGCAGGCCAAGCGGCAGTGGAACGACACCCAAGGGCCGAATCCTTATCTGTCATTGCCCCAGATGGTGATGATGACCTACAGGTTGCCCGACAAGATTCGGGAGATAGCCGAACAGGGAGAGTTCTGCGAGTTCGACCTCAATACGTTCTTCAGTGCCGATGACGACGTGTTTGTCCACGAGGAGTATGTCCAGAAATGGGTTGACCTGATACATGGGTCCTACGCCGAACAGGTGGTGAGTGACCTGAAACTGGCTGGTGAAAAGCCGCCTATGCCTTACTCCGATGCCCGCCTGCTCGACTACCTGCGCCACTCCTATTGGTTTCTGCCTTCGGTGGCAGCGTGCAGGGCCATGCGGCGGCTGTTGCTGAAACCCGTCAACCGAAAGTTCTTCGGACGCTTTGAGATTATTGTGGCTGCGGGGCAGGAGGCTGGTATGGGAGCCGATGCCGTACATCCGGTCTATGCCGGCATGGGTAATCCGCAGGAGAACTATACCATTACGCTGTCCTGCGGCAAACTCTCCACGGGTGTCACCGTAAAGCCTTGGACGGGTATCTTCATGCTGCGTAATGCTTCCTCGCCCGAAACTTACTTTCAGGCAGCATTTCGTGTGCAGTCGCCGTGGACCCTGCGTGACGAATGGGGTAGGGAAGTGGTGCTCAAGCCGCTGTGCTATGTGTTCGACTTCGCACCGAACAGGGCCTTGCGGCAGGTAGCTGAATACAGTTGTCGGCTGAGTGTTGACGAGCACAACCCGGAACAGAAGGTGAAGGAGTTCATCCGCTATCTGCCCATTCTGGCCTATGACGGTTCGGGCATGAAGCAGATTGATGCGGCGGGCATCCTCGACATGGCCATGTCGGGCACTACGGCTACCTTGCTGGCCCGACGTTGGGAGAGTGCCCTGCTGGTCAATGTGGACAACGGCACACTGGCCCGCCTCATGGCGAGCACCGAAGCTATGCAGGCGTTGATGAATATCGAAGGGTTTCGCGCACTCAACAAGGACATCGAGACCATTATCAACAAGTCGGAGGCTGTGAAGAAGGCGAAGAAGGAACGGGGCGACAAACTGACGGCCAAGGAAAAGAAGGAACTCTCGGCCGAAGAAAAGGAGTACAAGTCGAAGCGCAAGGAAATCCAGCAGAAGCTCATCAAGTTTGCCACGCGCATCCCTGTCTTCATGTATCTCACGGACTATCGCGAATATACGCTCTACGATGTCATCCACCAGCTGGAGCCGGACCTCTTCCGCAAGGTGACAGGCTTGACCTTGCCGGACTTCGACTTGCTTGTGTCGCTCGGTGTGTTCAACCGTGAATTGATGAACGATGCGGTCTACAAGTTCAAGCGTTATGAAGATGCCTCGTTGGTCTATACGGGCATCGACACCCATGAAGACGAGCATGTAGGCGGGTATGATACGGTCCTGTCGGCCCAGACATACCGTGGGATAAACTGAGATTCTTGGTGTGAACGAGAATTTGCGTTCTTCTTTTTGGTTTATATCAATTCACGGACAAATCCCGGTAATTCGGGCTCAAGCCGAAATCCCAGTGCATGATTTTTGGATAAATGTGTGAATGCAAGCGTTC
>JBJEAF010000075.1:0-4275 GCA_051868755.1 Alloprevotella sp.
AAAAGCGTCTGTTAGCAACGCTTGTCATCATACGCTTTTGCCCTTGCAGGGCGCATTTGCGGCGGTCAACCAACCCAGGGCGATGCCCTGGGCTACGCGCTTGCTGCCCCTTCGGGGCGTGCCTTGAACGCTTACATTCACACATTTATCCAAGAATCATGCACCGGGATTTCGGCTTGAGCCCTTAATTGATGAAATTCCAGGAGATGCCGATGCGCAGGGTGAAGCCGTTCAGCGGATAGTGGGGCACCAAGAAGGGGTTGCCTGAGCCAGACTTGGCATTCACATGCGAGCCCATGATGTAGAAGCGGGTGCGCTTCAGGTGGAAGTTGGCGTAGGCATTGATGATGGGGTAGTTGCCGGTCGAAACGCGGTGTTCGGGGTCCTGTACCGCATACTGCCCGATGATGGGCGAATAGGTCGGCGCATGGTAGCGGGTGAAGTAGCGAATGTCAGCCCCCAGCTCCGTTTGTAACACCCGTGCAATGCGGAAGAGCAGGTACAAGTTGCTGTAGCCCGTGAAGTCGGGCACAGGCAGCACCTCCTTGTTGGTCGAGGTCTGCCAGGTCAGCTCATTGTCCCAGTGGAGTACGCCCCATTGCTGGTTGTGGCTCAGAGTCACGGCCACCAGTTGCGTATTCTGCGATGTCTGTGCAACCTGTACGCCGTGGCGGAAGTTGTCGTAGCCGTCGGTGGCAGTGTAGGGTACCAGCGTTTCTTGGAAATAGAGATAGTTCTGAATGTTTTCGAGCGAGGCCGTGAGGGCCGTCTGCCGGTAGCGCAGCGTTCCGCGCACCCGTGTGCGCAACTGCTTGTCGAGGTTGTCATTGGTCCACCATGCATTGCGCGCATAGTAGTTGCGCAGGTAGAACGAGGGGCGTTCGTTGCGCACGAAGCCTTCTGCCGTGAAGTGGAGACTGTCGCGTCGCAGCGGAATGTTCAGCGAAGCATTGCCTTCGATGTTGAACTCTCCCCAGTCGGAGCCAGTGGTGCGTATTTCGCCCAACACCTGATAGCGCACGATAGGACTTTGCTGGCTGAGTAGCTGGGCACCTACGGTGAAGTAGTTCTCAGTAAACACGCGCTGGGGCAGCAGTCCTTCGGCATAGGGAAGGCGGAAGCTGAACTGGGCCAGTTCATGTTTGCCGTACAGGCGCAGGCCCATCTTCATCCAGCGGTTGAAGCCTTCATGCAACTCAAAGGCCAAGGTGTTCTCCACGCCGAAGTGGTGCATGCGGTCGTTGGCCGAATCGCCCGGCAGGAAGAAGTCGGCAAAGTAGCCGGGGTTGTCGTCATTGTTTTTTTCGTGCGACTGGAAGCGGCGGAGATTGTCGTTCAGGCAAAAGGTGTGTATGAAGCTCGTAACAGGCACGAACTCGCTTGTGATGCGTGTGCTGTCAGCCTCTTGTTTGTCTTCGGCCGGTCCGGCGGCCAGTTTGCCGTTACCATTCTTCTCGTTGGCCTGGCCCTGTTCCTTGTTGAGCCGTGGCAGTCGGGGTGCCCGTTTGCCTGGTGCAGCCGCAGCGGCATTTTGCTGTGCGGTGCTGTCGGTGGCAGCTGGCTGCGCCTTTTCGGGCAGTGTGGGAGCCTCGACCTCTTGGCCCAGCGCGTTGCGGTAGCGGCGGAATCCTAAGCTGTAGCGGTGGGTCAGATACACCTGTGTACCTTCCATCTTGTTCCATGCGCGTGACAGGTTCACAGGCATGTCAGCCGAGCTGTAACGCGTGGGAAAACTTTCGGGGCGGTTTACGTAGTCATCGTTCTCAATGCCGCCATTCTCCCTGTTCTTCAGGAAGTTTCGCCTCACGTAGGCGTGAAGCCTGTACTGCTCGCCGATGTAGGAGGCATAGATTATGCCGTCGAAGTGGGCTGTAGACTGGGCCTGGTAATAACCGCGGCCGTAGGCATAGTCAGCCCGGCCGCCGAAGCCAAGCTTCTTACCCGAGTTCACGGCAAAAAGAGCTTGCAGGCGGTCTTCGCCGTTGGTCTTGTTGCCGCATGAATGGTAGGTGATGTTGGTAAACGGTGACTTGGTGTTGGTGTAGAGCAATTGTCCCGGCTGACGCAGGAAATAGTCGTAGGGCAGATAGAAGATGAAGGGGTTCTGCTGCATGTTGGCCCCCTGTTCGGTGAAGAGCCGCGAAATGCGGGGCGCACTGAGGTTGCCTGTATAGTTATAATGGCCACGCGGCCCGTCGGTCGCATTTTCGTTCTGGAATCCGTGGGGCACGGTGTCGAGGGGCACAGGCTGCAGCGAACCGAAGCGCGGCGAGACCGTCCAGGCATAAATGCCCTCGGGTACATCCGTCTTTTCGGTCTTGCTGTCCGTGCTTTTGTCGTCGAAGCCGGAACTGCGTCTGGACGCTTCATACTGGGCATCGGTGGGGCGTATGTTTTGTGCCCCGAGACACAGCGGCAGGTGCAGTAGCAGAAGCAGGATGAATCTTTGCATGAAGGGGAAGGTGCGCTTCCGCGCAGTTGGTTGGTTTGAATGGGAGCGGAAAACCCGTACCGGGCTATCCGTTACTGGTATTTCGGGAGGAAGGAAGCGGCCACGTCGTCGCCGAGCTGCTGTGCCTTGGTGAGGTTCTCAACGGCCAGTTTCTTGTGGCCGAGTTCACCGTGGGCCACACCGATGATGCGGTAGCAGTCGGGATTCTCGGGCAAGTCGGCCAGCAGGCGGGTCGCTGCATCGATGGCCTCTTCAAATTCGCCCACGCGCAGCAGGATGTAGGCCTCCTCCAAGCGGTAGGGAAGCGGCATGGCTGCGGTAGCAATGGCCGTGCGCATGTCGTCGAGTGCCTGCTGGTACATGTGCGCCTCCAACTCCGCTTGGCTGCGAAGGTAGTAAAAGTTGTCGGATAGATTGCGCGGGCCTACCGCTTTTTCATATTCGTTGTAGTCGTCGACTGCTGCGCGGAAGCGTTTGGCACGCAGCAGGCGTGCGGCCCGTTCGATGTAGTACTGCGCATTGCGGGCACTGACGGGTTGGGGCAGTCGGGCGATGCAGCTGTCGAGCAAGGCCATGACCTGCAGCGAGTCGCCGCCGGATAGTTCCAGTGCCCGGGCCGTGGCGAAGTATGTCTCTGACGAGGCAAAGTTGATATCGCGGCTGGCCTGTTCAAAGTGGTGGTAGGCTTCGGCATACTGTTTGGCCGAGAAGCAGCAGTAGCCCTGCTGCATGAGGTAGAGCGCGCTGGGCTTGAGCGCATAGGCTTGGGCCGCTTCCTGTGCTGCGCGCTGCAAGGTCCAGTTGGGGTGAACGGCTGCTGTATCTGTGCGCGAGGTGAGCGTGCGGTAAAGGAGGTTGCTGATGTGGTAGTGCACGGCATCGGCTGTCATGTAGGTCGAGTCTGTGCCTGCGGTAGCCAGTTGCAGGGCTTTGTTCAGGTCGGCCTCGCTGTCGGCATACAGTCCCTTGCCGGCTGCAAAGGTGGCGCGGCTCAGATAACCGTCGGGCATTTGCGGATAGGTGGCCACGAAGTCGTTGTAGGCCGTCTGTGCCCAGAGCGAGTCGTTCTGGGGCAACATATATAAATAGGTGAGCGCGTCGTGCGCATTGCCGGGCAGGGCTTTGGGAATCAGCAGTTCGCGCAGGTCAGACTGCAAGGGCGATGTGGCACTGATGCTGAGGTCATTGATGAAGCGGGCATCAATGGCACAGGCCGTGGTGGCACCCTGCTTCACGTTGCGCTGCAAGATAGCAGCCACTTCACCGTTCTCGGTGAACAACGGCAGGCCGAAGAACTCGGCCTTGTTTTCGGCACTGGTCTGGTAGTACAGCCATTGGTTGTAGGCTTCGGTGTCGGTGATGGTCACGGCTGCGGGTTGGCTCTTCTTCGTGGCATCAGCCGGCAGCATGAACAGGTGGCTGCCCTTGCCGGCAGGCGTGCTGACAGGCTGCATGAAGCTGCACTTCTTGACACCCTCCACGCTGAATTTGACAAGGTCGGTGGCCGAGTTGGCTCCCAGTATGCGGCTCACCGCATACTTCTTGCCTTTCGCGTCGATGACTTCGGCACGGCTCGCTCCCTGCATCAGGGTGTAAGTGGTTACGCCTTCGGCCTGTGCGCTGACAAAGAAGGCAGTGCCTGTATGCAGCAGTTTGCCGTCGGCATCATAGGTGAAGAGTTTCAGCAGGGCCTTGCCTGCATCGTCGGCTGCCGACTGGAGGGTGAGGGGAGAGGCCCAGATGTAAATGGCTGCCTGAAAGAGGAGCAGCAGGAGGGTGAACTTGGTGAATCGTTGCATGGAAAGGATAAGCGGTGTGTGGGT
>JBJEAF010000076.1:0-4213 GCA_051868755.1 Alloprevotella sp.
CTTGCATTCACACATTTATCCAAAAATCATGCACCGGGATTTCGGCTTGACCCAATAAAACATGTTTTTCCTGCTTCGATCTCCACATCAGGCATAGCAGCCGTGAGGCGCATGATAATATCATCCACATGAAGATTAGGTGTGAAAAACATTTTGTAATCAGGGTGCTCCCTAAAGTCCAGATAAACAATATGCTTGAAGTTCTTGTTGGCAAAATCAACCACGCTGCTTGTCTTTCCACACTGACGAACCCCTTTCACTACTATGGGCTTGTGAGAGGGGGTGTTGAGCCATGATTGGAATGTCGATTCTATCTTCCTTATATACATAGTCTTGCACGTTTTAATACCGAGTTTTCAGTCAGGTCATCACATTTTATACCCGACTTTTCTGGCAAAGTCACACGTTTTACACCCGACTTTTACGACCGGGCTGCACATTTTATGGGCGACTTTGGTCACAAAGGTGCACATTTTTATTCAAACGGCGAGAGTTGCCGGATGCTTTTCTTGCGCTACACCACTGTTGTAAAAACAGCCAAGAGACACCATCAGATTCCATTTCGAGGCCATTGTGCCTTTTTGTGCACTTGCAGCAGAACAGCTACTTGTTTTCCTGATGATAAAAGCTCGTTTGAGGCCCGCATGTATCTCAAACAGGAAGTCCTATATCAGATGTTCAAGAACTCGACGCTTCCTTAATCTTGCTGACAACAGAGTCAGCAATGATTTTTGCCAATTCTACAGGCACGGCATTTCCTAATTGGCGCATTGCTTCAGTCCACACGCCAATGATGCGGTAGTCATCTGGAAAAGTCTGTATGCGCTTGGCTTCAGCTATGGAAAAATAGCGTACTGTTCCATCGTTGAATTTAATCATGTTCTCACCGCCTGGCACACCATGCGCACCAGCTTTAATGGTCTTGGACGGCTGGTCGATTAGGCTACCTGTATGCCCTGGATATTCTTTTGCCCCATCTCGGTATTGATACTCCGATGATGCACGCTCGGAAACAGGAGGTAGAGAAGATACCGCATCACGGATGGTTACCCATGGCTTATGTTCTGGCGGCCATATTCCGTAGCGCTCTACCAATTGTTTTTTTACACATCCTGCCTCCTGCTCGCTAATATCCATGGACGTCAGCTCATGGCGCTTCCAATATTCTCCAGTGACATATTTCTGCCATAGCAGGGCCTCCTCAGAATGGGTGGCAACAGGAAAGTCCCAGTTGATATGAAGGTCGCTGCGAAACCCTACAATTATAACCCGCTCACGTTTTTGTGGGACTCCATAATCTGCGGCATTTAGCAACTTGTACTTCACATCGTATCTGATACCGTCATATGCCTTGCCTGCTGCAACCAGCTTAAGGTCTGCAAGATTTTCTCGCCAATCAGCATTGTTGAAAGCCACATCAGGATACCTCAGCTGAAGGAGGATGTAGTGAAAATATTCAGCAAAAGAATCGCGAAGCAATCCTTTGACATTTTCAAAAATAAATGCCTTGGGGGAAACTTGGCGAATAGCGGAAACTGCATAGGGGAACATGTCGCGTTCATCATCATTGCCCCTTGCCTTACCACCCAGAGAAAATGGCTGGCAAGGTGGGCCACCGGCTATGATGTCAACTCCAGAGTAAGCCATGAAGTTAAAGTGGCGTACATCCCCTTCATAGACCATGCTGGGATTAAAGTTGACACGTAATGTTTTGCAAGCATCCGTATTCCACTCTACAAATGCCTGATGGTGGACTCCGGCAAGCTCAAGTCCCTTGGCAAGTCCTCCTGCACCCGAAAAAATCTCTATACTTTTAATTGGCGTCTTGTTCATCTTGATGCATGAAGAAGGAATAAATTTTCTGTTCAACAGTTTTTATCGTATTGGATTTGCCTGTGCATTTGTCTGCCCAAGCTCTGCCCATATGAAGCACATCCCAATCGGAACGTGCTTGGCTGTATCTTCCGTTGCCTGGGTCATGGTTGCCAAATCCATCAATACAACTATTCCATACGGGGGCGTAGTTCCGAATGAGTGCAGCTTCTACAGTACCAATCAAGTCTGTCTCCGCACCTTCCAGTATCATGAATCTGCACATGAAATCCTTCAGAGACAAATTCTTGACAACTTCAATACTGTGTTGATGATCGCAAAGGCGTGAATACAGTTCGTTGCCATGTCCTTCTCGATTCCTGCCTTGACGCCATCCGCGAGGTACTGCCTTCCCTACATAAATAGGCTGATTGTAACCTGTGCGGTTCTGCTCATATAGAGCGCGGTAATATTTGCTTCTGCCTATATAGTAAATGGCATACACTCCTGTACCTGAGAATTTTTCTTGTGGAGGGAGATATTGGACGGGAGTGCCATTGAAGAAGCGAATAGTGTCCTTGATGATTTCATCAAATGCATTCGAATGGAAAACATGTTTGCTTCTGTCAAATACGATATTCATAGTGATGGGATAAATATGGTTTCAACTATCAAAGGGTGCAATATTGAATTATGTTTATTTGCGAATATAGCAGTTCTATTGTTTACAGCCCTGTCTTGTCTCCCAAATTAACCAATGTTTAACCATTCTCTCGCCATATAGGCAGGAGCAGGTCTTATTAGCAGACTATAGCGTTTCCCTTAGTTGGGTCTGGCGCTTCTGTAATAAGGGGCGGTTAATTTATAGGGGCTGGGCAGCGGAATCAGGTGATGCCACATAGTCCACAGTTGTACAGGATATGCTGGGTATACCAGTGCGTCATTTACCGATGCAAAAGTGCTGGAAGAGGGTGTGGAGCACAGACTCGGGGGTAACTTCGCCGACGATGTCGCTCAGATGATGGATGCACTCGCGCAGGTCCTGGCTGATGAAGTCGCCCGACAGGTCGGTGTGTAGCGCGTCAATGACACGCTGTATGGAGGCTTGGGCCTGCGACAGGGCTTCGTAGTGACGCAGGTTGCTGACAATGACATCGCCTGCCGAACCGGCGGCTTGCTGCAATTCATGCAGGCGGAGGGTGAGCAGCTGGCGCAATTGGACGATGTCGGCGGACGATTGGGCACTCAGGATGCGGGTGCTGAAGGGAACGTCGCAGGCCGTGAGGGTGGGGAAGATGTGTTCATCGATAGCCTGCTGTAGGGCCGTGTGTCCGTCGGGAGTGAGCAGGTCGGCCTTGTTGAAGAGCAACAACAGGCAGGACTTTTCGGTGCAGGCGGGCAGCAGGCGGTCCCGGAGCGCTTCGAACTGTGAAAGGGCTTGGGTGGAGTCGATGAGCCACAGTACAATCTCGGCTTCGCTGATTTTGGCAAACGTGCGCTCGATGCCCATCTGCTCGACGGTGTCGGTTGTGGCGCGTATGCCGGCTGTGTCGATAAAGCGGATGAGCGTGTCGCCCACTGTGATGCTCTCTTCTACGGTGTCGCGGGTGGTGCCGTGAATGTGGCTCACCAGTGCGCGCTCTTCGCCGACGAGGGCGTTGAGCAGGGTGGACTTTCCGGCATTGGTCTCGCCGACAATGGCTACAGGGACACCGCGTTTCAGTGCATTGCCCAGGCGGAAGGAGTTGCAGAGCTGTGTGATGCGGTGAAGGATGCGCCCGGCCAGGTCTTGCAGTTCGGTGCGGTCGGCAAACTCCAGGTCTTCGTGGTCAGAGAAGTCCAGTTCGAGTTCCAGCAGCGCGGTGATGTGGAGCAGCTGGTCGCGCAGCGTGCGCAGTTCCTTGCTGAAGCTGCCGCGCATTTGGCTCATGGCCATGCGGTGGTTGGCGGCTGTGGTCGAGGCGATGAGGTCGGCCACCGCTTCGGCCTGGCTCAGGTCCATCTTTCCGTTCATGAAGGCCCGCTGGGTGTACTCGCCGGGTCGGGCCATGGTACAGCCCTGTGTGAGCAACAGTTGCAGTACACGTTGGAGGATGTAAGCAGAACCGTGGCAGGATATCTCGGTACTGTCCTCGCCGGTGTAGGAATGGGGCGCGCGGAAGAGGCTTACCAACACTTCGTCGATAGTCTCATGGGTGTCGGGGTCGGTGATGCAGCCGAAGCTGAGCGTGTTGCCCTTCTTCGCATGAAGGGGGGTGGGTCCTGCGGGCTGGAATATGGCCGAGGTGGCTTGAATGGCTTGTGGCCCCGAAACGCGTATTACGCCCAGGGCTCCGCCTGACGGGGTGGCTATGGCACAAATGGTTGACATGAGTTGGGAGTTGAAAGTTTATAGTTTAAG
>JBJEAF010000077.1:0-4206 GCA_051868755.1 Alloprevotella sp.
GTCATCTCTAAAAATCCAGCATCCAGCTCGGCCTAATTTATAGAACACCCCTTAATAAAAAACCTTTTATCTATGCGAAAGACCCAATTGACCTTATTGGCCAGCTTGCTCGCCCTTCCTGCGTTTGCCCAGGTGCAGCCCCTCGGAGGCTTCTACTACGGACAGATGCCGGCCCCTACGGGCTGGGAGTGGCAAAGCCCCGACTCAGTGGCCTACAACAAGCAGCAGCCCCATGCCTGGTTCTTCTCGTTTGAGAATACGGAACAGGCACGCAAGGTGTTGCCCGAAAACAGCAGCCTGTGGCGCTCACTCGATGGCGAGTGGCAGTTCCACTGGGCATCGAATCCCGACCAGCGTCCCAAGGACTTCTACCAGACCGACTTCGACGCTTCGGCCTGGGCCAAGGTGCAGGTGCCGATGAACTGGAACCTGGCCGGTATGCAGCGCGACGGCAAGTTCAACTACGGCTATCCCATCTACGTGAACCAGAAGGTCATCTTCCAGCACCAGGTGGCTGTCGGAGACTGGAAGAACGGCGTGATGCGCACGCCGCCCCAGAACTGGCTGACCTATAAAGACCGCAACGAAGTAGGCTCCTACCGCCGCACCTTCGACATTCCCGCCGACTGGGAAGGCAAGGAAGTGTACATCAACTTCGACGGCGTGGACTCCTTCTTCTACCTCTATGTGAACGGCCGCTATGTGGGCTTCTCGAAGAACTCCCGCAACCTGGCCCAGTTCGACATCACTCCCTATCTGAACAAGAAAGGCCAGAACCTGGTGGCAGTCGAGGTATACCGCAACAGCGACGGCTCCTTCCTCGAAGCCCAGGACATGTTCCGTCTGCCCGGTATCTTCCGCAGCGTGTCGCTGACGGCCAAGCCCAAGGTGCAGGTGCGCGACATCAAGGCCATTCCCGACTACGACGACACCTACACGCAGGCATCGCTCCACATCACGGCCCAGGTGAGCAACCTCACGAACAAGGTGGCCAAGGGCTACAGCATTGTCTACTCACTCTATGAGAACAAGCTCTACACCGACGAGAACAAGCTCGTGCAGGGCGTGACGGCTGTGGCTCCCGTGAGCGAAATCGGCAAGAACGGCGAAATAGAGGCCAACGTGGTGCTCTCAGCCGGCAACAAGGTGAAGCCCTGGAGCGCCGAAGCTCCCCACCGCTACACGCTCGTGGGCGAGCTGAAGGACAAGAAGGGAAAGACCGTCGAGACCTTCTCAACCTATGTGGGTTTCCGCGAAGTCGAAATCAAGCAGACGCCCGCCGACAAGGATGAGTTCGGACTGGCAGGCCGCTACTACTACCTCAACGGCAAGCCCATCAAGATGAAGGGCGTGAACCGCCACGAGAACAACCCCGCCACGGGACACTACGTGACCCGCCAGCAGATGGAGCACGAGGTGTTCCTCATGAAGCAGGGCAACATCAACCATGTGCGTAACTGCCACTACCCCGATGCGCCCTACTGGTACTACCTCTGCGACAAGTACGGCATCTACCTCGAAGACGAGGCCAACATCGAGAGCCACGAATACTACTATGGCGAAGCCAGCCTCTCGCATGTGCCTGAGTTCAAGAACGCGCACGTAGCCCGCAATATGGAGATGGTACACGCTACGGTGAACAACCCCTCGGTAGTCATCTGGAGCTTGGGCAACGAGGCCGGACCCGGCAACAACTTCGTCGAGGCTTACAAGGCTATCAAGCAATACGACACCTCGCGCCCCGTGCAGTACGAGCGCAACAACGACATCGTCGACATGGGTTCGAACCAGTACCCCTCCATCGCTTGGGTGCAGGGTGCCGTGAAGGGAACCTACGACATGGTATACCCCTTCCACATCTCGGAATACGCCCACTCCATGGGTAACGCCGTGGGCGGACTGGTCGATTACTGGAACGCTATTGAGAGCACCAACTTCTTTGTGGGCGGTGCTATCTGGGACTGGGTGGACCAGGCCATCTATAATGTGAACAGCAAGGGCGAGCTCTACTGGGGCTACGGCGGTGACTTCGGTATGACCAACAAGCCGAACGACGGCATGTTCTGTATGAACGGCATCATGCGCCCCGACCTCTCTCCGAAGGCCCAGTACTTCGAGGTGAAGAAGGTGTACCAGAACGTGGGCGTGAAGGCCGTCGACATGAAGCAGGGCAAGATTGAAATCTTCAACAAGAACTACTTCGAGCCGCTCAGCGACTACAACATCGTTTGGTCACTCTGGAAAGACGGCCACCAGGTGGGTGAAATACAGGAAGTGCCTGGCAATCCCTCTGAGTTGAAGGCACGCCAGCGCATGGAAGTGACGCTTCCCTACGACTATGCCCAGCTGGATGCTGACGGCGAATACTTCGTGAAGGTGCTGTTCTTCCAGAAGAAGAACATGCCCTGGGCCGAAAAGGGCTACATCCAGATGGAAGAGCAGCTGCTCGTGAAGGCCGCCGACGTGAAAGCTCCCGCCGTGGCTGAGGCTTCGGCAGGCAAGGACGCCCTGAAGTGTGAGCAGACCGACCAGGCTGTGACCGTCGAAGGCGATGGCTTCAAGGTTGTGTTTGACAACGCCACGGGTGCTATCGACCAGCTCGTCTATGGCAACGAGAGCGTGCTGAAGAAGGGACATGGCCCGAAGCTCGATGCCTTCCGTGCTCCGACCGACAACGATGACGGTGCAGGTTTCGTGGGCGACTGGTTCCGCTACGGACTCTACAACTTGGGCCACAAGGCCCTGAGCCGCGAAGTGAAGCAGCTGAAGAACGGTGCCGTGCAGCTCGTGTTTACGGTAGAGAGCCAGGGCAAGGAAGGTTGCCGCCAGGCGTATGGCAACGGCAACCGCGACCCCGAAAGTGCCTACCGCTTTGATCAGGACACGAAGAAGCTGGGTGCCGATGACTTCAAGTTCACCACCACGCAGGTCTACACCGTATGGCCCGACGGTTCAGTCGAGCTTCACAGTGCCATATCGGCCAGCCGCGCTTCGGTCGTGCTGCCTCGCTTGGGCTACGTGATGGAGTTGCCCGCTTCGTTCAACACCTTTGACTACTATGGCCGGGGCCCGGTCAACAACTATGCCGACCGCAAGACGGGCCAGTTCATCGAACACCACCGCGGCAAGGTGGGCGAGCAGGACATCATGCTGCCGAAGCCCCAGTCCATGGGCAACCGCGAGGAAGTGCGCTGGTGTGCACTGACCAACCAGGCCGGACGTGGCGTGCTCTTCGTGGCCGACGGCGAGATGTGTGCTTCGGCCCTGCCCTGGACACAGCAGCAGCTTGCCCAGGCAGCCCATCCCCACAGCCTGCCCAAGAGCCAGTCCACCGTGCTCCACCTCGATGCGAAGGTGACGGGACTCGGCGGCGCCAGCTGCGGACAGGGAGGCCCTGTGCGTGCTGACCGTGCCATGAGCGAGAGCCGCAGCTTCGGCTTCATCATCCGTCCGCTCAACATTGGCCGCGCCATGCCTTCGGTTATCGGCGAACGCGCCAAGGTGAGTGCCAGCGGCGAACGTCCCATCGACTTCTCGCAGGACGCTACGGGTAAAGTCACCCTCACCTCGCCCGACAAGGACCGCGCTATCCTCTACACCATCAACGGTGCGAAGAAGGCCAGCCTCTATAGCGAGCCTATCAACCTGCGCGCCGGCGGCAAGCTTCAGGTATGGTATAAGGACAATCCCGAACTCAAGTTCAGCCGCAGCTTCGAGCCTATCACCAGCGTACCCTTGCAGGTAGTCTTCGTTTCGTCGGAAGAACCCGGCAGCGGCATGGGCCGCAATTTGGTCGACGGTGATCCCGGTACCATCTGGCACTCGGCCTACGGCGTGACTGTCACGAAGTACCCCCACTGGATTGACTTCGACGCAGCCGAAGAGAAGACCATGAAGGGCTTCACCTTCCTCCCGCGTCAGTCAGGCCAGAACGGCTGGGTGAAGGACTACGAGATCTACGTCAGCCAGGACGGCCAGGAATGGGGCGAACCTATCCACAAAGGCCAGTTCGAGCGCAACGCCGACCAGAAGAAGGTGATGTTCAAGCAGCCTGTCAAGGCCCGCTACATCCGGCTCCGCGCGCTCAACGAGTGGAGCGGTCAGGACTTCGGCTCAGGCGCCGAGTTCAGCCTGATTGCGGACTGATGGCCCAGTCAGCTGATTGGACAGCATGTCATCCATAACAAACACAGAGAAATGCCACCG
>JBJEAF010000078.1:0-4087 GCA_051868755.1 Alloprevotella sp.
TTGCATTCACACATTTATCCAAAAATCATGCACCGGGATTTCGGCTTGAGCCCAAGTAATATATACTTCGTTGGAAAAGCAAGATTTGCCCTCTCCATAGATTGTTGTTCCCCATGTGTCCGACGTTAACCGCCCGTAACGCTTTTGTAACCTTCTGTTCATGCTATCGTCATACCTTCTCGTCACCTTTGCGCCCTGTCAGAGGACGTAAGCAGTGAATGTAACATGAAGAAGAACAAGAAAGCTTTGCTCGCAGCAGTGAAGCGCGTCAGGAAAGGCTCGCGCCTTGAGGAACTGGTGCTCAACGTGGTCTTGCAGCGGATAGACAACGACAATTTCGAGTTTGACGGTGAGGCCATATACACCGCAGACGGCAGGAAAATCGTCTTCTGTCTGACTAACGCGTCGAAGTACAAGCTGCGTGAAGGTGTGGAAACAATCGGTGAAATGGCATTTCGGGGCAAGCAGAACCTGAAGACCGTGACCCTTCCGTCCACCCTGAAGCGGATAGAAAAGGAAGCCTTCTACGATTGTCCGCTGCTCGGCCATGTCGTCCTGCCCGCCAGTGTGCGTGCCGTGAAGGCCTACGCTTTTGCCGAATGCGACAGTCTCAGCCGCGTCACCTTCCTCGCCCTTCCCGCCCGCCTGGGCCGGCACCTCTTCAGCGGCAGCGACAGCCTCCGTGAAGTCTGTGTGCCGCAGGGCATGTGCGAAGCCTTTCTCGCCAGTCTAAGCAGCAAAGGTGAAGACCGTTTTACCCTAAAGGAATCAGCCGCTCCCACCGGCGGGGAGCCGCAAGAACAGCAAGAAGAAACAGTATGAAAAAAGAAATTCTGGGCGAACATTACGTGGAGCGCGATGTGAGTTGGATGTATTTCAACCATCGCATCCTCCAGGAAGCCCGAAAGGAGAGCGTGCCCCTGCTCGACCGACTTTCGTTTCTGGGCATCTACTCCAACAACCTCGATGAGTTCTTCCGTGTGCGTGTCGCATCCCTGAACCGCATTCTCGAGGAACCCACGCTCGACAAGAAGATGCATCACACGCTGAAAAAGAGCCTGAAACAGATAAACAGGCTCAACGAGCAATACAGCGAGGAGTACACCGAGGCCATCCGGGAGGTGCGTGAGAGCCTGTGCGAACACGGCATCTTTCTGGTCGATGATGAACATCTCGACGACACGCAGCGTCAGTTCCTTACCCGGTTCTTCTATGACAAGCTCAACGGTTCGGTCAACCCCATCTGGCTCTCTAATGTCGACGACATCACAACACTCGAAGACAACCGCATCTACCTGCTTGTGGAGAAGACGGAGACCACCGGTGCCGGCAAGAAGAAGTACGCCATAGTGAAAGTCCCTGACCGCCAGTTCGGACGTTGGCTCGTCCTCCCTTCGGCTCCGGGGCGGTCCGACATCATGTATTTGGATGATGTGGTGCGCTTCTGCCTGCCCCTTATCTTCATCGGCATGAAGGAAAGCACCTTCCGCGCCTATTCGTTCAAGTTCACCAAGGATGCCGAAATGGAGATAGACAACGAGCAGGACTACGGCACGCTGCAGCGCATTGCCGCCGGTGTGGACAGCCGCAAGCGCGGCGAAGCCGTACGGGTCATCTTCGACAAGTCCATGCCGCGCCATGCCCGCAAGCGCATTCTCGACCGCTTGGACATCAGTGGACTGGACACCTCGCTCGAAGGCGGACGCTACCAGAACCATAAGGACTTCATGAAGTTTCCCGACTGCGGCCATGACGAGCTGAAATATCCCGCCTGGCAACATGTCCTCAAACCCGTGTTCCTTTCAAAGGAAAGTCTGCTCGACAAGATTCGCCAGAAGGACGAGTTTATCCACGTGCCTTACCATTCCTTCGACGGTTACACCCGCCTGCTGCGTGAGGCAGCTATCAGACCCGAAGTAAAGAGCATCAAGACCACCCTTTACCGCTTGGCCAAGGACTCCAAGGTCGTCAAGGCCCTCATTACCGCCGCCCGCAACGGCAAGAAGGTCACCGCCGTCGTAGAGCTTCTGGCCCGCTTCGACGAGGAGAGCAACATCAAGTGGAGCAAGCGCATGCAGCAGGAAGGGGTCAATGTCATCTATGGTGTGGAAGGACTGAAAGTACACTCCAAGCTCCTGCTGATCGAGTCGTCGAAGGGCCATATTGCCTGTGTCGGCACAGGAAACTTCCACGAGGGCAACGCCAAGGTCTACACCGACTACCTCCTCATGACAGCCCGCACACGGATAGTCAACGAGGTGGCCAAGGTGTTCGACTTCATCGACCGTCCTTTCGTGCAGCCGAAGTTTACCGAACTCCTTGTCTCGCCCAACTCCATGAAGTCGCGCCTGCTCCGCCTGATTGACACCGAGATACGCAATGCCCGCGCCGGCAAGGAGGCATGGATGAAAGTCAAGATCAACCACATCACCGACCGCGACATGGTGGCCAAGCTCTACGAGGCTTCCCAGGCGGGCGTGAAGGTCGACATCCTCATCCGGGGCAATTGCAGCATCGTGCCCGGTGTGGAAGGCATCAGCGAGCACATACGCTGTGTGGGCATCATCGACCGTTATCTCGAACATGCCCGCATACTCATCTTCTGCAACGGCGGAAAGAACCGCTATTTCATCGGCTCTGCCGACTGGATGCCCCGCAATCTGGACAACAGGGTGGAGGTGCTGGCTCCCGTCTACGATGAAGACATGCAGCAGGACCTCCTGCTCACCGTCGACAGCGGCTTGCGTGATACCTGCAACGGCCGCTTGGTGAGCGGTGACGGCAACGATGCCATACAGTCGCCTGCCGAAGGCGAAGCCCCCTTCCGTTCCCAGGAGTTCTTGCAGCAGCAGGTCGAGTCCCAGCTCCAGCCGGAGAGCCAGGCCCATGCCGACTCCCCACAAGAAGGAAGGTAGCCCATGACGGCGAACAGCCTGTTCCCGGGCAGGCCGTCCTGCCACATACCCCATTCAGCACAACATGAAGACAGACAACAAGCAAAAGACATACACACAAAGCCCGACGGACCCACGCGGCAGCCGTGAAACGTTTAACCTCGCCGCTATCGACATCGGTTCCAATGCCGCCCGGCTGCTCATTAAGACCATTGAGCGGCAAGACGGTCAGGTGACGGGCATGAGAAAGAGCCTTTTCCTGCGCATCCCCCTGCGTTTGGGCATGGACGTTTTTGCCGACGGAAGGATTTCGGAAGAACGCGAGGAGGAGTTCCTGCGCACCATGAAAGCCTACAAGCAGCTCATGAAGGTCTACCACGTGAGGAGGTACCGCGCCTGTGCCACATCGGCCATGCGCGATGCCTGCAACGGTGCGGCCATCATTGCCGATGCAGTGAAGGCGACGGGACTGAAGATTGAGGTCATCTCAGGCGATGAGGAGTCGCAGATAGTCTACGACAACCACCTGCCCTACATGACCGGGCCCGACGACTATCTCTATGTCGATGTGGGCGGCGGCAGCACGGAGGTGACGTGGGTGTCAAACGGCGAAAAGGTCTTCAGCCACTCCTATAATATAGGTACCATACGTATGTTGCGCGACAAGGTCTCGGAATCTGTCATGGAGTCCATGCTCCGCGACCTGGCCGAAGCATCCTCCGGTCGTGTTGGAGTCACCATTGTGGGCAGCGGCGGCAACATCAACAAACTCTGTCGCATTTCGGCCAAGAAGGCCGATGCAGAGGGCCTCTTCCCGGTGACAGAACTCCGAAGGCTCTACGACGAGCTATCGCAACTTTCGGTCGAGGAGCGCATGTCGGCCTATGGCTTCAAGCCCGACCGTGCCGATGTCATAGTTCCGGCAGCCTACATCTTCCTCTCCATAGCCGAACGGGTTTCGGCCCGCCAAATCATGGTGCCGAAGCTCGGGCTGGCCGACGGTATCATCAACGACCTCCTGCTGGTGGTGTGACCCTATTGGGCCATATAGTTACCCAAGCGCGACAGGTTGGATGCGTCAGTCCCATGCATCCCATCAGTCGCGCTTGGGGCGTTTGTGACTTTCAGGTTCAGAATGACTTCGGCCAAATTACTGAACGAACTTCGGCCAAATTACTGAATGAACTTCGGCC
>JBJEAF010000079.1:0-3725 GCA_051868755.1 Alloprevotella sp.
TTTAAAGATGAAGAGTTTAAAGCTTATAGGAAAGAGTTGAAAGTTTATAGTTTAAAGTTTATAAGGATAGAGTTGGGAGTTTATAGTTTAAAGTTTAAAGCTTATCAGGAAATTCACTGAACGCATGATTACTGCGCTTCATAGTGACCTTATAAACTATAAACTCTTCAACTTTAAACTTTTCTCCATAAACTTTCAACTCTTTCCTATAAACTTTAAACTATAAACTTTCAACTCTATTTCTCACCCTGTCGGCATGCTGCTTGACAAAGGCAGCCCACGAGCGGGGTGATCCGGTCGTTTCGGCCGGTCTTCCGCTTTGCAGGTAGTGGCAGTAGGCGGCAGCCAGGGCATCGGTGGCATCCAGATAGGGCAGCACGCTTTCGGGAGGAATGCGGAGCATACGTTGCAGCATGGCCGAGACCTGCTCCTTGCTGGCCTGCCCGTTGCCTGTAATGGCCTGCTTGATTTTGAGCGGGGCATATTCGTGGATGGGCACTTCCCTACAGATTGCTGCGGCAATGGCCACACCCTGTGCGCGGCCCAGCTTGAGCATACTCTGTACGTTCTTGCCGAAGAAGGGCGATTCGATGGCCAGCTCATCGGGACAGAAAGCATCGATAATGCCCATCACCCTTTCGTAGATACGCCCCAGCTTCAGGTAGACGTCGGTACACTTGCGCAGGTCTATCACGCCCATCGCCTCCATGCTGGCCTTGCGGCCCTGCACTTTGAGCACGCCATAGCCCAGCACATTGGTGCCGGGGTCTATGCCTAAGATGATTTTTTCGGGTGGTGTCATGCTGCAAAAGTAGACAAACCTCACGGAAAACAGCATTTGTATCTGCAAAATTTTCTTGTTTGCCGATTATCTCGTACTTTTGTGCCGATAACCGTCAAGGAAAATCAGCTGTTTCAGGCAGGAAATCGGCCTGAAAAGAGCAGATGCCTTATACGTCGGTTCGGTGTTTTCAGGTAAGGAAACAGGCGTTCGATGTACGCCCCGAACGCATCGTCATTGCGCCCTGAACGCATCATTATCTTGACCTCGAAACAAATCCAAGTCTGACAAAGAAAATGGATTGAACCTATATGAACTGGAATATGAAGCGATTATTGTCTCTGGCAGCCATGTGCCTGCTCAGCGCACCGGCATTTGCCCAGGCTGTCATCAAGTTTGAACAAACGTCCATCGATTTGGGCAAATTTGCCGAGAAGAAAGTGCAGAGCTGTGAGTTTGTATTTATCAATACGGGTACAGAGCCCCTGGTCATCCAGCAGGCTTACGGTTCGTGCGGTTGCACGGTGCCCACTGCTCCCAAAGCCCCTGTCAAGCCGGGCGAAAAGGGGGTGATCAAGGTGACGTACAACGGGAAAGGCAAATTCCCGGGCTTCTTCAAGAAGGCCATCACGGTGCGTTCGAATGCCTCGAACGCTATCACGCGCGTGTACATTCAGGGGACCATGCTGGTAGACGAGAAATAGATTGAATGCGATGAAGAACAATTATCTTGTCATTTTGGCCGGAGGCTCAGGAAGCCGGTTCTGGCCGGTGAGCAGCGAAGAGCTGCCCAAGCAGTTTTTAGACATTCTGGGTTGTGGCCGTACGCTGATCCAGCTCACGGCAGACCGCTTCAAGGGCTTGGTGCCCATTGAGAATGTGTGGGTCGTGACTTCGGTCAAATACGCCCGGTTGGTCAAGGAGCAGTTGCCCGAGGTGCCCGAGGAGAACATTCTGTGTGAGCCTTGCCGCCGCAACACGGCACCCTGCATCTGCTACGTGAGCTGGAAAATCAAGAAGCGCAATCCCAAGGCCAATGTGGTGGTTTCGCCTGCCGACCATGCCGTGCTCGACACCGCCATGTTCCGAGAGGTCATTTCCGGTGCCTTGGCCTTTGCGGCCGAGACCGATGCCATGGTCACTTTGGGCATCAAGCCTACGCGGCCCGAAACGGGTTACGGCTACATCAAGGCCGACTTGTCCTATTCCTCCTCGCGCCGCCAGAACATCTATCGGGTAGATGAGTTCAAGGAGAAACCCTCACTCGAAGTGGCCGAGGAGTATATCAAACAGCCCGATTACCTGTGGAATGCCGGCATATTCATTTGGAGCGTGAGCACCATTGTCAATGCCTTCCGGGTGTACCAGCCGGCCATTTCGGCCCTATTCGAAGGTATGCTGCCCTATTACGACACCCCCCAGGAGCAGTCCATGCTCGACACCGAGTTTCCCAAGTGCGAGAACATCTCCATCGACTATGCCGTTATGGAAAAGGCCGAGGAGATATTCGTCTGTCCCGCCAATTTCCCCTGGAGCGACCTGGGCAACTGGAGCTCGCTGCGTGAGCGGCTCGACCAGGACCAGTATGGCAATGTAACGGTGGGCGACAACATCCACCTCTTCGACACGTACAACACCATTGTCCACGCCTGTGGCAAGAAGCGTGTGGTCGTGCAGGGACTCGACGGCTACGTGGTGGCCGAAAACAATGACGAGCTGCTGATCTGCAAGCTGTCGGAGGAACAGCGCATCAAACTCTTCCATTGACCAAGGCCGTCCGGCTTGCGGCCAGTCATTTTAAGTATTAAGTGTTATTTAAGTATTAAGTGTTAGTAATTAGTGATTAAGTAGCCTTATCGCTATAAAACTTAATCACTAATACTTTATAACTAATACTTAAAAAATGCCTCTCATGACCTTTGCCGAAACCATCTTGCAGTGGTATGCCGCCCATCGGCGTGATTTGCCCTGGCGGGGCATCACCGATCCTTACCGCATCTGGGTGTCCGAAATCATTCTCCAGCAGACCCGTGTGGCGCAGGGCTACGATTACTATCTGCGGTTCGTCGAGGCCTTTCCCGATGTCGCTGCGCTGGCCCGTGCCGACGAGGACGAGGTGTTGCGCCTCTGGCAGGGGCTGGGCTACTACAGCCGGGCCCGCAACCTTCATGCCGCCGCCAAGCAGGTGTGCGGGCTGGGGCGCTTTCCTGACGACTATGACGGCGTGCGCGCCCTGAAGGGCGTGGGCGACTATACGGCGGCGGCCATCTGCTCCTTTGCCTACGGCCAGCCCTGCGCTGTGGTCGACGGCAATGTCTATCGGGTGTTGAGCCGCTATTTCGGTCTGTCCACTCCCATCGACACCTCGCAGGGCAAGAAGGAGTTTGCCGCCTTGGCCGCAACGCTGTTGCCTGCCCGCCAGTCGGCTGACTACAACCAGGGGCTGATGGACTTCGGCGCCCTGCAGTGTCTGCCCGCCTCGCCGCGTTGCACCGACTGCCCCTTGTCGGGCAGTTGTCAGGCATGGGCCACGCAGACTGTCGAACAGCTGCCGGTCAAGTCGCATCGTACCAAGACGGCTGAACGCTTCCTTATATATATAGGAGTACAGACTCCCGAGGGCGTATGGCTTCACCGGCGTGGGGCGGGCGACATCTGGCAGGGCCTTTATGAGTTTCCCCTCATCGAATCGCCCCGTGCCCTGACCCAGCAGGAAGTGATGCGCCACAAGCTGGTAGCAGAGAGTCTGCCTCCGGGCGGCACCTGGCGCGTGGTGGCACAACGCTGCAAGCACGTGCTCACTCATCGCGTCCTGTGGGCCGACTGCTACTGGCTGACCTACAGCCATGCCGTGGCCGCGCCTCCCGGCTATAAGGCCGTGCCGATGGCCGATGTGTCGCGCTATGCCATGCCGCGCTTGTTGCTGCGGTTGATGGACAATCTG
>JBJEAF010000079.1:3825-16850 GCA_051868755.1 Alloprevotella sp.
CGATGTGTCGCGCTATGCCATGCCGCGCTTGTTGCTGCGGTTGATGGACAATCTGTGATTCCACGGAACACGCTGAAAGCCCCGTGGCTTCGGTGTCCTCCGCGAAATACATCATTCAAGAACCTACTCACCAGAGTTATAACCCCAACGATATGGCCCGTAAGAAAAAGCCTCTACCCTTGCTCGAAAACATCACCATTACCGGCGTGGCCGCCGAAGGAAAGGCAATTGCCAAGGTTGACAATCTTGTCGTGTTTGTGCCCTATGCCGTGCCGGGCGATGTGGTCGACCTTCAGGTGCGCCGCAAGAAGCACAGCTACGCCGAGGCCGAAGTGGTCAAGTTCCACCGTTATTCAGAAAACCGCGTCGAACCCTTTTGCCCCCATTTCGGCGTGTGTGGCGGCTGCAAGTGGCAGTGCCTGCCCTATGCCGAACAGTTGCGCTACAAGCAGCAGCAGGTGACAGACAACCTCACGCGCATCGGCAAGGTAGAGCTTCCCGAAGTCAGCCCCATTCTGGGCAGCAAGCACGTGCAGGGCTACCGCAACAAGTTGGAGTTTGGCTTTTCCAACAAGAAGTGGCTCACCTTCGAACAGGTCGCCTCCGGCCAGAAGTTTGAAGTGATGGATGCCGTGGGTTTCCACATCCCCGGTGCATTCGACAAGATTCTCGACATCGAAACCTGCTACCTGATGGACGGCATCAACAACCGTGTGCGCAACGGCATCCGCGCTTATGCCCTCTCACACGGGCTGTCCTTCTTCGACCTGCGCGCCCAGACCGGCCTGTTGCGCAACATGATGCTGCGCACCTCCGACACGGGCGAAGTGATGTTGTTGTTGCAGTTCTGCATCCGAAGCGATGCCGAGCAGGCACAGGCCGAAGCACTCATGGAACACCTGCACAAGGAGTTTCCCGAAATCAGTTCCATGCTCTGGGTGAACAACCTCAAGTGTAACGACACCATCGGCGACCTGCCGATACACCGCTACGCAGGTTCTGAGTTCATCTTCGAAGTCATGGAGAGCCTGCGCTTCAAGGTGGGGCCCAAGAGTTTCTACCAGACCAATTCGGAACAGGCCTACGAGCTGTACAAGGTGGCCCGCCGGTTTGCCGGGCTTACCGGCCAAGAGCTGGTCTACGACCTTTATACCGGCACCGGCACCATAGCCAACTTCGTGGCCCGTCAGGCCCGTCAGGTGATAGGCATCGAATACGTGCCCGAGGCCATCGAGGACGCCAAGGAAAATTCCCGGTTGAACCACATCGGCAACACCCTCTTCTATGCCGGCGACATGAAGGACATTCTCAACCGTGAGTTTATCGACAGCCATGGCCGCCCGGATGTCATCATCACCGACCCGCCGCGTGCCGGTATGCATGGCGATGTGGTCGATACCATCCTCTTTGCCGCTCCCCGGCGCATCGTCTACGTCAGTTGCAATCCCGCCACACAGGCCCGCGACCTCGCCCTGCTTGATGGCGACTACCGCGTGACAGCCGTACAGCCCGTCGACATGTTCCCCCAAACGCACCATGTGGAGAATGTCGTGTTGTTGGAACGCAGGTCGTAGCATAGATGAGTTGATAGTTTAAGGTTATTAGGTTATTAGGTTATTAGGTTATGGGGTCATGAGGTTATTGCTGAGGTTATTAGGTTATTAGGTTATTAGGTTATTAGGTTATGGGGTTATTGCTGAGGTTATGAGGGATTAGGTTATGAGGTTATAACATTACTATTGGAACAGACGAATTTCCAATCGCTCAATTGGTGACTTTATAACCTCATAACTCCATAACCTGATAACCAAGGTTACGCAGTAACTTTATAACCTAATAACCTAATAACCTCAGCAATAACCTAATAACCTAATAACCTAATAACCTAATAACCTCAGCAATAACCTCATAACCTGAGCAATAACCAGACAACCAAGTAATCCTCCATCCCCTCCCATGCCCCTACACCGCCACAACCCCTTGCTGCGCAACCAACTATGGCAGTATGTGCAGGCCGATGATGCAGCCGGACTATTGAGCCGGCTGCGGGGACTCACTGTGGCAGAATTTCGTACGGCAGGCTACTTGTTGGCCGAGGACCTGTTGCCCCAATGCAGCTCGCAGTCCTATTGGCACTTTTTCATGACCCTCGTGCCGGCTCACTCCAAGGCTTATCTCGGCACCTTCCTCAAGGCAGCCGTGCGGCTCAGGGCACGCCGGCAGCTGGAGCTTGACGCGCAAGCACTCACGGCTTTTGCCGCAAAGGCAACGCCGATCGATGTAAACAAGACCCTCGAAACGTTTCTTGCCCTACAACTTTCGGTCGACGAGGCCCACAGCTTAGTCAGCATCTTCACCGGCAACCAGCTGCGGACAGCAGCTCCCCATCTCATCAAAGCCGGTACCCCGGTAGCCTATTACCTGCTGTTCCGGCTGCTGAAGACAGCCGAAGCCGAACCCGACCTGTTGCGCCACTATGCCGTTCAGCTCATCCGCAAGGGAGACCCTCTCTCGTTCAAGCTGGCCGGTGCCGTGCGCCAATATTTCGACCTGCCCGCGCTTCCCGGCAGTTTCTCGTTGCAGTTGCAACCCTATGAGCTGAGCCGGTTGGACCAGGGCTTCTGTGCATTCATCAAAACCCTTTCCTGACAACAAACATTTCCTAATACAACCAGCTACAATGAAACGAAACCTATTGCTCTTGTTGGTAGCCCTGTGCTGCTGTGTGCCAGCCACGGCCCGCAAGAAAAAGAAGAGTGAACAGAAAGATGCCGCTGCGGCAGTGGCAGCGGCTGCTCCAGCCGAGAAAGAACAGACCGCCAACGGTCTCTTTCGGGTAACAAAGAAGGAGAAAGAAGGGTCGGCCCAGTGGTTCTTCACGGTGCCCGACAGCCTCTTGGAACGTCAGATACTGGTCACGGTGCGCTACACGGCGACCCCGGCAGCTACCGGACAATACGGTGGTGAACTGGCCAACCAGCAGACCGTTTACTTCCAGAAGTCGCCCGACGGGCGCCTGCTGCTACGCTCACGCCTGTTGGTCAACACAGCCGACTCGACCGAGGCCGTCAACCGGGCTGTCATCAGCAGCAATGCCGACCCCATCATCGGCTCGTTCAAGATAGAGAGCAGCGAGGGACAAGCGTCCAAGATCTCGGTGGGCAGCTTCTTCTTGGAGGACAATCCCGCCCTTGGAGTCAGCTCGGGAGCCAAGCAGAAGTTCGGACTCGGTTCGCTGCAGTCGAGCCACTCCTATATTGAGAGCATCAAGACCTTCCCCCTCAACACCGAAGTGCGCACCGTCAAGACCTGGTCGTCAAACAGCCGGAACAACGCTGCCGCCGCATTGACCGGCAAAGTCACATTGGGTTTGAACGTATCCTTCGTACTGCTCCCCGAACAGCCCATGATGCGCCGCCTGTTCGATCCCCGTGTGGGTTACTTCACCGATGATTTCTACCTCTTCGCCGACAACCAGCAGCGGGTAGAGTCCAAGCGGTTCATCACCCGCTGGAGGTTAGAGCCCAAGGACAGCGCCGACTGCGAAAAGATGAAGCGCGGCGAGCTGGTTGAGCCGAAAAAGCCCATTGTCTACTACATCGACCCCGCGACACCCAAACAGTGGCGCCCTTACCTCATACAGGGTGTGAACGACTGGCAGAAGGCGTTTGAGAAGGCCGGCTTCAAGAATGCCATCATGGCCAGGGAGTGGCCCGAGAACGACAGCACCATGTCGATGGAAGATGCCCGCTACTCGTGCATCCGCTATTTGGCCTCGCCCATCGAAAATGCCTACGGCCCGCATGTGCATGACCCGCGCAGCGGCGAGATTCTCGAAAGCCACATCTGCTGGTACCACAACGTGATGAAGCTCCTTCATGACTGGTACATGATTCAGGCCGGCAACCTCGACGAGGCAGCCCAGAAGATGCACTACGACACCGAACTGATGGGACAGCTCATTCGCTTCGTGTCCTCTCACGAGGTAGGCCACACGCTGGGCCTGCGCCACAACTTCGGGGCTTCGAGCACTGTGCCAGTCGACAGCCTGCGCTCGCGCACCTTCCTCGAAAAGTACGGCCACACACCCAGCATCATGGACTATGCCCGCTTCAACTACGTGGCCCAGCCCGAGGACGGCATTAGCCGCACCTGCCTCTTCCCCCGCATCAACGACTACGACGAGTGGGCCATCGAATGGGGTTACAGGCCCATGCTCAATGCCCACGATGACATGAGCGACCATTGGGAACTGGAGAAAATCACCGCGCCGAGACTGAAGGACAACCCGAGACTGTGGTTCGGCGACGGCGAGACAAACCGCACCAACGATGCCCGCTGCCAGACCGAAGACCTGGGCGACGACGCCGTGAAGGCCGGCGAATATGGCATCAAGAACCTGCAACGCATGTTGCCGAAGCTGCCGGAGTGGACTTATGAGAACACCGACATCTACAACCGCAACCTCCCGACCATGTACGACCAGGTCATTTCGCAGTATGTGCGCTATTGCCACCACGTAATCCGCAATCTCGGAGGCGTGTATTGCGACTACCACACGGTAGACCAGCCCGGTCCCATCTATACCGACGAGCCCAAGGCCCGGCAGCTCGACGCCTTCCGCTTTGTGACCCGCCACATCCTCGAAGAACCCAAGTGGCTGACTGCGCCCGACTATATGAAGCGCATCACACCCAATCCCCAGCGCGTGAGCAACAATCTGGGCGTGGGCTTCATGGCCGCGTTGGTTTCGCCCGTGCTGCTCAACCGGCTCACGGCCACCTATCCCGCGAGCGAATACCTGCCTGCCCTGCTTCGGGCCACCTTCGACTTCAAGCCGCAGCCCTCGCCCTACCGGCAGGCCCTGCAGCGCAAGGCGGTGGTTGGACTCATTGAGTACTTCAAGGCCGAGAAGGACAGAGACCCCTGGCCTGTTGTGCTCCAACAGCTCCGTTGGCTGCGTTCGCGCTGCCAGGCGCTTCAGGGTCAGGCACACTATGCCGCACTGGCCGACATGATTGACCGTGCCCTGGCCATTGACAAATAACCGGGAGGCTCTGCCGGCGTATGCCTTACCTGCGTGCGGCAGAGCCTCTTCATTGTCCCTGCAAAACAGCCTGCTTCTCAAAGAAGATATACTTCATCCGCAATAGAAGATATACTTCATCCGCAATAGAAGATATCTTCTACTGCGATAGAAGATATCTTCTCCTGCGATAGCATATATACTTCGTTGGAAAGGGGTAATCATCCTTGGGAATGTTGGTGTCATGCCATGTCTGGCGGTTTTGCCCCATGGAGGCGGCAAGCGCGCCGGACACACTCCTGCGCGCCGCCCAAGTTTATCACACACATACGATGTCAAACAAGAAACAGTATCAGACTCTCCACCCCGCAACCGATTCCCGCCTTGCGCCCCATGAGGTGCCGGGCGGCAGGCTGCGCGAATACCGCGACGACATCAGGCAGGCCCTTGAGGTGCTGAATGCCGGCGGCGTCATCCTTTATCCCACCGACACCATCTGGGGAATTGGCTGTGATGCCACCAACGCCGAGGCGGTGAAGCGCGTGTACGAAATCAAGCGCCGCAGCGATGCCAAGGCCCTCATCACCCTGATTGATTCGGAAGCCAAGTTGCAGTTCTACGTGAGGGAAGTGCCAGAGGTGGCTTGGGACCTGCTCGAGGTGGCCGACCGTCCGCTCACCATCATCTACGACGGCGCACGCAACTTGGCTCCCAACCTGCTGGCAGAAGACGGGAGTGCCGGCATACGTGTCACCCACGAAGAGTTTAGCCGTAACCTGTGTATGCGGTTCAAGCGCGCTATCGTCTCGACATCGGCCAATGTGAGCGGCCAGCCGGCTCCCCGCAGCTTTGCAGACATATCGCCCGAGATCCTGGCCGCAGTAGACTACGTGTGTACATCACGCCGCGAGGAGAAGCACACACCGCCTGCTTCCAGCATCATCAAGCTCGGCGTGTCGGGCGAGGTGAAAGTAATACGCTGAAAAATCTGTTGTTGAAGGGGAATATACCTCTGTTCTCAAATCATACTCTATGTCAAATTCCAACCGTCAGTCAAGCTGGCACGACCGCATGGCGCTCAGCATATCCGTGTGGACCAGAAAGCATCTCAGCCCCAAGCAATTCCTCCTCATCCTGGCCTTCTTGGTGGGTGTGGGCTCGGCATTGGCAGCCCAGGTGCTCAAGCTGCTTATTCATGAAATCGAACATCTGCTCACTTCGCAGTTCGATGTGACCCATGCCAACTGGCTGTTTCTGGTTTATCCCGTGGTGGGCATCTTCCTGACCGCCCTCTTCATCAAATACATCGTGCGCGACGACATAGGACACGGTGTGACCAAGATACTCTATGCCCTGTCGCGCAAGCAGGGCAACATACGCAGCCACAACCGCTGGTCGAGCGTGATAGCTTCAGCCCTGACCATCGGTTTTGGCGGTTCGGTGGGAGCCGAATCACCTATCGTGCTGACCGGTTCGGCCATCGGAAGCCATTTGGGACAAATGTTCCGGCTCGACCACAAAACCATGATTCTGCTCATCGGATGCGGTGCGTCGGGAGCCGTGGCCGGCATCTTCAAGGCCCCGATTGCAGGCCTGATGTTCACGCTCGAAGTGCTCATGGTCGACCTCACCATGGCTTCGCTGCTCCCCCTGTTGGTCAGCTGCCTCACCGCCACCTGCATTACCTATGCCTGGACCGGCACAGCCCCGATGTTCAACTTTGAGCTGAACGACCCCTTCACCGTGCAGCGCGTGCCCACGGCCGTCATGTTGGGCGTGTTCTGCGGCTTCATCTCCCTCTACTTCACCCGTGTGATGAACTCCTTCGAGCAGGTGTTCGGCCGCCTTCACAACCTGTATGCCAAGCTCGCGCTGGGCGGTGCGGTGCTGGCGGTGCTCATCTACTTCTTTCCGCCGCTCTACGGCGAAGGCTACACCACCATATCCATCCTGCTCGACGGCACCCGCGAGGGTGGGGCAGAGAATGTGCTGAACAACTCCCTGTTCTACGGCCACTCCGACCTCCTCTTGCTTTACCTCTGCCTCATTGTGCTGTTCAAGGTGTTTGCCACGACAGCCACCAACGGCGGCGGCGGTTGCGGCGGAACGTTCGCGCCAAGCCTCTTCCTGGGCTGCATCGGCGGTTTCGTGTTCTCCCGACTGTGGAACAGTTATGGCTTCTACGACGTGGCTGTGCCCGAAACCAACTATGCGCTGCTGGGCATGGCAGGCGTGATGAGCGGCGTGTTCCATGCGCCGCTGACGGGCGTGTTCCTCATCGCCGAACTCACCGGAGGCTACGACCTCTTCCTCCCCCTGATGATTGTGTCGGTCGCATCCTACCTCACCATCCACGCCTTTGAGCGTCACAGCATCTACGCCATGCGTTTGGCCCGCAAGGGCGAACTGCTCACCCACCACAAGGACCGGTCGGTGCTCACCCTCATGTCGCTCGATGCCATCATCGACAAGGAGCGTCCCCGCCTGCGCCCCGACATGTATCTCGGGCAGATCGTGCAGGCCGTCAGCACCAGCAAGTCGCTGCATTTCGCCGTGGTGGGAATCGAAGGAGGCCTGCTCGGAGTCATCAACGTGAACAGCATACGCAAAATCATCTTCCGCAGTGAGCTATACCGCATGTACCGCGCCGAACAGCTCATGCAGCAGCCACAGGTCTCGCTGCGCACGGACGACAGCATGCAGACCATCATGGAGAAGTTTGCACGTTGCGAGGCAGGCACGTTGCCCGTGCTTTCACCCGAAAACAAATACGTAGGTTTTGTGTCGCGCACCCGCCTGCTGGCAGCCTACAGGCAGGTCATCAAGGATTTCTCCGAAGAGTGACACGCCCCCCCCTTCCAACCCCCACAAACACGTTTATGCAAACAACACGATACGGGCTGTTGGGCTACCCGTTGGGCCACAGCTTTTCAGCCGGCTATTTTGCCGAAAAGTTCCGGCGCGAACACATCGCCGCGCGCTACGACAATTTTGAGTTTGAACATATCGAAGAGGCCGTGAGCCACTTGCGCGACATGGAGAACCTGCGGGGCTTCAATGTGACCATACCCCACAAGCAGGCCATCATCCCCTATCTGGACGAGCTGAGCGAAGATGCCCGGCGCATAGGGGCAGTCAATGTGGTGTGTGTGCGCACCGGTCCTTCGGGCCGTGTGCGCTGGACAGGCTGCAACTCCGATGTCATCGGCTTCAGCCGTTCCATTCGTCCGCTGCTCCAAAGCGGCCTCCACACCCGGGCCTTGGTGCTCGGCACGGGCGGAGCCTCGAAAGCCGTGGTCTACGGCTTGCAGCAGTCAGGGCTCCAACCGCAGCTCGTCAGCCGCACGGAAGGGGCAGGCCGTCTGTCCTATGCCCAGCTCACCGAGGCGGTCATCCAAGACCACAAGGTCATTGTCAACTGTTCGCCGGTGGGCATGTATCCGCACACCGATGCCTGTCCCTCCCTGCCTTACCACCTGCTCACACCGCACCACCTGCTCTACGACTTGGTCTACAATCCGCTGCAAACCCGCTTTATGGAGTTGGGCAAGCAACAGGGAGCGGTCGTCAAGAACGGGCTGGAAATGCTCCACTTGCAGGCCGAGGCTGCCTGGCAGATGTGGCACTCATGAAAGTACCATAACCCTTTTTCAATCTTAACAATCACCTAACCCTATCACCCCAACATGAAACATCGCATTCTGACACTCCTCTGTCTCGCCTGTCTCACCATACAGGGCGTACAGGCACAAAGTTTCCTGAAAAAACTCGGAAAGGCCGTCGAGAAAGCCGGCAAGGAAGCCTTGGCCGGCGGCAGCTCAACCAACGAAACGCCCTGGGGGCACGTCACCGTAAAGAACACGATTCCCAACTTCAGCGTGCAGCTGCAAAACGTGCAGCGAAAGGGCAACAAGGCATACGTCACCCTGCTGTTTGAAAACAAGACCTCCGGCAAGTTCCAGCTGTGGGGACTGAACGCCCGCAAGCTCTTTGACGACCAGGGCAACCAGTACAATTCCTCGTGCATGGTCGGAAACGAAGGACTGACCATCGGCGATTCCTACAGCTACTTTGAGTCGGAAACACCCGTGAAGGTGGTATGCGCCTTTGAACTGCCCGCCAACAATGCCGTGACGGTCAGGCTGCTCAAGTTTGAAACGTCATACATACAGAACAGCAAGCGCGTGGAAGCCCCCATCGAAATCAGAAACTTCCAGGTGCCGTCCCAGACAGCTTCGGCTCCGGCGGCATCGCCAAGCCAGCAGCCCACAGCCTTCAAGGGCACGTGGAGCTACCGCAACACCCAAAGCAGGAGTGAGGTTGTCGTCGAACTGTACGGCGAGAAGAAAATGACTGAGGACGAGGTCGAAGCCTACGGCTACGTGTATGTGGCCCTCAACGACGCCGCCCGCATAGACAACAACTATATCACTTCGATTTCCGTGCGCGGCAATATGGCTGAATTCGAATACATCTGTGACCGTGTGATGGACGAAGACTGCAACCCGGGCAAGGGCAGGGGGCAGTTGGTGCTCAATCCTGCCACACAGACCATGGTGCTGAAATGCACCGACTACCCCGAAGCAACCTACGAGGGCTGCTATATACCCGAAGTGCAGACGCTCCAGAAAGAAAAATAGGAATTTTCTTTCAAGGCAACCTCGGATGATGCGGGATTGGAAACAAAAGGGGGAGGGGCATCAACTATGCTTGGTGTATTCACCAACAGCCCTGACGATTACAGATTTTATATCTGTCCATTCTGTCGGATTAAAGAGAAAAGGCAGCGGTTGCATCTCTGCATCTTCAAAATAGGTCAGGCTCATAAGTGCCCTGAATACATTGTGCTCAGGATATTTCTGCTTGTAGAAAGAAAGTATCTCTTCAAGGGAATGATGGTTTAGGAGATAGAACACGTCTATAAAGTCCTTTTTTGAGCCTCGTCCTTCTACCGCATTGATTTTCATTGCCGCAATGTCCTTGGGAGAAGCCAGCCTGATGTTTCCTTCAGATACACACTGGTCAATCCATGGATAGCGGCGATAATCAACAAAGTCCACCTTGACACCGTCTATCTGATAGACTCTAATCGACTGAGTGGATTTGATGCGTACGATGTGACCTATGCTTTCGAGCTGTTCTTCCATGATATTTGGGTCGCATTCCATTGTGCCAAAGAAATCAAGATCGATTGATTTTCTGTGACCATACTGTAGGGCAAGAGCCGTACCTCCAACCAGACGCATCTCTGAAAAGATGGGCATGGAAGACAGGTGTTTCAGGAGTTCCAAAGTGTGGGGTTCAACTGTGCGGTATGATAGCATCTGTAGTCCTCCTTTCTTGTGTGGCTGATGGCAGAAATATATGACAGGCAGATGGGGTCGAGTGTCCTCAGCTTCTTGCATTCTGCCACAATGACATCCAGACCAAAATAGGACAAGATGAGAGACCAGTCGTGCAGGTCGCCATATTCAAGAACGCGCTGAATAAAAAAACCAGCTTGTTTATCAAGCTCCACCTGCTCCATGTCAACGTCCCAGAATAGGATCGAAGACATTTGCCTGATTATCTCTTTCTGTTTGTCCATCTTCATTCTATTTTGGTGCAAATGTAGAGAAAATCCGCGAGCTTCGACACCAGCACAACAAGGAAATCATTTTTCTTTTATTGTCAGATAGTCAGATAGTGCAAGTGAGAGCAAATAGCCAAGCTTTTTGCCGAGCACTGCCTGTCTTATATAAATAGGAAACCTTATAGGGGTGTTCTATAAATTAGGTGTTAAAGAGTGCCCCATGAGTGAACTCATTTATTCCGGCTGCCTGCTGTTTTTTAGAGCGACCTTTTGGATAAGATTGGCTGCGTTCGGCAAAGCTCAAGCAAGCTTGGCTTTGCGCTCACTTGCACAATCTTTGCAAGTCTCGTCAGTCGCATAGCCCGCTATGCACCCCCTCCGACTCCCCCGTTATCGGGGGAGAGCAATTTCCTCCACTTACAAAATGTCATCTCTAAAATCCAGCATCCAGCTCGGCCTATTTTATAGAACACCCCTATAAACTCTTGACCCTCCACGTTCCTACTATCAACCACGCAAAGCAGCCAAACCGCCGGTATAGGGGGCGCATCTGAGGCAAAACTTCGGGTGTGCCCCGCTTTTTAATCATGAAAAAACTGCTGTGAAAGCATTTTGTTGTATCTTCGCCGCCGAATCAGCGCAAAATAACAACAAACACAGTGAATCTGTGCGCATTTTGACGCACCTAACCCAGTAGACTTAAACTGCACATGACTGACAAAAAGGATTACCTGATTTACAAGCTCGCCGATAGCATGAAGGGGTGCATCAAGATTGATGCCGAACTGTTTCGGAAGCTCGACGTGAAGCGCGGCTTGCGCAATGAGGACGGCACGGGTGTGCTGGTCGGACTGACCAACATAGGTAATGTGGTGGGATATGAACGTACCCCCGACGGACTGGTCCCTACACCGGGCCGGCTCTACTTCCGTGGCTATGAGATAGCCGACCTGACCCGTCCGCTGATAGAAGAAGGTCGTTTCGGCTTTGAGGAAACGGCCTATCTGCTGCTCTCGGGCAATCTGCCCGATGCCGAGGAGCTGGAGGAATTTCGCCGCCTGCTGGTGGAGAACATGCCCCTCATGCCCAAGACCATGGTGGGCATTGTCGAACTGGAAGGCAGCGACATCATGAACATTCTGGCCCGCAGTGTGCTGGAACTTTACACCTACGACCCTACGCCCGACGACATCTCGCGCGACAACCTGATGCGCCAGAGCATAGAGCTGACATCGAAGTTCCCCACCATCATTGCCTATGCCTACAACATGTTGCGCCACAAGACACAGGGCCGTTCGCTCCACATCCGTCATCCCAAGGAGGACTATTCGCTGGCCGAAAACTTCCTGTACATGCTGTTGGGCAACAACTACACGCCGCTCGACGCCCGCACACTCGACCTGCTGCTCATCTTGCAGGCAGAGCATGGCGGCGGTAACAACTCGACCTTTACGGTGCGCGTGACCTCTTCGACCTGTACCGACACATACTCCTCAATTGCCGCAGGCATCGGTTCGCTGAAAGGTCCGAAGCATGGCGGCGCCAACATCCGTGTACACCACATGATCGAACACCTGAAGCAGGCCGTGCGCGACTGGGAGGACGAAGGCGAACTGTTCCGTTATCTGTGTCGCATGGTACGCAAGGATGCCTACGACGGCTCCGGTCTCATCTACGGCATAGGCCACGCCGTGTATACGCTGTCAGACCCCCGCGCCGTGCTGCTTCGCGACATGGCGGGCAGGCTGGCAGCCGAAAAGGGGCGTGTCAAGGAATTTGAGTTTATGAAGCGCATAGAGCGTTTGGCCATTCAGGCAGTGTACAGTGTGAAGGGCGAAGGCAAGAAGCTCTGTGCCAATGTGGACTTCTATTCGGGTTTTGTGTACGACCTCATCGGACTGCCCGAAGAGATCTACACGCCCCTGTTTGCCATGGCCCGCATTGTGGGCTGGTGTGCGCACCGCAACGAGGAACTCTGCTTCAACGGCCGCCGCATTATCCGGCCTGCCTACCGCTGTGTGGCTGACCCCAGAGACTATGTCGATGTGGCGGAAAGGTGAGATTTAAGGGCTCAAGCCGAAATCCCGGTGCATTTATAAAAATCGAGAGGATAAAGTGTTAAGGGGTGTTCTATAAATTAGGCCGAGCTGGATGCTGGATTTTTAGAGATGACATTTTGTAAGTGGAGGAAGGAGCATAGCGGGCTATGCGACTGACGAGACTTGCAAAAGGTCGCTCTAAAAAACAGCAGGCAGCCGGAATAAATGAAATCACTCATGGGGCGTTCTTTAAAACCTAATTTATAGAACACCCCTTAAATTATTAGGCGAATAGTTTCAGTAGCCGGAAGATGGAGAAAAAAACGAGTTTCTCAAGTTATCGATGAAAGATTACATACGTTCAAGGCACGCCCCGAAGGGGCATAAG
>JBJEAF010000080.1:0-4034 GCA_051868755.1 Alloprevotella sp.
GAACGCTGGCTTACCTTCGGGGCGCGCCTTGAACGCTTGCTTACCTTCGGGGCGCACCTTGAACGCTGGCCAACCTCCGGGGCGCGCCTTGAACGCTTGCTTACCTTCGGGGCGCACCTTGAACGCTGGCCAACCTCCGGGGCGCGCCTTGAACGCTTGCTTACCTCCGAGGCGCACCTTGAATCCTTGTTGGCCCCCGCTTAATCACTAATCACTAACACTTGAATAACACTTAATCACTAATACTTCATCACTAATACTTAGATAATGCGCATCCTGTTCATCTGCCTCGGCAACATCTGCCGCTCCTGCACGGCCGAAGAGGTCTTCCGCACCCTGGCCCGGCGCAAAGGAATCGACACGCGCTATGAAGTCGACTCGGCTGGCATCATCGACTACCACGAGGGCGAACTTCCCGACCCGCGCATGAGACAAGCGGCCCTGCGTCATGGCTACCGCCTGACCCACCGCTCACGTCCCATCGCGATGGCCGACTTCGACCGCTTCGACTGGATTGTCGGCATGGACGACCGCAACTGCGACAAGCTCCGTCGGCTGGCACCCAACGAGGCGGCACGCCGCAAGGTGCTCCGCATGGCCGACTACCTGCTACACCATCCCGACACCGACAGCATACCCGACCCTTACTACGGTTCCGAGCGCGACTTTGAGTGGGTTGTCGAACTGCTCGAAGATGCCTGCGAAGGCCTGATGCAGAAAACAAGCGGCGAATAAGGACTGCATTCAAAAAAATTGGCTACATTTGCCCGGCATACAGGCAAAGAATCATTACAAAATCTATAAACTAATCTTACATTCTAATAACATGGACCAGAAAGAACTGCAACTCATTGCCTCCCACTTTCAGATTGAAGGCAATATTGCCGAAGTGAAGCCCTTGGGCAACGGACTGATCAACACCACCTATATGGTAGTGACCGAAGGCGATGCGCCCGACTACGTGCTCCAACACATCAACAACGCCATCTTCCCCGACGTAGACTTGCTGATGAACAACATCGTGGCCGTGACCTCCCACATCCGCGCCAAGCTCGAAGCCATCGGTGTCGCCGACATCGACCGCAAGGTGCTGCGCTTCATCCCCTGCCAGTGCGGCAAGTACTACTACGAACACGACGGCAAGTACTGGCGCGTCATGGTGTTCATCCCCGAAACCGTGTCTAAGAGCGGCGTAACCCCCGAGAGCTCCTACATCGTGGGCGAGACCTTCGGCGACTTCCAGGCCAGCCTGGCCGACATCCCCGCCCAGCTCGGCGAGAGCATCAAGGACTTCCACAACATCGAGTTCCGCCTGCAACAGCTCAAGGAAGCCATGGAAGCCGACAAGATGGGCCGTCTGGCCGAGACCCGCGACATTGCCGACGAGCTGATGAAGCGGGCCGAAAGCATGACGCGCAGCGAACGCCTCTTCCGCGAAGGCAAGCTCCCCAAGCGCATCTGCCACTGCGACACCAAGGTCGACAACATCCTCTTTGACCGCAACGACAACGTGCTCTGCGTCATCGACCTCGACACCGTCATGCCGAGCTTCGTCTTCTCTGACTACGGCGACTTCCTCCGCTCTGCTGCCAACACCCAGCCCGAAGACAGCCCCGAATACGACAAGATTGACTTCCGCATGGACATCTTCAAGGCGTTCACCGAAGGCTACCTCAAGTCGGCCCGCGCCTTCCTCACGCCCATCGAAATCGAGAACCTGCCCTACGGTGCTACGCTCTTCCCCTACATGCAGACCGTGCGCTTCTATGCCGACTACCTGAACGGCGACACGTACTACAAGATCCAGTACCCCGAGCACAACCTCGTGCGCAGCAAGAACCAGCTCACCCTGCTCAAGCGCGCCGAAGAGCACATCCCCGAAATGGAAGCCTTCATCAAAGAACAGCTCGAAAAGTAAAACTCTGAACGCTTGACGGCCCTGTCAAGCCATACGGAATGAGGAACGAAGAATGAGGAACGCGGGAGGCAACAGCCCTCTCCCACTCCCATCCCCTTCGTTCCTCATTCTTTTTGCGCCATCACTAAGAGAGCTGGCAAAGACTTTCTATAACTGGGGAGCAGGCTTCTATCCTGCTACAACTGCGTCCTTTTCGTCCTGATTCTCAACAAACAGCGTTCTGTTAAGCATATCTTCATCATATTTTTACTACCTGCAAGCAAGCCACTCACCGACATTTGCTACTTTTGCACCGACCAAAGCCCTACCCCTCATCGACGAGAGGAGGCAGAAGCCCTTGCCAGTCCTGACCACACGTTGGCAGATTACCACTTGGGCAGTAACGAAGAAACAACATTCAATCAATAACTTAAACTTTCAATTATGGAAAAAACAAGTACAAAACGTTTCTTTCCTGCCCTGCTCCTGATGCTTATCGGGTGCTTGTGGGGTAATTCTGCCTGGGCGGAAGAGGTTACTTACACGGTGTCCTCCACTTCTGCCGTTACTACAAGTGGCACAGCCCCTTCTGGCTCTTCTGCCACTTTTACTAATACAAATAGTACAAATAGTACAAAGGAGCAGTTAACGGCCTACACTAAAATGACCCTGACACTCTCTGGCTTTTCAGACATGATGGTTACGGGCATTACCTTATCTATGAGATCTAACACCTCAAACGGAACAGGTTACCTTGACATAAAGGCAGGTACAACACAGCTGGCCGCAATTGGTTCTTCCTCAAGCGGCGTGGCCTTCAATAACGCTGCCTGGCATGGCAGTTGGTCTACAAGCTACGTGGACGTAAAAGTTTCTTTAACTGATGCTTCGTATGTCATTCAAGATGGTGAAGACGTTGTCATTGTTATAGGTGCTACCGTAAACTCTCTCTATTGCCAATCCTTCACACTCACTTATGAAAAAGCTCCATCAACACCTACCATTACCACATCAGAAAGCTCCCTTTCCTTCGGTGATGTAGAAACTGGCACGAGCCAGCCACTGAGTTTTACCCTCAGCGGACGCAACCTGACTGCCGATGCATCGCTTTCTATCTCCGGCACCAATGACACATACTTCAGTGTAAATCCCACAAATGCTTCTCAGACGGACGGAACCATTGCTGCAACTGAAGTAACCGTAACCTATGCTCCTACAGAAACAGGTGAGCATACGGCTACGCTTACTATTGCTTCCGGCGAAACAACCAAGGAGATTGCACTCAGCGGCACGGGCATCGCTCCCCTCGCCCACTACACCGTAAACTGGATGGTCAACGGCACTGCATACACAGAAGGTGCGCCCACGATTGACGTAGCCGATGGCAATAAGGTAACAACACTGCCCACCACTCCGCCGGCCATAGGCGACAAAGTCTTCATGGGATGGACCAATGCAACCATTGCTGGCTCTCAATCTGAAGTCCCCGCCGTTCTCTTTACCACGGCTGAAGACGCACCTGTTGTAACGGACGATGTCACTTATTATGCGGTGTATGCAACGAAAAATGGTGAAATCGTTTGGAAGGAGATTACAGCATTACCAGAAGCTGGCACTTATGCAATACTGTCGAGTTCCTATTTCATGAAAGCTTCAATTGCAAGCAGTCGATTTGAAAATGGCGATGCGACACCACAAATCAGTTCTACTTCACCTGCCACATTGACTATTGAACCAGCTGAAGATTGCATTTGGGAAATTACGAAACCTGATGACTATTATCGTATCGCTTCTGGTAGTAAATATGCAGGAGGTACTTCTACAAAGAATCAAGGTGCTTTGCTGGATGACGCATCAAACAATTATGCAAAATGGACAATTGAATACAGTAGTGGATTTTCTATCAGCAACTATGGCCGTAGTCTTCTTCCTGCATCATCAACGCCTGGCAACAAATTTCTTAGAAATAATGCAGGATTTGGCTGGGCATGTTATAGCTCAAGCACAGGAAGCGCCCCCCGTTTATTCAAGAAATATGACTCTGTCACCTACTCCGACTACGCTACGACCGTAGTAGACAAAGTCCTTGAAGACCGCAACCTCTCATTCGGTGAAACTACTGCATTCGATGTTTACG
>JBJEAF010000081.1:0-16723 GCA_051868755.1 Alloprevotella sp.
GAACTCAGATCACTGCTTTAGGAGAGCGGTGTTCTATCCATTGAACTATGAGGGCCTTTTGGCGGGCAAAGATAGTGCTTTTAGTTTAAAGTTCAAAATTAAAGGTTTCAAGTTTCAGGCAAGTTTCAGGTTTCAGGTTTCAGGTTTCAGGTTTCAAGTTTCAGGTTTCGGGTTTTAGGGTTTAGGAGAAACACCACTTGGGCAGCTGGTTGGTTCGCTTGGTTGGCATAAACAGGAAAATAGTTGCTTCTTCTTGCTATTATGAGAAAAAAGATGAAACTTTGCAACACTACGGGCATATTCCTCTTGCAACGAAAATATGGGTACATATATAAATAAAGGAAACAGTGACTTCCGCGACATTGTGGCTCACGAGTATGTAGACAAGTCGGCGCTGATACCGCTGATTAACGCTACGCTCAATTCAGAGAACCGCTACAGCTGCGTTACCCGCTGCCGCCGCTTCGGCAAGTCGATGGCGGTGAGAATGCTGTGTGCCTACTACGACAAGTCGTGCGACTCGCGCGAGCTGTTTCGAGGATTGAAGGCAGAGCAGGACAAGTCGTTCGACACCTATCTCAACAAGTATTATGTGATACGGGTCGATATGACCGACTTTACCACAAGATACAGGGGCGAGAAGACAATCGTCAGTCTCATCCAGCATCAAATCATGGACGATGTGCTTGAATTCTTTACCGAAGTAAAGGTAAAAGCTGACGATGACCTGATGAGCATCCTCTGCCGCATCAGTGAAGCCACAGGCGAGCGTTTTGTGATGATTGTCGACGAGTGGGACGCCATACTGCGTGAGATGGGAAGCGATGAAAGCATCGTCACTTCATACATCGATTTGCTCCGCCGCCTGTTCAAGGGTTCCAGTTCAAACATAGTCTTTGCCGGAGTATACCTCACAGGCATTCTGCCCATCAAGCGATACAACACCGAGTCAGCATTAAACAACTTCTGCGAATATACCATGATTGACCCCGCCTTCTTTGCCTCCTGTTATGGTTTTACCGAAGACGAGGTACAGATGCTTGCCGAACGGCACAACGCATCCATGGAAAATCTGAAGATGTGGTATGACGGATATCATATAGGCAGGGAAAAATCCATCTACAATCCATATTCGGTGATGAAATCCCTGCAACGCGGCTCATGTCGAAGCTACTGGACCACCACCGGAGCCTACGACTCGGTCATCACCTACATACAGATGAACTTCGACGGCCTTAAGGACGACATCATCCGCATGTTGTCGGGAGAGCGAGTGTATGTGAACACCTCAAAATTCCAGAATGACATGAGGATTGTCAGGAGCAAGAATGATGTGCTCACCGTTCTCATTCATCTTGGCTATTTGGCATACGATGACGACACAAGACAGTGTTATGTGCCCAACAAGGAAGTAGCCGACGAACTCCTCAATGCGGTGGAAGACACGTCATGGACCAGACTGGCAGATGCCATAAAAGCCTCACATCATCTGCTCGAAGCCATCATTGCGGGCAATGAGCAGGCCGTTGCAGCAGCCATAGACCTCGCACACGATGAGCATACGAGCATCCTCGCCTATAATGATGAAAATTCGCTGGCCTGCGTGCTGACCATAGCCTATATATGGGCGAGAAACGAGTATATCATCCACCGCGAGTACGCCACGGGCAAGGGATATGCCGATTTGGTGATGATTCCACGCCGCCATGTTGCCAAACCGGCCCTTATAGTGGAACTGAAGTTCAACCATTCTGCCGACACCGCCATCGACCAGATCAGGCGCAAGGATTACCCCTCAAAGTTGGCCGAATACACTGGCGACATCCTCCTTGTAGGCATTAACTACGACAAGGACTCGAAGCTGCATACCTGTAGGATTCAAAGATTGTGCAAGTGAGCGTAAAAGCTCAAGCAAGCTTGGCTTTTGCGCTCACTTGCACTATCTATCATATAACAAGATAAACCGAACGGATGCTTCGTCCAATGATTTCAGGTGCTAACGACTGGGAGGGCGGGCTTCCAGCCCGCTTAAACACACCCTGTTGGCTTGACAACGGGCGGGCTGGAAGCCACGCCCTCCCAGTGCACCATCGCCTCAAGTCTGCTTGACAACGGGCGGGCTGGAAGCCACGCCCTCCCAGTGCACCGTCGCCTCTTAGCCGCAGTTATTGTTATTTGGGGCTGCGCTTCATTTACTTTAATCCGTTACTTTACATAAGATAGGCGGCGGCTCGGCAAAAAGCTCAAGCAAGCTTGGCTTTTGCGCTCACTTGCACTATCTTTGCCGATGCAAAGTAGAGAATGGTCCGCACGGGCCGATAAAAGAGACAAGCAAGTAACTGACTAAACCAGATGAATATACCCGAAATTACTGCCGCCGAAGCGGCCTCTCTCATACAGCATGGCGACCTTTTGGCTGTGGGAGGCTTTGGACCTGCCGGGTCACCTAAAGTGATTACGCCGGCCTTGGCGCAACGGGCACGCAGGGAACACGAAGCCGGAAGGCCCTTCAAGGTGAGTGTGGTGACTGGCGCTTCGATTGGCGCCAGCTGCGACGGCGAACTGGCACTGGCCGAAGCCGTTGACCGACGTTTGCCTTTCAGCGTGAATGCCGACATGCGTCGTGCCTATAACCAGGGCGAGGTGCGCTACAACGACCTGAACCTTTCGGACAATGCCTCCCATCTGCGGCAGGGTCTTACCGGACGCGTGAGCTGGGGCATTATCGAAGCTTGCGACGTGCAGGAGGTGCAGGGTAAGATTCGTCTGTATCTGACTGCGGGCATAGGCATCGCTCCTACCATTTGCCGCATAGCCGAAAAGGGGGTGTTCGTGGAGCTGAACACCTGGCATTCGAGCAAGATTATCGGTATGCACGACATCTACGAAATCGAGGACCCTTGGTTTCGCGCTCCGATTCGCATCACCCACCCTATCGAAATCATCGGACTGCCTTATATAGAGGTGTCGCCCGAACACATCAAGGGCATTGTTCACACGAATCTGCCCGATGAGGCCCGCACCATGAACCAGGGTTCGGCCGAAACCGACCAGATAGGGCAGCACATGGCCGACTTTTTGGTGTGGAACATGAAGCAGGGCTACATTGCCTCACACAAGCTCATTCTGCAAAGTGGCGTGGGCAGTGGGGCCAATGCCGTGATGGGTGCGCTGGGACGGTGCAAGGAGGTGCCCAACTTCCAGATTTATACCGAGGTGTTGCAGGAGGAGGCCATGCGGCTCATTGCCGAAGGCAGGGTGGTGGCAGCCTCAACGGGTGCATTGACCCTGAGTCCCGAACGTTTGCAGCACTTGTATGCCAACATCAACGACTACCGCGGACGGTTGCTGATTCGTCCGTCTGAAATATCGAACTGCCCCGAAATCATTGCGCGACTGGGCATCTGTTCGCTTAACACGGCGGTCGAAGCCGACATTTACGGCCACGTGAACTCGACCAAGGTGGGCGGAACCTACATGATGAACGGCGTGGGTGGCTCGTGTGACTTCACGTGCAACTCCATGTTGGCGACCTTCACCTGTTGTTCGACGGCCAAGGAGGGGCGCATCAGTTCGATTGTGCCCTTCTGTTCGCACGTGGACCACACGGAGCATTATGTCGATGCCATTGTCACAGAATACGGCGTGGCCGACCTGCGCAACAAGTCGGCCTTGGAGCGTGCCGAAGCCCTGATAGCCATCGCCCATCCCGACTACCGCCCCATTTTGCGCGAATACATGCGGTTGGCTTCGAAGCGCGGAGGACATACCCACCACCTGCTCACCGCAGCCTTTGCGCTCCACGACACTTACCGCCGCAAGGGTGACATGAGGCTCGTGGATTGGGGGGAATACATCAGGTTATGAAGCTTGTTTGAAGGTTATGAGGGATAAGGTTATGAGGTTATAAAGTTACTGTTGGAACGATAGACAACTCCGTTCGGTCAAATAGTAATGTTATAACCTCATAACCTAATATCTCATAACCAGAGAAAGAAACAACTAAAGAATACACAATGGATTTTCTGCACATAGTCATACAGATGCTGATGATATTCGGCATGGTGATGGTAGGCTTTGTGGCCGCCAAGCTGGGCCTGTGGGCAGGCGAACTCGACCGCAAGTTGTCGGTGTTCATCCTGAACATATCCATGCCGGCCCTGATTCTGGCTTCGGTGATGGGGCAGGACTTGGCTTTCGAACGCAGCGAACTGCTGTCATTGGGCATCGTGTCGGTGGTGAACTACGCGGTGCTGATAGGCATGGCCTGCCTGTTGCCCAAGCTGCTGCGCACCCATGCTTCGCGTCGGGGGCTGGCCCGTTTCATGCTGGCCTTCGGCAATGTGAGCTTCATAGGCTACCCCGTGTGTGATGCCGTGTTCGGACCCAAGGCCGTGTTCTGCGCTTCGGTACTGAACATACCCTTCAACCTGCTTGTGTTCACCGTGGGCGTGTCGTTCATCAACGGTGGCAAAGCCCGTTCGGCCTTCTCGCCCAAGCTCATCCTGTCGCCCTGTGTGGTAGCTTCGCTGCTGGCCGTGCTCATAGCCTTGATAGGGTGGCAGGTGCCTCAGCCCGTGGGACAGTTCTTCCACATGCTGGGCGACATCACCACACCCTGTGCGCTGCTCATCATCGGGTCGAGCCTGAGCCACATACCTGTGCGCGACATGATGGGCAACCGCTTTGTCTACGGCATCACCGTATTGCGCCTGCTGGTACTGCCCGTGCTGGTGGGAGTGGTGCTGAGGCTGATGGGCATAGACGGCATGGTGGCCGATGTGGCCATGGTGCTGAGTGCCATGCCCGTAGCCACCAACGGCATCATGCTGTGTCTGCAATACGGGCAAGACGAGCGCGTGATGACACAGGGACTTTTTCTCACCACCTTGTTTTCAGTGGCCAGCATTCCGCTTGTGGCCTATCTCACCCAACTCATCTGACACCATCCCCTCTCATGAATTTGCTCCTTATTATAATAGGCGTGGTTCTGGCCTTTGCGGCAGGTTATGCCCTGGCCACCCTGCGTACGCAGCGCGAGGCCATCCAGGCCAAGGCCCTGCTCGAAGCTGAGCGCAAACACAGCGATGAGGGTATGCGCAGGCAGGCAGCCGCCTTGCGCTCAGAGTTCAAAGCCATGTCGGTAGAGATGATGCGCACACAGGGCGACCAGCTGCGCGAGCAGCACCTTCACAGTTTAGAGGCACTGCTCACCCCCTTGGGGCGCAACATAGAGCAGTTCCGCACCCAATTCGTCACGGGACATGCCTCACTCGACCGCTACATCAGCGAACTGGTCAAGCAGACCTCGGCCTTGGGACGTGAGGCCGACGACCTGGCCAAGGCACTGAAGGGAAACAACAAGCTGCAGGGCAACTGGGGAGAAGCCGTGCTGGCCAACCTGCTGGCCACTGCGGGGCTGACCGAAGGACGTGACTACACGCTCCAACAGCAACAGAACAGCGAGCAGGGCGGCCGCCTCATTCCCGACGTGGTGGTACACCTGCCCGAACACCGCAACGTGATTATCGACTCGAAGGTGTCGCTGAAAGCCTATGCCGAGTATGTGGCGGCCGACGAGGCAGCCCTCCAGGAACAGAAGCTGAAGGAACACGTGCGCAGCGTGAGGCAGCACATCAAGGAACTCTCGGCCAAGAACTACGCCAAGACCGTGCCCGACAGCATCGGCTATGTGCTGATGTTCATTCCGGGCGAGGCAGCCTATGTGGCAGCGGTGAACGCCGACCCGCAGCTGCCGGCCGACGCCTATGCGGCCCACATCATCCTCATCAACCCCACCAACCTGCTCATGGCCCTGCAGTTGGCCTACAACCTGTGGCAGAGCGAGCTGCAGAGCCGTTCGGTGCAGGAAATATACAGCTCGGCCGAAAAGCTCTACAAGAAGTTCAGCCTCTTCGCCCAGAACTTTGTGAAGATAGGCCATTCGCTCAGCCAGCTGCAGCGCACCTACGACGAGGCCCACCGCCAGTTGGCTGCAGGACGCGGCAACATCGTGAGCCAATTGGAGGGCTGGAAAAAGAAAGGGCTGAACCCTTCGGCGGGTTTGCCCGATGAGCTGACCCGCGAGGCCGACGATGCTGACAACGACTGACGAGCGGCGTGTGGCAGCTATCATAGTGGCCAAGAAACAAGCTGTATTATCTCCGTATGGGGACAGAAATTAGATAAATCGCCATTTTTTTGCGTGTTTGTTTGTCAGATTGTTCAAAAGGCCTACCTTTGCTTGCGCAATCTAAACATAAAAACACCCATAAAACAATCATGGAAAAAGTAGACCTGCTTGACCTGAAAATACTCAAAATCATTTCGGTCAATGCACGCATCCCCTTTAAAGACGTGGCAGCCGTGTGCGGCGTATCGCGTGCCGCCATCCACCAACGTGTGCAACGCCTCATCGAAGCCGGTGTGATTACAGGCTCAGGCTATAACGTATGTCCCAAGAGTATAGGCTACAGCACCTGCACCTATGTGGGAATCAAGCTCGAACGCGGCTCAATGTATAAGGGCGTGGCCGAACAGCTCGAAAAGATACCCGAAATCGTGGAGTGTCACTTCACCACCGGTCCCTACACCATGCTCATCAAGCTCTACTCGCGCGACAACGAGCACCTCATGGACTTGCTGAACAACCGCATACAGGAGATACAGGGAGTCATCTCGACCGAAACGCTCATCTCGCTCGAACAGAGCATCAGCCGCACGGTGCCCGTGGTGATTGAAAGTGCCGAGTAGGCCCGTTCACCGCCCCGAACACAGCCCCTGTCCACGCGGCACAGATTATTCCAGACTGACCCCCCCCAAGTACGTGACCATGAACTATACAGGTCCTCTCATCGGATTAGCCACTTTTCTCGTTATCGGGCTGTTCCACCCCATCGTTATCAAAACAGAGTATTACTTCGGCACCAAGCCGTGGTACCTCTTCCTCATAGCAGGCATCGGCGCCATAGTCGGTGCCTGCTTCATAGACCATGTGCTGGGCAGCGCGCTGCTCGGCGTGACCGGCTTTTCGTGCCTTTGGTCCATTCTCGAACTGTTCGAACAGCGCGAACGGGTGCGTAAGGGCTGGTTTCCCAAAGGCCCGGGCCACGGCAAGTAATGGTAGGGACACGTTGCCCGCTCCACATTCGTCAGCTGTTTCACCCTCCAACTGCGCTTCGGCGCATATCTTCTTCCTATGTCGGCTTTTGACATCGAATCCCAACTCAACCACATCAGGCAGTGCCGCGCCGGAGAGGCCGGCAGCCGTCCGCTCATTGCCCTTACCGGCAACTACGACGAAGGCCGCCTGCAGTTGCTTCCAGGCTATTTCAGGTCGGTCGAGGAGGCCGGCGGCGTGGCCGTCGTGGTGCCTCCGCGCCGACAGCCCGACGCTTCGCTCATCGAGCTGTTGGAGCGCGTCGACGGCGTGTTGCTCACCGGCGGTGCCGACCTGAATCCGCTGTTCGCAGGCGAAGACCCCGTTCCCGCCTTGGGCGGCATATCGCCCGAGCGCGACGCCTTCGAGCTGGCCTTGGCCCGCCTGGCCCATGACCGGCAGATACCCCTGTTCGGCATTTGTCGCGGCATACAGGTGCTGGCAGCCGCCTTGGGCGGCAAGGTGAGCCAAGACCTGGCCACCTGTCATCCCCGCCAAAACCTCATCAAACACTCGCAGCAGGCTCCGCGCGGCGTGGCCACACACTGGGTCAGCGCCGAAGCCGACTCTGTCGTAGGCCGGCTGTTGGGCACGCGCTTTGCCGTCAACTCCTTCCACCACCAGGCAGTTTCGCAGCCCGGACCCTGCTTCCGCGTCACGGCCCGCTCGGCCGACGGTATTGTCGAGGCCATCGAGAGCACCGACTTCACGCCGGCCATGGGCGTGCAGTGGCATCCCGAGTGCTTCTTGCTGGAAGGCGACCGGCAGATGATGCCCCTGTTCGGGCATTTCGTGGAGCAGGCAGCCCGGTTCAGGCGCACCCGGATGCTTCACCGCCACACCCTGACGCTCGACTCGCACTGCGACACCCCCATGTTTTTCGACAAGGGAGTAGACCTGAACCGCCGCGACCCGCAGCTGCTCGTTGACTTTCAGAAAATGCGTGAGGGCATGCTCGACGCCACCGTCATGGTGGCCTATCTGCCTCAAGGCCCGCTCACCGACGAAGGCCACCGCGAGGCCAACGCGCAGGCCGTGCGCCTGCTGAACGAAATCGCACAGCGCGTCGATGCCGCTCCGGGCGTGGCCTTGTCACAGAACCCCGCCCAGCTGGCAGCCCACAAGCGGCAGGGACTGCTTTCGGTCATGCGCGGCATCGAAAACGGCTATGCGCTGGGCACAGACCTGAAGCAGGTGGAGCGTTTTGCGCGGATGGGGCTGGTCTACATCACCCTGTGTCACAACGGCGACAACCTGATCTGCGATTCGGCCCGCCGCTCGCAGCAGCTGCACGGCGGCCTGTCGGACTACGGGCGGCAGGTGGTGGCAGAGATGAACCGTTGCGGCCTGATGGTAGACCTCAGCCATGCCGCCGAATCGTCCTTCTACGATGCCCTGGCCCAAAGCCGCACGCCCATAGTCTGTTCGCACGCCTCGTGCCGGGCCTTGTGTGACCACCCGCGCAATCTCACCGACGACCAGCTGCGGGCCTTGGCCCAGGCGGGCGGAGTGGCCCAAATCACCCTCTATGCCGGATTCCTGCGACCCGGAGACGACGGCACAGCCACCCTCGACGATGCAGTGCGCCACCTGTTGCACGCCATCGAAGTGGCAGGCGTAGACCATGTAGGCATCGGCACCGACTTCGACGGCGACGGCGGAGTGCCCGGCCTGGCCTGTGCCTCGCAGCTGCCCAATCTGACCGGCCGCCTGCTGGCTGAGGGCCTGACCGAAGCCGACTTGGCCCGCATTTGGGGCGGCAACTTCCTGCGCGTCATGCAGCAGTGCCAGCAGGCCCGAACCGCCTTTTAGTTTACTCCAATTTAGTTTAAAGTTGAAGAGTTTAAAGCTTATAAGGTCACTATGAAGCGCAGCCGACAGCCGTTCGTGACTATCCTTATAAGCTTTAAACTATAAACTATAAGCTATAAAATTTTAGTAACAACCGATGAAACCTCTCAATCGGCCCTTCCTGCTCGGCTTGCTCGCCCTGCTGCTGACGGGCTGTAAAAACCAAAATTCAACCACGGCCGAGACCGCAGCCGACACCATCAGCGTGACCCAGGTGCAGTTCGACGCCGACTCGGCCTATGCCACGGTAGTGGCGCAATGCAATTTCGGGCCGCGTGTGCCCAATTCGCAGGCCCACGCCCAGTGTGCCGACTACATCATCCAACGCTTCAAGTCGCTGGGACTGGCCGTCAGCGAGCAGCGCGCCGACCTGACAGCCTGGGACGGGAAAGTGCTCCATGCCCGCAACCTGATAGCCTCCTACCGTCCCGAACTGGCCGACCGCATCCTCGTGTGTACCCACTGGGAGAGCCGTCCTTGGGCCGATGCCGACCCCGACAGCAGCAAGCACCGCCAGCCGGTTCCGGCTGCCAACGACGGAGCCAGCGGGGTGGCCGTCATGCTCGAACTGGCCCGCCTGTTGCCGCAGCTCAATCCGGAGTTTGGCATTGACTTCATCTGCTTCGATGCCGAAGACTACGGCACGCCCTACTGGGCCGAAAGCCAGGGCGAACCAGCGGGAGGCGACTGGTGTTTAGGCTCACAGTATTGGGCAGCCCACCCCCACGTGCCGGGCTACAAGGCCCACTTCGGCATCCTGCTCGACATGGTGGGCGGACGCGATGCGCGCTTCTGCTACGAGGGCTTCTCCATGCGCTATGCCCGCGAATGGATGGTGCGCACCTGGGATGCAGCCCGGCGTGCCGGTGCCGCCCATTTGTTTGTGCAGCAGGAGGGCGGCTATGCCCAGGACGACCATGTGCCCCTCAACGAGGTGGCCGGCATTCCCACTTTCGACATCATTCCCTATGTCGAAGGCGAACACAGCTTCGGCGCGACCTGGCACACGGTGAGCGACACCCCCGAGAACCTCTCGCGCGAAACACTCAAAGGCGTGGGCCAGACCCTCCTGCAGCTGTTCGCAGAGAACCCCTTGTCAGAATGAAACATTTCAGCTACTTGACACCATGCAGACTATCAACGAAATACAAGAAGAAATCATCGAAGAGTTTTGCGGTCTCGACGACTGGATGGACCGCTACCAACTGCTCATAGACCTGGGCGAGGAACTCGAACCGCTGCCCGGGCGCGACAAGACCGACCAAAACCTCATCGACGGTTGCCAGAGCCGCGTGTGGATCGTGTGTGAAGAACACGACGGGTTGCTCGACTTCCGCGCCGAGAGCGATGCCCTGATCGTGAAGGGCATCGTGTCGTTGGTCATCCGTGCCGTCACGCACCACAGCCCGCAGGAAATACTCGACTCGCCGCTCTACTTCATTGAGCGCATCGGCCTGACCGAACACCTCTCGCCCACCCGCTCCAACGGCTTGCTCGCCATGATCAAGCAGGTGCGCATGTATGCGCTGGTCTACCAGTCGATGCACTGACCGCAGCACCCCGTAACCCGGCACGTAGAAAAAAAACTCGGCACGTAGGATTTTCAATCCAAAGGACTGAAAATCCTACGTGCCGAGTTGTGTTTGTCGCAGATGCGGCGGAGCGTGTTATGCGCCCGCCCGGACTACAAAACCAATGTCTAAACCGGAAGGGAAGGTGTAGCGGTGCTATTCATCCTGAAGCTCCTCCCACGAGTCCTCACTCATTTCGAGTTCGGAGGAGTGGTTGGTGGAGAACCCGGGGTCTTTCTGGTCGCTGCCCGTGAGGAGAGAAACAGCACCTTCCAAATGGAGACGAACGGATTGGGTCAGCGGAGCTAAATACGTTTTCTTTTGCATATAGGATGTAACGGTTTACTATATATATAAAGGAGTGGGTGAAGGGGAAGGGTGCCGGAGCACTACTTCACCACCTTGTGGCCGTTGATGAGGTAGACACCCGAGGGGAGACCCTGAAGAGCGTCGGCAGGCTGTACCTGCTGCTTCACGAGGCGGCCATTGAGATCATAAACGTTCACGGGGCTGCCTTCGGTGAGCGGCAGTAATTCGTCGATGGCGGTCTGTTCGCCGAGGAAGGGTGCTACGCTGAGCGTGGAGGCCGTGCCGATATTGAGCGAAGAACCGTAGACGTAGGTGCCGAAGGGCTTGACTGCGGCGTAGGTGGCCACGAAGGCATTGCCCTCAGGGTTGAGCTGGTAGCGTATGGCATTACCGTCGGGGTCGAGGGCCGCCTTGCCCGTGAGCGAACCGGCGTAGAAGAGTCCGCCGTAGGTGTCCGAAGCCTGCGCTGTGGCAGGGAAGCTTACGTTCGTGCCTACCACGGTGATGCGTTTGCCCTCGAAGCTGTCTTCACCGAAACTTTCGCCGGGCAGGGCCAGGATGTAGGGCTTGCCAGACTCAATTTCGGTGGCGTAGCCGAAGAGCAGGGAGCGTGTCGAGGCATCGTAGCCGCGGAGTTCCTTGAGCCAGTAATGTCCAGAGCCGGAGTTGGAGGGAATGGCCTGCTTCTCTTCGCCGTCGACGCAGAGGTGTCCGCTGATGGGGGCGCAGAGGCTGTGCCAGCCGTTCTGTCCATCGGCCCAGACGAAGCTCTCGTCCGTGGTAAGGGCAAATTCGGCCTGTTCGGCGGTGAAGGGAAGGTTGAAGCGGAAGGGCTTTGCGTCGGTGAGGCGGAGATAGCGGCAGGTGTAGACATATTCATCGGTGAGGGGCGAGCGCTGGCGCAGGATGACGTTGGGCAGTTCGGTCAGGCCGAGGTTTTCGGTCACAGCGACGGCGTTGGCATCGAGGGCAGCGCTGAGGGCGAGGCCGTCGGCGTTGGTATAGACGGAAGAGGAGTTGCCTTCGCAATCGTACTTCTCGACGGAGAAGATGTGGTTGGCGTCGGTGACAAAGCTGGGGTAGGCATCGGGCTGTTCGCCGCCGATGCGCTGGCCATAGACGGTCGTGCCGAGGGCAAGGGCCACTGCGCCCGAAGCGAAGTCCCAGTCCGGGGCGGGGATGGCGGTGAAGTTGTCGGCATTACCCTCGCCTACAGCGTTGCCCATCGTGTCGAGGAAATAGTTGTTGGATCCGTTGAGGTCCATACCCCAGGAAACGAATGCACCACAAGCCCGCTCTCCCTCCAGCGAAGCTGAGGCATAGCAGTTACTAATGGTTGAGTATGTAGCATCTCCAGCAAATGTTCCGGCATAGCCGTTACCTTTACAAACGGCTTGGTGGACAAAGCAGTTCGTGAAGTTTGTTTCTTCCGCATAGCCGACGATTGCAGCGGACGTAGTACTATACATGCTTTCAGAAGCATCGAAATAGCCGTTCACGAGGCCGAGCTGGTTGAAGGAAGCCCCCCTTGCGCGTCGCACAAAGCCGATATAGGTGTCTGTCCCTTTATAGTAAAGTCCGCTGATGGTCTTTCGGTTTCCTTCGAAGCGGCCTTTGTAGTAATTCATCATCTCCCACTGTCGAGCTTCGGCGGTTTCGGCTGTAAGGGGGAAGTCGTTCACCACGATGTCGGCAGTGAGGCGGGCATTGGCCGACAGGTTTTTCGCCGTGCCGTCGGTGAGCGTGCCGTTCACGAGGCGTGCGAACCAGTAGAGCTGGCCGGCATTGCCGATTTCGTAGAGGTCGATGTCCTCCACGTCGTCATGCACCATCGTGGCTGGCTCTATTTCGGTGCAATAGCCACAGAAGCCGTTGTCGAAGGGGTGCGTGTCGGGGAAGACGATGGTTTCGGACGACTCCGTGTTGGAGAAAGTGATGCTGGCCAAGTCGTTGGGGCACTGGGGCGTACCTTCGGCATAGACGGCGGCATGGGAGGCGGTGAGGACGGGGTGGTCGTCGGGCGTATCGCCCGTGAGGTTCTGACGGAACACGCCGAGGGACGCTTCCGTGAAGTTTTCGGTGTTGAGGCGGTAGGCCACTTCACCCGAAGTGAAGGAAGCACTGGCGAGGTTTTCGGCGCAGAGGTTGCGGACCTCGTTGCCTTTGTTGCCACCCACGAGGGAGAAGTTGCCAGCATAGCAGTTGGCAAACGTGCCGGGGAAGTAGCCGCTGTCGTTCTGGGCATCGCCGCAGAGGCCGCCGCCACGGTCGAAGTTTTCGCAGGAAGAGCCCTGGACGTAGCAGTTGCTGACGGTGCCGCCGTAGTTCATGCCCACCAACAGGCCCAATACGCTATAGCCCGAGACGGAACAGTTGTAGACATAGCAGTTATTGATTTGTCCGTCGGGGTAAACGACACCCGCAATCGCACCGGCACGGGAAGCGTTCTTGTTGCTGCTGCCCGAAACGAGGGAAGCGTTTTCCACGCCGAGGTTGCTGACTTTGCCCTCGAGCAGGCCGAAGAGGCCGTAGGGCATGGCGTTGTCCGGGCCTTGGGGACTGGTGAGGTGCGACACGGTGTGGCCCTGTCCGTCGAAGCTACCTTGGTAACCGATCTGACGTTGGAGCGTCTCGGGTTCGGTCATTTCCACGGCTTCCGCAAAGGTTGTATATCCGATAGGCTGCCAGTCGGTCACGCCGGCCAGGTCGATGTCGGCGGTGAGGCGGGCATTGGCATCGCGGACGGGTTCGGCGTCGCCGTAGCCATTGACCAAGCGGGCAAAATTGACGAGTTGGCCTGCGTTGTGCAGTTCGTAGCAGCCGTCCACGGGGCTGTCGAGCGGCATGTAGTGCTGTTCGCAGTCGTCCACGGAGCAGATGCCGTTGGTGTAGAGGTGTTCGGCAGTGAGCTTGCCGGCCACGGCGAGCCATTCGCCCCGGTCGTAGCCGCGGGCGTGGTCGGGGATGTTCACCGTGTTGAAGTTGGAACTATGGGTGTCGAAACAGCTGCCGCCAATCGTCGGTGCTACAGGGCTGTTGAAGGTGATGGATTCCAGGACGTTGCTGTAATAAAACACACTGCGGCCCATGGAGGTCAGCGTGGAGGGGAGGGTAATGTGGCGAAGGCTATACATGGCCCCGAAGGCGTAATCGCCGATGGTCGTCACGCCTTCGGGAAGGGTGAGGGAAGCGATTTCGGAACCGTAGAAGGCATCTTCCCCGATGGTCGTCAGCTGGCTGTTGTCCGCGAAGGTGACCGTACATCCGTTCTCTATCCAGGGACAGTTACCAAAGGCATCGCTTTGTATATCCCTGACCGTGGAAGAAATTTCAATGGCTGTGACATTGTTGTAGTCGAAGTCATTTATTAACATCGGGTCTTCCGTCATTTCATGCTTCGGGTGAAAGGCCCATTCGGCTACGTACGTAACGCCTTCTCCTATGACAATTTTCTTGACTTGGTCTGCGTAAACGTCGAAAGCACGACCTTGGGGATAGAGGTAATACATATTGCATGGGTCGTCCCACGCCTCATCGCTCGTGATGCGGAGCGTGCCGTCGGATTCCAGCGTCCAGCCGGAGCCTTGGGCGATTTGCGCCCACACCGGCAGGAAGGAGAGCGGCAGGAGCAGCAAAAGGGTGAATAGATAGCGGGTTCGTTTCATTGTACAGTGGTGTTTGGTTGGTGAATAGAGAGGGTTAATAAATTGCACACGTTGATTAAATATTCTTTACCTTGCAAAAGTAAAAAAAGCTCTTGGAGTTCTACCCCCCCCGTGAAGTTTAACGCACATTAACTATGATTTTGGTATGTCGTGTTCTGATTGAGGGGATTTGGGCGGGAGAAAGCGTAAAAGAAAAAGAAACCCGAAGCACTGGCTAACAGGGCTTCGGGGAGGGTGTCGGACACACATTTTTTTTTCAGGTCAGACGGCAAGAGGCACTTGCCCCCCTTCCTCTTCGCATTCACGAAGGCAGGGGACGGGGAGGAAGTCTCGTGCTGCGGATTTTCATCCAAACCAGCACATGACGATGAGCTGGGCTATGATGACCCGGAGAAACATGCACAGGGGGTAGACTGTGGCATAGGCCACGGAGGCCTTGTCGCCCGGCAGGGAGTCGTTCACGTAGTTCAGGGCAATGGGATTGGCCATGGCACCACACAGCATGCCCGCCGTGGTGGCGTAGCTGTTCTTGCCTGACACCACGCTGACCACACTCATCACCATGACAGGCAGGAGCGTGACGGCCATGCCGATGGCTATCCACCACAAGGCGGCCGGCTGCATGACGGTGCTCACAAAGTCACGCCCGGCATCGAGACCCAAACAGGCTAAATACATGCTCAGTCCGAGCGAACGGATCATGAGGTTCGCACTGGTGGTGGTGTAGGCCACCATGTGGAAGCGTGGGCCGTAGGCTCCGATGAGCAGTCCCATGACGATGGGGCCGCCGGCCAAACCCAGCTTGACGGGATAGCTGATGCCCGGGAAGTAAAGGGGGATGCTGCCCAGCAGGAGGCCGAGCACGATGCCGATGAAGATGGTGACCATGTTGGGTTCGTCGAGCTGCTTGACCACATTGCCCAACTCTGCCACCACGTGCTTGATGCTCTCGGCCTCGCCTACCACGGTAACGCGGTCGCCTACACGCAAGGTGAGGTCGGGAGTGGCTACGAGCTGTATGCCGGCGCGCTTCACGCGGCTGACGTTCACGCCATAACGGTTGCGCAACTGCAAGGCTCCCAAATGGCGGCCGTTGATTTCGGGACGCGTGATGAGTATGCGCTGCGACACGAGGTTGGAGTCGAGCGCGTTCCAGTCCACATCCTCACGGTTCCAGTTCTCCGCATCGCGCTGTCCGAAGTAGAGGGTGAGGTGGTCGAGCTGCTTCACGGTGGTGATGACCAGAATGCGGTCGCCCTTCTCCAGCAGCGTCTGTGCATTGGGCAGAATCACCTTGCCGCCCCGCCAAAGCCTCGACACGACGAAGCGTCCGTCGTCCATGTGGCTGATTTCGCCCAGCGTGTGGCCGAACACAGCCGGGTTGCACACGGTGAACGAAGCGATGAACGGCTCGTTGTCCTTGCCGCTTTTCTGTTCCTTCTCATGTCGCGACAGCCAGCCGCGCACCATAATGAGAGCCAGAATCACGCCCACCATGCCCAGCGGATAAGTGACGGCGCAGCTGAGTGCTGCTCCCGAAGCGGGCTGTTGCAGCTGTTTGAGCGTTTGTTGGGCAGCACCGAGTGCCGGTGTGTTGGTCGTAGCACCACAGAGCACGCCCAACATGTCCTGCAGGGGCAGCCAGCCGGCCCAGGCCACGCCGAGTGCCATGAGTGTGCCCAACAGCACCACGCCGAGTGCCAGCAGGTTGAGCTGCGTGCCCCCTTGCCTGAAGGCGCTGACAAAGCCCGGACCGACTTGCAGGCCCAGGGTATAGACAAAAAGGATGAGTCCGAAACTTTCGGCATAGCCCAGCATCTGGCTGTCAACCTGCAGGCCGACTGCACCGGCCAGGATACCGAAGAAAAAAACGTAGGTTACACCGAGGCTGATGCCTCGGATGCGTAATTTGCCAAGTGCCAGTCCGGCTGCACAGATGAGGCAAATGATAATGACAGCCTGAATGGCCGAAGGTTGTAGTATGGTTTCTGCAAACCAATTCATGGTTAACAATTTTGTTCGCGTCGGCAAAGATAGTGCAAGGCGAGCGCAGTGCAAAAGAAAAGTCCGCAGGATTTTCTTTTGCATTGCCGAGCCGCCGCCTATTTTATTTAAAGATAGTGCAAGTGAGCGCAAAAAGCCAAGCTTGCTTGAGCTTTTTGCCGAAC
>JBJEAF010000082.1:0-4007 GCA_051868755.1 Alloprevotella sp.
TTCTACCCAGGGCGATGCCCTGGGCTAAGCGCTTGTTGGGCTTTCAGCCCGTGCCCTGAACGCTGGCTGACCAACTGCAACTACGGGCGAAATTTGATTGCTTTATATACGCCTTTTTAATGTCCTAAAAATCGTTCAACCCTTCAGCCAGCCCTTCATTATGGTTGATTCTCAACGGAAAAGTGGCTGAAGGGTTTTGTTTTCAAACCCTTCAGGAAGGTTCAGCAACCCTTCAGCCGGGATACGCAAGTTTCGCCAACAGTTGCTTCACAAGGGCTGACTTAGAAAAAACAAAGTCTGGGCTTGATAAAACAGCTCGGCATGTCGTCAGTCCTAAGCCTGGACTTGTTGGCATGAAATCAGGGGAATACAGGAAACTGGAAAACGGCTGAAAGCAATACGTCTGGCTGAACCTTCCTGAAGGGTTTGAAACCCAAACCCTTCAGCCACTTTTCCGCTGAGAATCAATCATAATGAAGGGGTGGCTGAAGGGTTGAAACATTTTTACGGAGATAAATACACGTATGTAGTATGCCTTCGCATAGCCGATTTTTCCTATAACATTACAGCTTTAAACAATCAACCCGAATGCTTTTCACCCACAAAGTTTTACCTTACTGCCACAACTCTGAAAGATTTTGCATACATTTGCCAAGTCAATCCCAAGCATCACAAAACCAAAGATAGTGCAAGTGAGAGCAGAAAGCCAAGCTTGCTTGAGCTTTTTGCCGAACGCAGCCTATCTTATCCAACGACATAAAATCATGAAAAAGCTCGTATCACTCCTATGGCTCCTGCTGTGCAGCCTGCCGCTGTACAGTGCGCCGGTGTCTGTCGAACAGGCCCGGAAGATTGCCCTCGACTACCTGACGCGTCAGGCCGGCTCACTGCCCGGACTGAACCGCACGCCGGGCAAGCAGCCCGAACTCAGCTTGGCCTACTCGCCCACCCTGTCGGCACGCGTGGCCGCACCCGGTGCCAGTGCGCCCGGACAGCAGGCCCTGCTGTATGTGTTCAACGACCAGACGGCCGGAGGCTTTGTCGTGGTGGCCGGAGACGACCGCGCCAATGCGGTACTGGCAGTGACCACACAGGGCAGCTTCGACCCTGCCCAGCTTCACCCCGGCCTGCAATGGTGGCTCCATGAGGCCGAAGCCAGCATGGCCCGCCTCATGGCTGACAGCAACAGCCAGCGCACCATGGTGATACGTGCCGAGGGACTGGCAACGAGCGTCGAACCGCTGCTCGCCACCCAGTGGGGACAAGGCGCACCCTACAACAACCTGTGCCCCGAAGACCCCGAGCACGGCGGACGGAGCGTCACGGGCTGTACGGCTACGGCCCTGGCCCAAATCCTGAACTACCACAAATATCCCAACCAGGGCAGCGGCTCGGTAGCATACACCACGTCGACCCACGGCATGAGCATCTCAGCAGACTTGTCTGCCTTCACCTTCGACTGGGCGAACATGGCCAATAACTACAGCAGTGAGAGCACCACCGAAACACAACAAACGGCGGTTGCCCAACTGATGTATGCCTGCGGCGTGGCCTGCGAGATGGACTACTGCACGCAGGGCTCGGGCTCCTCGGCCCTTCCCGCCATCCTTGAAACGAATTTTGGCATCGACAAGGCCTGCACCGCACACGAGCGCAAGTACTTCACCACTAACGAGTGGAACGAAATCGTCATGACCGAGCTGAACGCCAGCCGTCCCGTGCTCTATTCCGGCGCCTCACTCTATGGCGGCCACGCCTTCGTGTGCGACGGCTATAATGCCGACAACCTGTACCACATCAACTGGGGCTGGAACGGGTATTGCGACGGCTACTTCGACCTCATCACGCTCGATGCCGCACGCAGTGACGACCCAGACAAGTCTACCGACTACTCTAACAGCTACGGCATGGGGCAACGCATCCTGGTGGGCATCCAGTCCGACAAGGGGAATGCCAATGTCACCGACGAACTCTTCCTGGGCGGACAGCTTTCGGTATCGGCTACCGAAGTGACCCGGTCAGGCCAGTTCACCGTCACGGCTACCAACCTGGGCGCAGGTCTCGAAGATTTTGCTGCTGGCGGACTGGTGGGACTGGGCTACTACGATGCCGAAGGCAGCCTCTGCGCTAAAGATATCCCTTACGCACTCTCAGGGGGTTTGTCGACAAACGCCTACTACCCCACCCTGAACTTCAGCGACCGCAACGTGCCTGGCACACTGCCTGTCGGCAGCTATACGCTACGCGTGATTTGCGGATCCAGCCAAGAAAACATGCATCCCGTGCGCTGCGCCGTAGGAACAGGTCTGCCCACCGAACTGGTTGTGACAGTGACTGACGAATCGGTCACATTCAGCAATCCTGCTGATTTGGCCTACCACCTGTCACTCAGCAGCACGACCCTGCCCGAAGGCGGCACGGCCCCGGGCGGTCAGGCCGCTCTGTCGTTCACCATACACAACAGCGGCAGCCTGTATCAGGGCGAAGTGGGACTCTTACGCGCCATAGAAGGAGGCTACCTCTGGGTGTGCCGCTCAGGCATGATTGTGGAGCCTGGCGGCGACTTCGTCTTCAACCCCACGGTGCGTATGCCCGAAGAGCTGGGCACCGACCATCTGGTCTTGGTCTACCTCAATCACAGCACCGGCAATTATACTATAATGGTCGAATACTACCCCGAAGTAAAGGGCTACAAGCTCGCCGCCCTGCCCGTCACGGTGCTCACGCCCACCGTGGCCCAAGGCATGTCGAGCGACCAGCTGAAGTTCCGCATGAACCTGCGCAATGACGGTAACGACACCTTCCAGGGATCGGTATATGCCGTCCTGCCTGTAAACGGCAAAAACTACGCTCACGACCTCGGAGAGCACACTGTCGCCGCCGGCGAAACCAAGACCTGGGTAGTGAGCATGAATATATCCTCATACGCTGCCGGCACCTACTATGTCTACCCCTTCAATGCCGAAACCAACCAGTACATCTCCCACACCAACGATGCCAGCTTCACGGTAGGCACGCAGGGCATCCTGACGGTGGCCACGCCCGAGGGCTACGCCACCTGCTGCCTGCAACATCCCTTCACGGTGCCGCAAGGCATGGAGTGTGGCGTGGTGACGGACGCGAACAACGAACAGCTGACCATCGATTACCGCTACAGCGCAGGAAGCACGGTACCCGCCGGCACGCCTGTCATTGTCAAGGCTGAAACGGGCAGCTACACCTACAACATTGACTTCAGCAATTCATCGGCTGCGCCCACTGGCAACCTGCTGAAAGGCGGCTATGACGACGCAGGCTACTGCGATGCCGGTGAGGGTACGTGGAAGTACTACATGCTGTCGTACAACAGCACAGGCACAACCCTGGGCTTCTACTACGGAGTAGCCGACGGGGCTCCTTTCCTGAACGGTCCGGCACACGCCTATCTGGCCGTCTCTGCCGACGAGTCTTACGCTATGGGCTACGCCCTCTTCGACGGCGTGGCCACAGGTTGCCACACTGCTCTGCCACAAGCCGGCCAGCCCGACACTGTGTTCACCATCGACGGCCGCCGCATGACGGGCGACGTGAAGCAGCTGCCCCACGGACTCTACATCATCAACGGCCAGAAGGTGATGCGCTAACCGCCGTCCGCCTCCCGGCCACACGAACATTCCCTACATGGACAATCCCGCAACAAACGTTATGAAGACTTACACAAAACCGACTTTACAGCTCATCAAGCTGCGCCCCGCCCAACCCCTGCTCTCCCTGAGCGGCACCCACGACGAAGTGGGCAACGGCGTGCAATACGGCGAAGAGCTGGACGCATGGGAACAAACCGACTGGGGCGACGATAATTAAGTTATTCAAGTTTCGTAGGTAGTTGCAGATAGTTAACAAGGGTTCAAGGCACGCCCCGAAGGGGCAACAGCGCTTAGCCCAGGGCATCGCCCTGGGTTGAACGAGGCGATAAAGTTCGCCCTGCAAGGGCAAAGATTGTGCAAGTGAGCGCAGAGCCAAGCTTG
>JBJEAF010000083.1:0-3956 GCA_051868755.1 Alloprevotella sp.
GCTCTGCGCTCACTTGCACAATCTTTGCCCCTTCGGGGCGTGCCTTGAACGCTTGCATTCACACATTTATCCAAAAATCATGCACCGGGATTTCGGCTTGAGCCGTTATAAGGGATAAGGTTATGAGGTTATTGCTGAGGTTATGAGGGATGAGGTTATAACATTACTATTGGAACAGACGAATCTCCAATCGCTCAATTGGTGACTTTATAACCTCATAACCTCATCCCTTATAATCTCAGCAATAACCTTATAACCTCAGCAATAACCTTATAACCTCAGCAATACCTTATAACCTCAGCAATACCTTATAACCAAAGAAAAGTCATCAGACGTGGCTGAAAGCCTGTTCGATATCAGCCAGAATGTCATCGATGTGTTCTATGCCGATGCTCAGGCGAACTGTAGAGGGCGTGATGTGTTGTTCGGCCAACTCCTCCGGAGACATCTGCGAATGGGTCGTTGTATAAGGATGTATGGCCAGACTCTTCACATCGGCCACATTGGCCAATAACGAGAATATCTGCAAGGAGTCAATGAAACGCCAGGCTGCCTCCTGTCCGCCCTTGATTTCGAAAGTAAAGATCGAACCGCCTCCTTGCGGGAAGTAACGGTTGTAGAGTTCATGGTCAGGATGAGAAGGGAGAGCGGGGTGGTTTACCTTTTCGACTTTCGGATGCTTGCTCAGGTAATCGACCACACGCAAGGCATTGGCCACATGACGTTCTACACGCAGTGAAAGGGTTTCGAGACCTTGCAGCAGAATGAAGGCATTGAAAGGCGAAAGCGTAGCACCTGTATCACGCAGAATGACCGCCCGAATGCGGGTGACAAAGGCAGCGGGTCCTGCCACATCGGCAAACACGGCTCCATGATAAGAAGGGTCGGGTTGGGCCAGTGTGGGATATTTGTCGGGATATGCCTTCCAGTCGAATGTGCCGCCATCAACAATCACGCCACCCAGACTGCTGCCATGGCCGCCCAGGAATTTGGTGGCAGAGTGTACCACCACATCTGCACCATGCTCGATGGGACGGATAAGATAGGGAGTACCAAAGGTGTTGTCAACAATGACGGGCACACCATGACGGTGGGCCACTTCGGACACGCCTTCGAGGTTGGTCACATCGGAATTGGGATTGCCGAATGTCTCGACATAGACCGCCTTGGTATTGGGCTGGATGGCTGCCTCAAGTGCCGCGAGATCATTCACATTGACAATCGTGTTGCTCACGCCCTGCGTGGTCAGCGTGTGCGTAATGAGGTTGAACGAGCCGCCATACAGGTTGTCGGCAGCAACAATATGGTCGCCGTTTTGCGCAATGTTCTGCAGGGCATAAGTAGCTGCTGCGGCTCCGCTGGCTACGGCCAGACCCGCTACGCCTCCTTCGAGTGCTGCCACGCGGTTTTCAAACACTCCCTGCGTGGGATTGGTCAGACGGCCATAGATGTTACCGGCATCGCGCAGGCCGAAGCGGTCGGCTGCGTGCTGTGAGTTGCGGAACACGTAGGAGGTGGTTTGATATATAGGTACGGCACGCGCATCGGTGGCGGGGTCGGGTGTTTCCTGTCCTACATGTACTTGAAGGGTTTCGAAATGCAGTTTGTCAGTTGCCATAATCTTCTTGTATTTATGTGGTTTGTATGGTGTTGATTTCTGCTGCAAAGGTAGAGGTAAAAGAACAAACAACCAAGAAGAATTTAAAATCGAGAAAATAACACTACAAACAACATTTCTAAAAGAAAATCAAGCGATAAAACAGCATTCCTTGCGGCCTGTCATGGAAAAATATTCTACCCCCTTATTGAGTAAAAATACCGCTTCCCTATTTTGCGCCCTATTTTGTTCGACATTATAAGAAATATGAGCTGTGTTTCTCCTGTAATAAGAAGTATTTTTCTACATTTGCCGCCATATACAGTTTTATTATTCTGCCAAATTCAAGAAGACTATGAATCTGGACTCAACAGACTTGCAGATATTGCGTGCGTTACAGCAGAATGCACGCCTCACGACCAAAGAGCTGGCCGCTCGTGTCAACCTGAGCACGACACCTGTGTTTGAAAGGGTGAAACGCATGGAACGTGAGGGAATCATTGACCGCTATGTGGCTGTAGTGAATGCCGAAAAGCTGAACCGAGGCTTTGTGGTGTTTTGCTCTGTGAAGATGAACCGGCTAAGCCGTGACATTGCGGCACATTTTGCCCAAACGATAGCCGCCATTCCCGAAGTGACCGAGTGCTACAACATCTCAGGGCAATATGACTATCTGCTGAAAATCCATGCGCCCGACATGAAGAGCTACCAGCAGTTTGTCCTCAATGTGCTGGGTACCATTGAACATCTGGCTTCGCTCGAAAGCACGTTTGTAATGGATGAACTGAAACACGAATACGGCATCACGCTGTAGGGGTGTTCTATAAAACCTAATTTATAGAACACCCCTATAACCTAACCGTGTCTATAAGCTGTCTATTTCTTTTTCCGGCAAACCAGTCATTTCTGATATGTCTGCCACCGAGAAGCCTTTGGACTTCATTTTGCGTGCGATATTTATTGCCTTTAGCTGTTCTCCTTCCGCACGGCCTTTCTCCTCTGCCGTATCATGCGAGTTCTTCAGGTCGCGGTAGGTCTTGAGGCTGTCATCGTATTCTGTGTACTTCATCGCCATATCTTAATCAGTGTGTATTATAAGCTGTCTATTTCTTTTTCCGGCAAACCAGTCATTTCTGATATGTCTGCCACCGAGAAGCCTTTGGACTTCATTTTGCGTGCGATATTTATTGCCTTTAGCTGTTCTCCTTCCGCACGGCCTTCCGCACGGCCTTCCGCACGGCCTTCCGCACGGCCTTCCGCACGGCCTTTCTCCTCTGCCGTATCAAGTGAGTTCTTCAGGTCGCGGTAGGTCTTGAGGCTGTCTTCGTATTCTTTCAGTTCCACAGGAGTGAACTTGGCTATCTCTGCCACCTGGAAAAGGCGGTCAAATATCTTGTCGCGCAATGCAGCGGGGCGTTCGCTGAGTGTAGAGAGATTCTTCAGGGCATAAAGCCACTTGTCGTAGAGCGTGACCAACTCATGCTCGCGCTTGTCGAACTTGGCCACCTCGACATAGATGAATTCCAGTTTGTCATAGAATACACGCTTCGTGGCGGTGTCGCAGAGCTTCACCTGATGGCTGATTTCATGCGGGTCGAAAGCCGTTTCTTCCTTCATTTCGTAATTTAGCAGGGCAACGGTATAGACCGGATTCAGTCTGTAGTTCCATGCGTCGCCCTTGGGAGCTTGCTCACGAATGGGGTAGGTGGAATAGAACACGGACCGGTCTTTAAAGTATTTCTGCGAGGCATTCTGCATCTCGACAATGAACTTCTCGCCGTCCGTGCTTTCGCAATAAACGTCGAAAATGGACTTGCGCTCGGTGTAGATGTCACCGACGTGCTCAGAGTTGCTGTACTTCAAGTCCTTGACCACCTTCCTTCCGTCAAACAGGCTGTTGAGGAAGTTTATCAGCAAGTCCTTGTTGGGAGCTGTGCCGAATATGCGCTTGAAACCGAAGTCCGTAAGCAGGCTGATGTATCTCTCTTCTGTTTGTGCCATAATTCAAATTCATGATTGTCAGACAGGCCATGTTCGGCAAGAAAGCCAAACATATTTTGGACTTCTTGCTGCCGCTGGCCCTATCTTGCCGCAAATGTACGAAGTTTTTCGGAAGACAGGACCATTCTCGGCTCAAGCCGAAATCCTGGTGCATGATTTTTGGATAAATGTGTGAATGCAAGCGTTCAAGGCACGCCCCGAAGGGGCAACGAGCGCATAGCCCAGGGCATCGCCCTGGGTGGAATGAAGCGATGAAGTGCGCCCTGAAAGGGCAAAAGCGTTAGTAATCATGCGTTACGAATATACGCTTTTGCCCTTGCAGGGCGCATTTACATAAGATTGGCTGCGCTCGGCATAG
>JBJEAF010000084.1:0-3947 GCA_051868755.1 Alloprevotella sp.
TATGCGCTGATGCCCCTTCGGGGCGGGCCTTGAACGCATGTCGTTCTACCCAGAGCGATTCTCTGGGCTATGCGCTGATGCCCCTTCGGGGCGTGCCTTGAACGCTTGTTACCCGCTACCCTGCTCATGCCAGTCCGTAGCGATGCTGCACTGGGAGGGCGGGCTTCCAGCCCGCCTTATCATATTTTGGCGGGCTGGAAGCCCGCCCTCCCAGTCGTTTGCGCCTCATCCAAGCGTTCGAGGCAAAAGCTCCAAACTAAAACTGCACCTTATACACGCGGCTACCGCCGGGCTGCTTTACCTTGACAACCAACTGCTGCGCGGCCTGACGCACCACCGGCACTACGGCCTGAACCGTTCCGTGGAGCTGCTGGCATACCAACAGGCGACCCGCAGTGTCGTATACCTCTATCTGCTCAATGCCCTGCGCGGACTGTGCCAACAGGCGGCCGGCACGAAAGGTGAGCGACACACCGTCGGGGGCAGCGGCCTGTAACACTTCTCCTATGCGCGTGACCAGAGGCTTGCGGGCAGCATCGGACTGCTCCACAATTTCGTAGACGGCGGGAGGTGTCGTGCCCTTCCAGCTGATGCGCAGCGCCTTGGCGGCAGCCTCATCGTCCGAGAACTGCAAGCGGACTACGCCGGTCGAGCCGTCGAAGCTGCGTGCAGACCACGTTTCACCGTCCACACTCAGTTCCATGGTTGTCTGACCGAGCGTGGCAGGGTCGCAGTAGAGCGTGAGGCCCTGCAACAGACTGTACTCCTGGAAGTAGTAGGTGAAGCAACCGCCTTCATCGCCCACGGGGGCCTGAGCCGTTGAGGTGGAGGCATTGCCGTCACTCACCTGCGGATAATTGAAGGCCAGCGCGTCCTCCATCTTGCTCTGCGTGAAGGTTCCTTCTCCGTTCACCTCGATTTCGTAGAGGCGCAACCACTTGGCGGTGTTGGGCTTGTTGAGGTAGAGGCGTACATACTGGGCGGTCTGTCCGCCACCGTCGAAGAGACAGGTGTTCACCTCGTCGGAGTAGGTCACACACTGCGGATAGGTGAGCGAATAGGCCATGTTGTCGGTGCCGAGCATCTTCAGCGATGTCCACTTCGTGCCGTCTTTCGAAATCTGCACACGGCCCTCGGTCATGTAGTCGCCGTTGACGGTACCCATAGCCACCCGCACGCGCTCGATGGGCTGGCTCTCGGTGAGCTTCAGCACATAGGCATCGCCCGACTGCTGGTTGCGGTTGAGGCAGACAAAGGTGGTGAGGTCGCCGTCGTACATCAGTTCGGCACCGTGGTTGTCCCAGATGTTGCCTTCGGGAATCGTGGCTTCCTCGACCTTGGCCTCAGCTCGCTTGTACATGCTCAGGGACTTCTTCACCAACTTGACGGACTGGGGCTGCTCGCTGTCGTTGACCACGCCGAGGAAACGCACATAGCCTTCGGGGGCGAAATCGGCTTCGGCGACGCGCGTCCACTGTTTGCCGTCGGCACTCATCACGACAGTGTGGTTGGCCAGCAAGGTGTCGGCCACCGCAATGCGCGTCAGGAGTGTCGGCTGGGCCAACTGCACGCCCATCCAGTCACCCTTGTTCAGCGTGTAGGCTTTCGACTGGGCCACGTAGATGAGTTCGCCGTTGACGGCGGGCGTGCCTTTGCTGCCCTCCACGTTGCTCACATAGACGGGACGCGTGGGCTGTTCGGCCTGTTCGATGTAGCCGTCGAGCGTGTGTTCCTTCATGTACTGCACAAAGGGCATCAGCACCGTGACCGAAGGCAGGGCGATGCGCACCGAAGTGCTGATGCCGCTGCCCATGCCCTCCAAGGCGTAGGCTTTGAATTCCTCGGCAGTAGAGAGTGACTCCACGCGCTTTACCTCTTCGATGTACTCCAACCAGCGGCTGTCATCGCCGGTCTCACCTTCGGCCGTGGCGAGCATGTCGCGTGTGACGGCTGCCATGGCGCGCAGCTTGAGCAGCCAAGGTGCCAGGTCGGTGTAGAGCAGGGATTCGCCTTCGACGGGCGAGTCCTTCAGGGCCACCAGCACGTCGCACTGCTTGACCAGCTCTTCCATGCGGGCCGTGAGGTCGGACTTGTCGCCGCTCTTCTTGTAGGCCGAAACCAAGGTGGAGAGGTCGTCCAGGTTGTTGTAGCGCAGATAGGGTGCCACGTAGCGGTAGGCGGCCTGTGCCTCGGGATTGCCGGGCAGCACGGCCTTGAACGATGCCTCCCACGAGGGCAGGTTGTCGAAACCGTCGTTGTTCCAGGCATAGTTGGCCACACTGAACAAGGGGGTCTTGGCCACCTCGCCCTGCTGCATGGGGTTGCTCACCACACCGAGTCCGTTGTCGAGCGAAGCGGGAAGCGTGGCATTGGCCCACACTTCGGGCATGTCGTAGAAGTTGGAATAGGTGTCCATGGGATATATCTGCGCATCGGCGTTGTCATTGCACGGATAGTTCCACCACCAGGCTACACTGCGGCCCAATTGTGCCCGGGGCGTGGCCAGGTCCTGGCTGTTGGGCACTGACCACACGGCATTGCCCGTGGTGTAGATGGTCACGTTGGACGGCGTGGTGGCCAACGCCTGGAAGAAACGGTTGTACTGGTCGGTGCTCGAAGCGAACGAGGTGCAGTATATCTGGGGCACAAAGTGGAGCGGACGTACGGTGTCGGCGGGCAGGGCATCAGGGGTGTTCCACTTGTTCTCTATGGCATGCTGCAACTCGGTAAGGTGGTCGGCGTTGGCCTTGAGGTCGGCATCGGCGCTGGGCACGCCTACGTCGTCGACAAACACGGCAAAGTGGCGCACGCCGAGGCTGTACATCTTTTCGTACTTGCCCATGATGTCATTGACCACGGTATTGCTGTAGACAAAGTCGTTGCCCGGGTGTATGGCCCAGATGAAGTTGACTTTCGTCTGGTGGGACACCTCGCTCACCTCGCTGATCATGGCCTGCGACATCCAGCCGTTCTTTTCCTGTTCGGTCGTGATTGAGGCGGGATAAGCGTCCTTCCACTTTTCAGAGTGATAGGGGTCGCTCTTGGCTCCATAGAGATAAGTGTTCATCTTGTAGCGCATCATGAAGCGCATGAGGTCCTTCTTCACGGCCACCGAATAGGGATAGCCGTAATAACCCTCGACGATACCGCGGCTCTTGAGGTCGGCGTAGTCGTTCAGGCAGACGCAGGGCATATTGTCTGTGCCGCCATCGAGCATCTGCTCCAACGAGGCCAGGCCATAGAAGGCGGCATCGGTATGTTCGCCCACTATCACCACACAGGCCGTTCCGTCATCGTTGGCAGTGAGCGAAAGCACATGGCGGTCGTACTTGTCGGAGAGGGAGAACACGTCGCGGCTGAGGTTGAGCTGCGTGGCCCGCACGTCGGCAACATCTCCGCTGCCATTGATGCCCAGATAGAGCTGGGCACCGCCTGCAGACCTGGCGTCGGCAAAGACGGGGGTCAGCCCGTGTTCCTTCAGTATCTGCTCGGCACGATTGCGGGTGTAGCTGTCTATGCCATCGCCACACGCCACCGTAACCTGTTGGCTCATGCTGGCCGTTCCTGTGCCTGCCACCTGCTGTTGGGGCACAGGGTAAATGGTGTATTGCGCCATGGCTGTCCAGGGGAGCAGCAGGGCGCCAAGACCTAAAATGATGTTCTTCTTTTTCATAGATATATAGTAAGGTATAAATTACACGGCATAGAAAGGGAAGTTGCTTGCAAAAATAGGGGAAACTTGCTGTTAAGCAAGCAACACGCCGCGTCTTTTTTGGTGCCTGTAACAAGTTTTTTGAATGCAGTTAGCTACGATTTGCGCGACCCAAGGCTATCCAAGCGACCTGCCAACCCACATCCACCATGCCCCATGAGGCAACAAGAGGAAGGAAAGAGGGCTCAAGCCGAAATCCCGGTGCATGATTTTTGGATAAATGTGTGAATGCAAG
>JBJEAF010000085.1:0-15971 GCA_051868755.1 Alloprevotella sp.
GGCGGCCCGCCTGATGTCGTCCAGCATCACGGCCTTTTCGGCATCATCATAGAGGAAGTCACCGTTTCGTTCGCGGATGAGCACATGCAGGGGCAGTGCCGTCAGTTGCCGGGCCGCGTGCAGCAAGCCTATCGAAGGGGTCAGACCGCCTGTTTCCAAGCTGCCACACAGTTCCAGCCGGTCGGCACCGCCAGCTATGGCCGCGCGCACACTCATCAGGTTGCCCGTACATATTTCCAGTTTCATCTTCGTGATCTTCTTGTTGTTTCGCAAGCGAAGGTAGCAACAAATTGGGAGAGAGGAGCGGTGAGTGCCATTTTATTTATACTTTTGCAACACGTCAAACATTTGGGTGTCCTGTATGCGGGATGGGGCAGGTTCCTATTTCGGAACCATACCAATCGGCCCGGCCTGTTTACCGGCATCCGTCACAGCAATCATCAACTCATGGAAGAAGGATTGAAGAAATACGTGCACAACCTGCGTGTGGCGGCGGTCGAATCGCCGCGTCCGGGTTATGCCCTGCTCAAACTGGAGCCGTATGAAGGCAAGCTGCCCGATATGCTGCCCGGCCAGTTTGTCGAAGTGCTGATTACCAATTCGCCCGCCACTTTCCTGCGGCGGCCCATCTCTATCAACTATGTTGACCGCGAGAACAACCAGCTTTGGCTCTTGGTGCATGTGGTGGGCGAGGGCACACGCAGCCTGTCGCTGATGCAGCCCGGTGAAAGCCTGAACTGCCTCTATCCCTTGGGCAACGGATTTGACATCCCCGAAGAACGGGGCGGCAAGATGCTGCTCGTGGGGGGCGGTGTCGGCACGGCTCCCTTGCTCTATTATGGCAAGGTGTTGCGCGAAGTGGGCTGGGAACCCGTGTTCCTGCTGGGCGGCCGTAGTGCTGCCGACCTCCTGCAGCTCGATTTGTTCGAACAGCTGGGCCGTGTCTATGTGACCACCGAAGACGGCACGATGGGCGAGAAGGGCTATGTGACGAACCATAGCATACTGAATGGCGAGACCTTCCAGGCAGTAGCTACCTGCGGGCCGAAACCGATGATGGTGGCCGTGGCACGCTGGGCCAAACAGGCTGGCCTGAGCTGTGAGGCTTCGCTCGAAAACCTGATGGCCTGTGGTCTGGGCGCCTGTCTGTGCTGTGTGGAGAAGACTGCCGACGGCCACAATGTGTGTGTGTGTAAGCAAGGTCCCATCTTTAACCCCGAAAATCTATCATGGCTCAATTAAACGTAAATGTCGGCGGTCTCGCACTGAAGAACCCCGTCATGACCGCTTCCGGCACCTTTGGCTACGGCTTGGAATTTGCCGACTTTATCGACTTGAACCGCTTGGGCGGCTTCATCGTAAAAGGTACTACCTTGCATCCGCGTGAAGGAAACGACTATCCGCGTATGGCCGAGACCCCTTCAGGTATGTTGAACTGCGTGGGGTTGCAGAACAAGGGCGTAGACTATTTTTGCCAGCACATCTATCCGAAACTCAAGGACCTCCAGACCAATGTACTGGTCAACGTGTCGGGCAGTTCACCCGAGGATTATGCCGAATGTGCTGCGCGCATCGATGCCCTTCCCGGCATTCCGGGCATTGAGCTGAACATATCGTGTCCGAACGTGAAGAGTGGGGGAATGGCCTTCGGTGTGACCTGCGAAGGTGCAGCCAGTGTAGTGCGGGCCGTGCGCCAGCGTTACCACAAGACCTTGATTGTGAAGCTCTCGCCCAATGTCACCGACATTGCCGAAATAGCGCGTGCCGTGGAGGCCGAAGGTGCCGACAGCGTGTCGCTCATCAATACCCTCATGGGCATGAGCATTGATGTGGAACGCAGAAGGTCGCGTCTGAGTATCGGCACGGGCGGTTTGAGCGGTCCGTGTGTCAAGCCTGTGGCCCTGCGCATGGTATGGCAGGTGGCGAAGGCGGTCCATATCCCTGTCGTCGGATTGGGCGGCATCATGAATGCCACTGATGCCATCGAATTCCTTATGGCTGGTGCTACGGCCATCGAAATCGGTACGGCGAACTTCATTGACCCTACTGTGACTGTGAAGGTAGTCGAAGGCATCAATGACTGGTTGGATGCTCATGGCGTGGCCGATGTGCATGACATCATCGGAGTGATTTGAGGTCACCGTGCTTCCCAGTTGACTGTTGGCGGGCGGCAAGTTTGTTGCTCCGTGTAATGGATTACTTTTCGTTGCCCAAAGGATATAGTCTCCTTGGACGGTTTAAGCAATCTGAAACTCCAGTTTCATATAGCTGAAACTCCAGTTTCATTTATCATAAACTGAAAAAGAGACTGGCTGCTGTCGGCGATGCACGCCAATCACTCGTTTGGGGTGGTTGTAATGCCGGTGATTGTTTACTTCAATGCGCGATAAATCATTTGTCTCTTGCGGATGAATTATTTATTAACGGCCATTCGCGGATAAAATATTTATGGTAATTCGCGGATAATTCCTGGTAATTCACGTTCTTCTTTTTTTGAACGCGAATGTCCGTGAATTATCCGCGAATTGTCGTAAATGTTTTTGAACGAGAATGGCCGGGAATCATCCGCGAATTGTCGTAAATGATTGATGACAAGCGTTCGGCGGACCTTTGCCCGCCCTCCCAGTGTCTACTGCGCAATACAGATCTTGGCAGTGGTGGACTGCGTGGCTGTATGTGCCTCCACTACATAATTGCCAACAGGCAGCTTCAGCTTGGATGAGGGCGTGTAGGGTGTGAAGGAGTAGAGCGTGCGGCCCTCCGCATTGACAATGTGAATGTAGGTCAGGGGTGAGGCAGCGTTGGTGGTGATGCACACCGTCTGGCCGTCTACGATAACCAAAGGCTTCTGGTCTGTCAGCTCCTCTTCTGCGTCAGGTTGCTCTGACGACAGCAGGTAGTAACGCCCTGACACATTGGCCATGAGGTCGGCCGAGGCATAAGTGACATCTTCACCCGGCAGGTTTCGTGCGTCCAACGTCAGCGGGGTGACAATACCAGTGACATCGTCTAACAGGGCGAGCGATTCGCCAAACGTGTTCAGGCCGCTGAAGGTGACCCTTACCAGCTCATCTGGTCCGCCTGTCACGCCGATAGGAATGCGGTGCATCGAGCGACAAGCATTGACGGTCAGGGCCTGGTGTTCGGCTAACGAGTAGACCGTAGGCATGTCCTTCAGGTTACCGTCGAGCAGTGTCAGCATGTCCTCTTCGGCAGCATAGCCGTTCACTGCATCCGTTCGCTTCACGATGACAGCTTCGCTGCTGAACCCGTTCGATTCTGTGCGCAGACGCAGTGTGGGGGCAGAGGTACTGCGGCGTGCCGGGGCGCGGAGCACAGCCGAGTACTGCTTGGCCGAAGCCATCATGTCGGCCGTAAACGTAAGGGTCAGCGTGCCCGAAGAGCCTGTGGCCTTCACGAAGAAGCCTTGTCCCGGTGCCAGCACATCGGGCGTACCCGACGTGTTGATAGTTATCCAGCCCGCATCGGTCTTCATCGCGGCGGCTTGGCCTTCGGCTGTCAGCAGCCAGTACTTGTGGTCAATGAGCGAGCTGTTACTGTTGAAGAACTCCGTCATGTTCAGTCCGCAGGGGAAGGGATTGCTCACCAGGTAGTACTGGTTGCCTGTCACCTTGTTCGTGATGGTCTGCGTGAATGAGGTGTTTGTTTTCAGCGCGTCCGTCAACAGTTTGTTGCATTGGTCGTCGCTGCGGTCCACCGTCTGGGAGTTGCCGCCGTTCTCGTTTCCGTTGAGGTAATACTGGTAAGATTCATCCTCCTTGGGCAGGCGGAACAGCAGTTTCGTGTAGGCCGAACCATATTTGCTGGCGGCCAGGGCCTTCAGCGAGAAGCCGCCGTTGCCATACTGTTCCTGTACGTCGTTATATACCGAACTCCAGTCGGCAGCAATCGCCACGTCCTTCTTGGCAGACGTGTTCGGGTCGCTCAAGTCAGTGGTCAGGTAATACAGGGAAGCCGTCCCCTTGTCCCAGCCGCGTTGGTACACGGCGGGCGAGAAGCGGTCGTTCAGGCCCGACGCACCTGTGCTGAACGTCACGTTGCGGAAATAGGGCGAGCCTTCACGGCCATTGCTTCGGGGCGCATACCAGTCGCCTGCGTACATCCGTTTCATGGGCGAGCCCAGCGTGTACCAGCGTCCGGCTTCGAGTTCATACTCCACCCACGCCTTGTCGTAGGTCAGCAGCTGGGCGTTGAAGAGTTCGGTGCCCGCCTGCAAGACCAGACCGCTGCAGCGGTTGGTGTAGAATTGGCGGCAGTCCAAGTAGGTGTTGCTGCCTTCGGGCACAGCGTCCATCACCATGTCGAGGGTGATGCCCGGCGTGGCCGTGCCGGAGTTGATCGTGCTGAGCAATGCGGGTTGTTGGTCGGCCGGTGCAATCACCACGTGGCAGCCGTCGATAGGCACGAAGGCATGACTCGTTTGCAGCGTACCGGCAGAGGCACTCTCGTTGTTTCTCACATAGCCGTCGGAGTCAGGCAAGCGCAGCTCGTCCTTGTCGGCACGCTTCCAGTTCAGGTCGTTGGTCCAGTCGGTGTGGCCGGCCTGGGCAGTCCAAAGCAGGTACTGGGGCACCACCTTCAGGTCGAACAGCAGTCCGCCGAAGCACACTTCGACATTGCTCTGGTCCTCCTGATAGCTGAAGCGCAGCGAATAGGTATAGCCATCGTGCGGTTCGAAGTCGGGATTGAAGTAGATTTCAGCGTATGGCTGGTAGTCACTGCCTGGGTTCAGCTGGGCTTCGAGGGTCTGTAGGCGGCCCACTTCGCGCATGATGAGTTCGCCCTGGGCATTGGGCGTGTACACCGCGCAGTTGGGGTCATTGGTGCCGCAAATGTAGACTGGCGTATAAGGCAGCGATTCGACGGGAATGAGACGGGTCGCTATCGTGCTGACACCAGACAATTCGCGCAGCGGCACACGCATCAAGGTGGCGGGTGCCGTGCCCAGTGTGGTCGACCGGACCTGTTCAATGCGTTGCACGGTAGTGCGGATCGGCGCGTTGAAGTCATCGGGGTAGGTCATGTCCTTCAGTCCGCACAACATGCCCGGGGCCTTGCCTTCGATGGTCATGACAATGTGCTGCGGTTCAAAGCAGTAAATCACATTCTCGTCGGTGAACTCGATAGGCACGATGGTCACAATGCGGTTCGAGCCTTCAGAGCCTATGTAGCTGCTCGGTATTTGCAGGTTGAGCGAAAGCTCATGCAGAATGAGGGGGGCCAGGCCGTCAGCCTCGGGAGTCAGGGCATGGGTCAAGCCGTCAATCATCTGCTGCGTCAGTTCGACCGGCTGTTCAGGGTCCTTGCGGGGCACAACGCCCTCCAGACTCACCGCATTCGGATAGTAATGGCGCATGTTGATGAGTGCTTCGCGCAGGCTGATGTCGTTGGCAGCGGCATCTTCTATCTTGTCATACTTGTGGATCGTGCCGTCGGGGAGGATGTAGATGTTTTCGAAGGTGCCGCCCTTATAGTCGAGCCACCAGTCGTAGTACACCTGTATCTCCATGGGTTCACCCGTGGCTTTGTCAACACCCTCCACCTGGGCCGTGAGGTTGACGTTCTGTCCGGCGCAGACCTTCACTTCGCTGCTGCCGTCTTCCTTGCCGCCATTGCTGCTCGTGAGCTGTACCGCCGAGAGCGTGGTAAAGGTGTTGCGGATGCAGCAGCCCGATGCCATCTGGAACTGTTCGGCTGAGTTGGCCGCCGTGATGGGGTCATCGCCGTAGCGGGGCACGAACACGATGTAGTATTCATGGTTAGGCAGCAGCTTTTCACTGTTCACCTTGTCGGAGATGACGATGTAGCGGTTGCCGCCCTCATCGGTCTCCTTCTGCACAATGGCTGTATTCGTGCCGAGGGCTGCCGAATAGTTGAACTCGGGAATGGCATCGTAGAAGGTAGATATTTCCACATAACGGAACGCCTTGTCCTCCTCTATTGAGGTCTTTGGTGAACCGACCAGTGCCGAGTTAAACACCTCTTGCAGCTCGTAAGCCGACACCCCTTCGATGATGTTGCGCGATTGCAGCTCAGCCAATGCGCGGTCGTACTTGGGTTTGTCGACCAGACAGAACCACAGTTTCGGGTTGCCCGAAGCGGGCGTAACGTTTTCTGCCAGACCCAATGAGGAGAGCAGGTCGTCGAAGCTGGTTGACATCTTGGTGAGCGTCACCTCGCGGCCGCATACGGGCGAAGTCTTTTCGACCGTCACGGTAGGCTTGCTGACGAACACTTCCACGTCGTCAATCAGGATGTCACCGCCAGCGGTCGAGGTACAGGCATTCTCGATGTCGAGCGTGTAGTGGTCGAAGCTCTGCTTGGCATCGTTCACGAAGGAGAAGAACACCTGTTGCCATACGCCCACCTGCGATCCGTCGTCGTAGGTCAGGGCCTCGTGGGTGAGTTCGGCCTTGTTTCCGCCAGCATCCGTATAGCATGACTTGGAGGCGATAGGGCCGGGACAGTAGGTGTGGAGGACCACAGGCTGGTCGGTGGCAGTTACGCTGCTCGTGTGTCCCACCACCTTGAAGAGCACGTTGGCCGGCGTTGAGCCGCTCCAGCCGTTGGGCGATGACATCCAGGCCGAAGCATAGATGCGCGAACCGCTGCACAGTGTGGAGTTGAAGCGCAGGGAGGCAATCTGGCCGGGAAGGTCGGAGGCATCGAGGTAGAGGAAGGCGTGGCCGTCGATGTTGTTGAGTGACGAGAGGTCAATGCCCCATGCTGCGCGCTGCTCTGCAGTGTAGTTGCTGTAAACCTGTTTGTACAGGTGCGACACGGGCTTGAAGTTTCCGTGTCCCCACCCAACCTGCAAGCGGCGGGTCACGGTGTAGGAACCGAAGCTGTTCTCGGTGAGGTTGCCCGTTGAGGGATAGACGGTGCCGCTCACGGGGTAGAAGTTGTAGCCGCTGTTCTCATAGAGCATGGGGTAGCGGTAGGTATTCACCAGTTCGGTACTGGCATTATATCCTGTCGAGGTTTTGCCCATAGGAGGCGTGCGGAAGGTGGCAAAGTCCGTGGCGTTGAAGTCGATAGATGCCACCGCGCCCCCCGTCAGCTGGCGCAGGTATTCAGGGGCACGGCCCGTCTTGTATTTGCCTTCTGCGGTGCGGCCCATTACCATGGTGTAGGGCAGAGGCTCGCAGTTGGCTTCGAAACGCAGGGTGATTTTGGCCAGTTGGTAGAGTGTGCCGCCCGTGCTGCCTGCTGTACCGCCGTCGCGGGCATAACACAGGATGGTGGCCGTGCTGCCTGGTGTGGCCACTTCGCCATAACCGTAACTGCCGCTGCTTTCGCCCGGGTAGTAGAAGCGGATGAACCGGCACTTGCTCAGGTCTGCGCTGGCCGACGTGGCGCCTTCAACCGGCCATTCGGTGACTTCGAATCCCGTGATGCCGGCAGTGTTACCATCGAATTTGAAGTAGATGTTGTTGTAGGAAGTGATGTTTTGCAGGTTTTCCTCCGCAGCCGTGCCATTCTTGTAGAACCAATAGTTTTGCAGCTCGTTGTCAAGGGGCACGGTGCTGACGCTGAAGCCTCGCTTCTTGCAGGGGAAGATGATTTCGTGCTCCTCCAACCATTGGTCGGAACCTTCGGTGCAGGCCGTGAGTTGCTTGGCCATTTCGTGGGCGTTGCGGATGTCATAGACATAGCGTTCGCTCAGCGTAGGTTCGATGAGGTCCTGGTTGGCAGGTACGTTCACTTCCGAACTCGTCACATCGTTGAACTTCTCATTGCCGTTGTCGCCGAAGTAGTCGATGAAGTCGGTGTACTGCGACACGTCGACAGCGAGCACGTAGTTATAGTCCTCGGGCGCGTCCTTGGGCATGATGAAGTCGATGGTGTTGGTCTTGGCGTAGCCCTGGTCCTGGTTGTTGAGCAGGAGCAGTGAACCCATGATGGTGCCGTTGGCATAATCGCGGCGGCCCGGCTCAGTCAGGTTGATGCGGTCAGGGTCTACGCGTCCGCCGGTCTTGTAGTCATAGAAGCGCTGGTAGGCTTTCACCTTCGACTCGCCGTTGGCATTGCTGCGCATGTAGGTCGGCGTGTCGAGCTGGCGGATGGTGCCCTGCTTCATGTAGCGTATAACCTTATACTCATTGGTCTTCTGCTGTCTGACCCCGTTGTAGGGATTGGTCTCGAAGCCATACGAGCCATCAAGGTCCTGCTCGATGAAGCCCGGGAAGGCCGTGGCTTTGTCGTCGTTCATCTCCTTGATGAACCACGAGCGTTTGGGACGGATATAATATTTCGTGTAGTCCTCGGCCTGCGTCTCGACCACCTCTTCTACGATGGTCTGTCCGTCAGCGGGTGTCTGGCCGTCAGTCGTAAGGGTGAGGTGGTAGAGGCTGCCTTGCTTCTCGATGGTCATGTATTGGTTGAGCCGCGATGCAGGTATACTGGCATCGCCGCCAATGAGCAGGAAGTAGCCGTAGGGAGTGCCTGTTCCCGTGGTGCCGCCCAGTTTCATGTTGAACACAGCAGCCTGTGCCTCATCGGCCGTCACGCCAAAGGTCTCGGTCGATTCGTCCCAACAGAGGTAGTAGTCATTGCGGTTCATCAGACGCACCTCGTCCTTGTCGCCCTTGAACATCCACTGCATGTTGTGCAACTCTTGCTTCTTCTCGGCATAGGCGTCAGAGGTCAGGCCGACACCGTCGCTCATGTACAGGTTGCCGCTGACAGTCTCGTCGTCCGGGTCGCTGTAGTTGTTGAAGTTGATGTAGTAGTAAGTCTCGGAGGTGTTGTCGGAGAATTTCGGCGTGGTGCTGGCACCGAAGCGCAGGGCGAAGTTGACTGATTCGGCCTGCGTGGCGGGCCACTCGGCGGTGGTGAACAAGCCTGTCGCGCTGTCGTACTTCAGGTAGCGGGTGGGAGAGGTGCCTTTCACCTCGATGATCCAGTCGAGCGTAGACTTGTCGATGGCATAGTAGTTGAAGTGCAGGGCCAGACAGGCGGCCTCTGCCTGATTGTCAGTCAGGGTCACGTTGCCTGCCTCGTCCACCTTCAGATAGGTGTCCGTGCCGTTTTTCAGCACAAAGTTCTGGGCATCGCCTATGACCTTCCACACCGATTTGCGGGCATCAGCCGGGGTGGCAGTCGATGCTGTGACGGTGCTTCCGTTGGCCGCTTCGCCGTCTGCAGAGGCTTCCATGCGGGGCGAGCCCTCCAACTGGTCGAGGTTGATGAACTGCCAGGAGCCTGTGGTTTCGCTGCTGAAGTCGGGGAAGAGGTTCAGCTCTTCGAAGTACACGTAGTTGCCGGCATCGTTGCGGTTGGCCAGCGTGAAGGAATAGGTGGTTGTCCCGCTGACCGTTGTGCTGAGCAGCTTCATCATCTTGTTTCCCTGATCGGGCAGTTCCAGCTGCCAGCTGTCGCGTCGTGCATCGTTTTCGACCAAGCGGAACTTGGTGGCATCGGCAGGAATGTCGCCTACCGTGGCCATAGCGACGGTCGTGAAGCTGGACGAAGCAGCGTCATACTTCAGGAAAAGCCCCTTGCCGTTGCTCAGATAGACATCGCCGCTGTAGGAACCGTCGTCATTTTGACAGCGGTAGAGTGCCCAGGCGTTGCTCATGTCCTGCATGTTGTCATCGTGCGGAATGGGCGTGGCATCGCCTTCCGAGGGGCTTGAAATGATGTAGCCGTTGGAGCGGAAGCGGATGTGATAGAGCGTGAAGCCCGTGAGGGAGTTGGAAGTCTTGGGCAAGTCCATGCACCAGATGTGCGGACTGCTGAGCCACAACACGGAGTAGCGTGTATCAGGTACGCCCCAGTAGAGGTGGAAGTCGTCGTAGTCGACACACAGTGCCTTGCTCTCGTCAGCAGGGTTGAGCAGCTGGTTACGCTGGTTGCCATTGTTCTCGTAGGTGTTTGCAGTGAGCTTGAACACAAAGGCATCGTCCTCCGTGGTACTGGTGCTGAAACCGCTCTCTGCGCTATAGGTCAGGTAGTTGCCCAACAGGCTTTTCAGGATGACACCGCTGCCGTCCGCCTTGTTGAGCACTGTCCACAAGTAGCCGTTGGTCACATCGGTCGTGTAGTCGGGCTTCTTGCCGGTGGGCACCAGTCCTGTGCCTTTGTCGTACACGCCAATCTGGCCCATTGCCGCATAGTGGAGGTAGACGGTCGCTTCGCTGATGGCGGCGGGTTTGGTCACTGCTGTGAACCGCACCTTGTTGGCAGCGTCGTTGGCGTTCCAATGCTCTAAATAGGTACTGCTGTTCGGGTTCAGGTATTGCCTGTTTGACGCATCGGGATTGCGCAGCTGCCAGAAGCCCCGGTTGTCACCTTCGCTGAACTCCACGATGCGCAGCGAGGTGGCCTCGGACTTGTTGCCCGTGGCTATGTAGCGGCCTCCCCGGTCGCTCTCGCCGCCTGTGGGATCGTTGCGCAGATAGAGTCCGTTGACGTTCTGGAAGTAGTAGCGTCCGTTCCCCGAACCGTCGTCTACCAACTTCCAGGTGTTGTGGCTGAGCGCGGTGTAGTCGGTGGTAAACTGTACGGCTGTGCCTGTGAGTTTCGCTTCGACAGCCTTGTTCAGGTAAACCAGCTCCATGCGGTACCAGTGTTCGTCGCTCTCATCCTCGGAGGAGACGAGCGGATAGTCATCGGGACCCGTCACCGAGGTACACATGTATATCACCGTGAAGCGCGTGTTGGCAGTGCCCTTGGTCAGGGTCGTGCCGTCGAAGTGCAGGGCTTTGCCGTCTGTCGTGGCCAGGTTATAGCGGGGCGACACACTGCCGTTATAGTCGTTGTTGGTGAGCGACTGTACGGTGGCGGTCGGGGTGGTGGTCAGGTTGGTGGCATCGAGATAGTTGCCCAGCTTGCTTTGCAGCAGCAGTTCGCCGCTGTCATTGTGCTGGCGCAGCCACCGCAGTGCGTCGGCGGCGGGTTTGGTTTCGGCGGCCTTCACCACCTGGAGCGCGTTTCCGACTCCGCCGTCCTGTATGATTTGTCTGCCGAAGGTGGAGAACTGCAGGTAGACATAATCCTCGGCGGGCACCATACCTTCAGCAGGCACGGCATCGATGTCGGCTACCTCGGCAAAGAGGAATTGGGTGTTGACGTCGCCGCGTTCCCAGTGGCGGATTCTTTTGGCACCGTCGACCGGCTGGTTGTAGCTCACATAGAGGTGGGAGGCATCGTTGGAGGTGCCGTCGCGCAGCTGCCAGTTGTTATTGTTGCTGTGGTCTTCGAGGTTGAAGGCTGTGGCCGCATTCTCGTTGTTCGTCAGATAGATACGGCCGCCGTTGACGACTGCTACGCCGGCGGGATCCGTGGTCCGGTTACGCAGGAAGTAGCCGTTCTTGTTTTGCAACTTGATACGACCGTCTGTGGTTTCAATGATTTGCCACACGTTGGCCGAGTTGGCCGCTGTGGTGTTGGCCACTTGCAGCTCGGGGTTGTCCAGTCCGCCGCCAGCAACATCATCACTCAGTATGTTGTTTTTGTTGAGCAGCTGGACGGTGTACCACTTGCCGGTGACAGGGCCGTTGTCGGGTCCGGTGAGCGAGGTGGTGAGGTTCAGACATGAGTAACGCGTATGCAGGCTGCCCAGAAAAACGGTGTTGGTGTTGCCGTTGAAGCTGAGTGCCTGGTCGGCGGCAGTCTGCAGGTTGTAACGAGACAGGCTGCTCTCGTTCTTGAAGTAGCTGTTGGCGGTCTGTTCGAGCGGTGTGGCGTTGGCGATGTCGGTATCGGTTGCGGGTGTGGCTGCCGTGGCATTCAGGAAGTTGCCCAGCTTGCTGCAGAAGATATATTGGCCCGAGTCGTTGTGCGAGCGTTTCCACTTCAGGCCGTCACCCGCAGGAGTGGCTTCGGTGGTAGCGGTCACGGTGAGCGCGTTGCCGGCACCGTTGTCGGTGAGCAGCTGCTTGCCGTAGCCGGTGAATTGCAGATAAAGGTAGGGGTCTGCAGCCGCTTGTGTCACCGTCTCGGTATAGCGTGTGAACGAAACACGGTTGCTCTCCACGTTGGCACCCTGGTGTCGCAGGTTGTTGTCAGCACCGTCGCCCGGGCCCAGATAATAATAGTCCGTCGGGCCAAAGGGATTGCTGTCGCGCAGCTGCCAGCAGGAAGGTTGTGCCGAGTGTTCTTCGAGATAGAACAGCGTGGCCACATTCAGGTTGTCGGTCAGATAGAAGCGTCCGCCGTTGCCGCACTCCGTATTGGTGCCAGGTTCATACTGGCGGTTGTAGAGGTAGAAACCGTTTTCGTTTTTCAGTCTGAACCGTCCGGTGGCAGCATCTTCCACAATGCTCCAGATGTTGGTGGCATTCTTGGCGTCTGTTTCATTCTTGCGCAGATTGGGGCTGTCCAGCAGGTCGCCGCCCAGTATTTTGTACACGGCCGGGAAACCCACCACATACTTGTTGCCAGTCAATGGTACGACATCGGGGCAGTTCAGTGTGGTGGGGAAGTTCAGGAGCGAGTAGCGTGTGTTGGTTGTTCCAGCCGAGAGGGTCGTGCCGTTGAAGCTGAGTGCCGAGCCGCCAGCCTCTTGCAGGTTGTAGCGTGTCACGGCCTGGCTGTAGGTGTTGGTGGTACGGCTGAGCGGCGTGGCGTTGCTGATGTCGGTAGCGGCCTGAAGATTGGTGAGGTCCAGATAATGGCCCGCCTTGCTGATGTAGATGTACTTCGCGTCATTGTTGTGCGAGGCTCTCCACAGCAAGCCATCGCCCGCAGGCAGCGTTTCGTTCGTGGCTGTAACGGTCAGCGCGCTGCCGGCACCCGCATCGGTGAGCAGCTGTTTGCCGTAGCCGGAGAACTGCACGTAGGTGTAGGAGTTGTCAATGCTGATGCCTGCGGTGGGCAGGGTAAGTATGTCAGCGTCGGGGATTTGGATAAACTCAAATCTGACGTAAGGGTCACCTGCAGACCAATGGCGAAGTCTGGTTCTTTTGTTTTGGTCGGGTTCGTCACCTTTTTGGTTGTAACTGACATATTTATAGGTGTTGCTATTTGCATCTGGGTCTCTGAGTTGCCAATAGTTAATGTCGTAATCTTCGAGATAGAACGCCGTGGCCAGCGTGGCATTGTCAGTTAAATATATACGGCCACCATTTGCCATAGCTTTGCCGTCGAGGTCTGTGGTTCGGTTGTACAGGTAGTAGCCGTTTTTGTTTTGAAGTTTGATGCAGCCTTCGGGGGTTTCTACAATTTGCCACACATTGGCAGAATTCGCTTCTGTGGTGCTGATTGTCTGCAGGGTACAATTATCCAATCCACCATTGCTCACATCATCACTCAATATGTGAACTTCGGAAATCACTCCCGTCAGGTCAAGTTGCACCGTGTACCAATGGTCGGGTAACGGACTGACTGTCGGTCCGGTTACGGTGGTAGTCAGATTCAAGGTCGAGTAGCGCGTATGGGGATTGTTTTGCACTAAGGCTGTGCCGTTATAGCACAGGGCCTTGCCATCAGCTGCGACCAGATTGTAGCGTGTTTTGGCGGCGTTATAGGTGCTTTGGCTTTGTGTCAGCACGGTTGCCTCGTCTTCAAGGGTGGTAACAGTCCAGCCCGTAGTGCCGTCCTGCTTCAAGTAATATCCATTGTCGCTCTTGTAGATGTTGCCCCCTGTAACGGGGACAGCTTCCCAATTGTAGCCTTCGCCGTCCGCTTCACTGCCTGTAACGGCTGTTACTTCCAGTGTGGATGAGCTGGCGTTGGCATGGAGACCGAAACGGCCGTAGCCGGCAAAAAGTATGTATGTGGATAATCTGGGCTGGAAAACTATTTCATGGCCATTGGCGTTGTCTGTCAGTTCTTTTCCCACTGAGGCTGTACCACCGCTGGCATAAAGCGACATGGTGCTTTCGTCCTTGCGTTGCAGGCGATAGCCGTTTGTTTGTGGCAACAGCTTAAAAGTGACAAGGTCGGTACTACTGCTGTTAACAGCCCGATAGCGCGCCGCAGAACTGTTGTAGCCCAAATACAGGCCGCTGGCACGGTTTATCAGTTTATAGTAGGTTACATCATCTACTACTTCTGCTTGCACGATTTTCCATTGGTTGGCCGTGGAGGATTCTGCTATCACAATAGACAGGTTCGCATCTGCTGTTCCGGCATTGCCCAAGAGATTGCCCGTGGCATAGAAACTGACATAATACCAATGTTCATTGCTTGTGTCTTCCGACGAAACAGTGGGCATGACGGGAGCTGCCCCGGCTTGTAAGGCGGGGATAACACCAAGGAGGCACAGAAGGAAAAGGCGCAGGAAAATATGGGGAAAGCGTTTCATGGATGCTGCTTATTGAGATTCGACAAGGGCAGAAGCGGTTTGGCACTCGGCTGTGGGGACGGTTGTCAGTTTTGCTTCACGATGTAGATGGTACGGTTGAACACTTGGGTTACTTCGGGGTCGGCGGTAAGGATGATGGTGACACCCAACTGCACGGTGGCTGTTCCTGATTGGTTGGGGTCGAGCGAACCGAGTATTTCACCCGTGACAGGGTCGAAGTGTGGCTTGGTAGTGAATATGCCGTCTGGGTCTTCTACCGTCAGGCCATAGTTCTTGATGAGTGAGGTGTTGGTCAGCTCATACCAGTTCTCGGGATTGTTGCGGTCGGCGTAGGCATAGACATAAGGCCGCATCACGAAGTCGCCGCCGCCTTCGAAGATGACCGAGTAGTATTTCTCTTCGGTGTTGTTCTCCTCCCTGAAACCGGGATAGCCGCCAATGGGCGGATAGAAGAACGTTTCGAGCTTCACGTCATAGTTTGTAATCTTGATGGGCACAATGGCGGCATGGTTGCGCGGCAAGCTGCTGAGCTTGATGAGTGCATTGCGGGTGACATCTTCGCTTGGAGAGGTGAAGGAGTAGGTCAGCTCCAAGGGGAACTGTCCGCTGGCATGGTCCGATACACTCTCATTAAAGTAGACACGTCGGGTGAAGGAACCCTTGTCGGCCAGCGTGCTGCCCGTTTCGCCGCTTACGTTGGTTACTAAGGTCTCAGTACTGCGCGTGGCCGTACCAGCAGGCAGCGGGAAGGTGGTGAGCTGGCCGCCATTGGCATCGCGCTGCGGCAGGAAGGTCAGGTAAGAAGGCTTCTCTGCGGTGTGGTTGGGGGTGACGTTGCCCAGTGAAATGGTGTTCAGCTTCAGCTCCTTTCCCGTGGTGTTGGTCAAGTCAAAGCGTATCTTGGTCAGCATACGGTAGAGCGTCAGGCGGATGGTCACGTCTCTCGACACCTCGTAGGTTTCGATGTTGGTCATGGGTATGCCAGTCGTGGACGATGCGACATCAAAGTGGTTGAACAGGGCTTGATAGCTGAGCTGGGCAGGGTCGAAGGTGAGGGCACTGCCCTTGATGAACTGCCAGCCGCCGGAGGGTGTCGTTTCATCGAGCTTGACAGGTGTGAGCAGGGCCAGCGTGGCATTTTCGCCCGAGGCTGTGTAGCTGACGTCGGCATCGGGGAAGTTGGCAAACGAGTAGAACTTATAGGTGCCGGTGGTGGCATCGGCAATGCTGCCCACTAAATGGCTTTCGAATTCGGTTGACTCTGTGATTCTGAAAATCTCCACCACGGTTTCTACCGCTTCCTCTTTCGTCATCACTACATAGCAGGTCTTGATCATTTCGCCGTCGCGTGCCATCTGGTCAGACCACGTGGCGCGGCTGCTGTTCTGTTCTTGTGGGCTTGTTCCTATTTGCAGGTCGATGCGAACGCCTTTGCCCGGGCGGTAAGTGCCTGCATCGGTCACATCGTCCGAACTACAGGCAACAAAGGCGGCCAGTATGGCCGCCGTCGAAATCAGGGTATGGAGCAGGAAGTATAGTCTTCTCATGGTCTTTTTCTTTAGCGTAGTGTCCTATTGGTTTGGAAATGTCTCTTTACAACGCTTGTCATCTTACGCTTTTGCCCTTTCAGGGCGCATTAGCGACGCTTGACGTACCCAGGGCGATGCCCTGGGCTATGTGCTTTTGCCCCTTCGGGGCG
>JBJEAF010000086.1:0-3857 GCA_051868755.1 Alloprevotella sp.
ACCTAATAACCTGATAACCTGAGAAATAACCTAATAACCTAATAACCTAATAACCCCATAACCTGATAACCTGAGAAATAATATAAGATGACAACGAACAGTGAACCCGTAATCTACACAGAAGGACTGACCAAACGCTTTGGGGCGTTCACGGCAGTCAAGGGCATCAGCTTCGCCGTGGAGCGGGGTGAGATATTCGGCTTTCTGGGAGCCAACGGTGCGGGCAAGACCACGGCCATGCGCATGTTGTGCGGCCTGAGCCGTCCGACAGCGGGCATAGCGCGTGTGGCAGGCTGCGACGTGGCCCGCCAGCCTGAGCAGGTAAAACGCCGCATAGGCTACATGAGCCAGCGCTTTTCGCTCTACGGCGACCTCACCGTGCGCGAAAACCTGAAGCTGTATGGCGGCATCTACGGCATGAACCGGACACACATCCGGCAGAAGACCGCACACGTGTTGCAAGAGCTGCGGTTGGACCACGAGGCCGACAAGCTGGTAGGCGACCTCCCCTTGGGCTGGAAGCAGAAGCTGGCCTTCTCGGTAGCTATCTTCCACGAGCCGCAGGTAGTGTTTCTCGACGAACCGACGGGAGGTGTCGATCCGCTTACGCGCCGCCGTTTCTGGGAGTTGATATACGGGGCGGCGGAGCGCGGCATCACCGTCTTTGTCACCACGCACTATATGGACGAGGCCGAATATTGCGACCGCGTGAGCATCATGGTGGACGGTGAAATTCGTGCGCTCGACACGCCCCGCCGCCTGCGCCGGCAGTTTGACGCAGCGGGCATGGACGAGGTGTTCCGCAAGCTGGTGCGTGCCAAGCAGGCGGGAGCATGACAGTCAAAAGGGTGACAAGTGATAAGAAAGTACATTCGGCAGACATGAAAACCTTTCTCAGTTTTATACATAAGGAGTTCCGCCACATTCTGCGTGACAGGCGTACCATGCTCATCCTGTTGGGCATGCCCATTGCGCAAATCCTGCTGTTCGGCTTCGCCATATCGACCGAGGTGAAGAACAGCCGGGTGGCTGTGTTCGACCCTTCGGCCGATGTTGCTACGCGCCGCATCGTGGAGCGGTTAGATGCCAGTGCCTACTTTGAGGTAGCCCATCGCGTAGACCGCATGGAACAGGTCGACGAACTGTTTCGTCGCGGCGAGATAGCCTTGGCAGTGGTGTTCAGCCCCCACTTCGCTTCGGAGCTGCAACACACGGGAGAGGCACGCCTGCAGCTGATAGCCGACGGCACCGAACCCAACCAGGCCCAAATGGTCGCAGGCTATGCTGCGCAGGTCGTAGAGCAGGCATTGCCACGGGGAGAGCGTCAGGGCGTGACGGCCTGCGTGCGCTATCTGTTCAATCCGCAGGCCAAGAGCGCCTTCAACTTTGTGCCCGGCGTAATGGGCATGATATTGCTGCTCATCTGTGCCATGATGACCTCGGTGTCGATCGTGCGCGAAAAGGAGTTGGGCAGTATGGAAGTGTTGCTGGCCTCGCCCATGCCGCCACTGGGCATCGTGCTGGCCAAGGCCGTGCCCTACTTTGTGCTGTCGGGCGTGAATCTGGCCACCATCCTGCTGCTGTCGCGCTACGTCTTGGGTGTGCCGGTTCAGGGAAGCCTGGCCCTGCTGTCAGGCATCTCGCTGCTCTACATCCTGCTCTCGCTTTCGCTCGGACTGCTCATATCCAACGTGGTGCGGTCGCAGATGGCGGCAGTGTTAGTGTCAGGCATGGGGCTGATTATGCCCACCATCATCCTGTCGGGCCTCATGTTTCCCATCGAGAGTATGCCCGAGATGTTGCAATACCTTTCGGGCATTGTACCGGCCCGATGGTACATCAGTGCGGTGCGCAAGGTGATGATCGAAGGGGTAGAGATGCTCTATGTGTGGCGTGAAATCAGCGTGCTGGCCGGCATGACGGTCGTGCTGCTCACCACGAGTATCGTAACGTTCAACAAAAGGCTTTAACCTCTCTGAAACCTGAAACCTGAAACCTGAAACCTGAAACTTGAAACCTGAAACTTGAAACCTGAAACCTGAAACTTGAAACCCTCCTGAAACCTGAAACCCTCCTGAAACCTGAAACCCTCTGAAACCTGAAACCCTCTTTAACCCCTCAACTCCCCCATGCTCCTGTTCCTGATTGAAAAAGAATTCAAGCAATTCCTCCGCAACAGTTTCTTGCCGAGGATGGTGGTGATGATGCCGCTCATGATGATGCTCGTGCTGCCCTGGGCCGCCAACCAGGAAGTGCGCCGCATAGCCTTGTGCGTGGTAGACCACGACGAGTCCGTCAGCACCCACCGGCTGACAGAGCGCATCGTGGCCACCGACTATTTCCGCCTGACGTGCAAGGCAGCCGACTACAGCGAGGCATTGCAGCAAGTGAAGCGCGGCGAGGCCGACATGATACTGGAGTTCCCCGTCCACTTTGAGCGCGACATGCAGCGCGGGCAGCACCCCGTGGCCTATGTGGCAACCAATGCGGTGGACGGCACGAAGGGCACCATCGGTTCTTCCTATCTGACCCAGATATTGGCCTCACCGCTGCCCGGCAGGCAGGCGGCCGAAGCCGTGTTGTCGCCCCTGAGCCAGCAGTTTCGCTTCAATCCCCATTTAGACTACAAAGTCTTCATGGTGCCGGCCATGATGGTCATGCTGCTCACCCTGCTGGCAGGCTATCTGCCGGCCCTGAACATCGTGACCGAGAAGGAGCGGGGCACGATAGAGCAGATGAACGTGTCGCCAGTAGGCCGCTTGCAGTTTGTCATGGCCAAGCTGCTGCCATTCTGGGCGGTGGGCCTGTTCGTGATGACCCTCTGCCTGGTGTTGGCAGCCTTGGTCTACGGTTTGGTCTCGCAAGGCTCTATAGCCAGCATCTACGTAATGGCGGCAGTCTATATTCTGGTGGTGTCGGGCATGGGGTTGGTCATCTCCAACTACAGCCGCACCACCCAGCAAGCCGTGCTGGTCATGTACTTCTTCACCATGATACTGTTGCTGATGAGCGGCCTGTTGACCCCCGTGCGCAGTATGCCGGAATGGGCGCAATATATATCAATGGCCAATCCGCTCCGCTATTTTGTAGAGGCCATGCGTGCCATCTTCCTGAAGGGCAGCACCTTGGCCGACCTGAACCGCCAGCTGACAGCGTTGTTCGGCTTTGCCGTGCTGTTCAGCGTGTGGGCAGTGTTCACTTACCGAAAGGTGGAGTGAGATGTTTAAAAAGGTGTGGATTATTCAGAGGAACCTTTTCAAAGATGCAGACAAACAAAAAAAGAAGACAATGGATGAGAAAGTAAAATGCACGTGGTTTCAGGACGGTGGAATGCTGGAGCATTACCACGATACAGAGTGGGGCATACCCTGCCACGATGACAGACGGCTCTTCGAGTACCTGATGCTCGAAGCCATGTCGTGCGGACTTAGCTGGAAGCTTATGCTCCAGAAGCGCACCGTGTTCCATGCCTGCCTCGCGGACTTCGACTATGCGCGGCTCGCAGCCTTTACAGCGGCAGACATCGACAGGGCCATGGCATATCCCGGCATGATACGTTCGCGCAGGAAGATAGAGGCTGTCGTCTCCAATGCCAGGAGCTACATACAGATTCAGCAGGAGTTCGGCAGTTTCGACCAGTACATCTGGAGCTATACTGACGGAAATACCTACATTTACCGGAGCCGACTCATCGGCACGTGGCTCACGAAGAACGGGCTGTCCGACCGCATTGCAGCCGACCTGAGGAAGCGCGGCTTCAAGTTCCTCGGCTCCACGCTGACCTATTCCTACCTTCAGGCCATCGGCATGATAAACGACCATGACCCGGCGTGTTGGATGTTCGGTCAAATCGGCGG
>JBJEAF010000087.1:0-1698 GCA_051868755.1 Alloprevotella sp.
CTCTGCGCTCACTTGCACAATCTTTGCCCCTTCGGGGCGTGCCTTGAACCCTTGTTAACTATCTACAACTACTTGCGAAACTCGAACTAAAAACACAACAACATGCAACCTACAATTGAATCAAAGCCCCAAGCCCTTCACGGGCCGTCGGGCATGGCGAAATGGTTTCGCCGCATACACCTGTGGCTCTCGGTGCCCTTCGGTGTGATCATCACGTTAGTCTGTTTCTCCGGCGCGATGCTGGTCTATGAGCAGGAAATCACCCAATGCCTGCGCCCCCAACTCTACTACGTGGAGGCGGTCGGGCCGAAGCCCCTGCCGCTCGACAGCCTGATGAAGCGGGTGCAGGCCACACTGCCCGACACCGTGCAGGCCACAGGCATCACCGTGCAGCCTGACCCCAAGCGCACGTGGCAGGTCAGCCTGTCGGCTCCCCGCCGGGCCTCGGTCTATGTCGATCCCTATACGGGCCAGGTCATGGGGCGCAATGAGCGGCTCCCCTTCTTCGACACCATGTTCCACCTTCACCGCTGGCTGCTCGGCCCCTCGCAGAGTGCTTCGGGCGGTCTCCCGGCAGGCAAGCTCCTGGTAGGGGCCGGTACGCTGGTGCTGGTTATCGTGCTGCTCACGGGCATCCTCATGTGGCTCAGCAACCGGCGCAAGCCGCTGCGCAAGAGCCTGGCCATCAGTGTAACCAAGGGCTGGCACCGCTTCTGGCACGACCTCCACGTGGCCGGCGGCATCTACGCCACCGTGTTCCTCCTGGCCATAGCTCTGACGGGACTTACCTGGTCGTTCGGCTGGTATCGCACGGGTTTCTATGCCCTCTTCGGTGTGGAGCAGCAGGCCGGGGGCGGTCCTGGCAGCCACGGCACACACGGCCAACGGGCTTCGGCCCATGGCGGAGCACACCATGGCGGACGGGGTGACGCGCAGCACGCCGCACGCGGCGGTCAGGGTCGCCACGGAGGGGCAGTGTCCGCCGGGGACGGAGCCTGTCCCTATGCCCACTGGCAGCAGGTGTTTGAACAGCTGGCCCAGACTCATGCCGGCTATCGGCAGATTACCCTGAGCGACGGGACGGCAGGCGTAGTTCCCAAAGGCCGCCGCAGCCTGCGCGCAGCCGATACCTACGGCTTCGACCCGCAGACAGGACGCATCACGGACCGGCATCCTTATGCCGAGAGTGACGAGGGGACGCGCGTGCGCAGTGCCGTGTATATGGTTCACACGGGCAGCTGGCTGGGTGGTCTGACACGCCTCGTCAACTTTCTGGCCGCCCTGCTGGGTGCCACTCTTCCGCTCACGGGCTACTACCTGTGGATTCGCCGGTTGCTGAAGCGGCGTCAGTGCCGCAAGGCCGCTTAACACAGGTTCAAGGAGCGGGCCTTTGCCACGCCCTCCCAGCGCATCGCCGCCTCAGGTTGGCTTGATAACGGGCGGGCTGGAAGCCACGCCCTCCCAGTGCACCGTCGCCTCAGGTTGGCTTGATAACGGGCGGGCTGGAAGCCACGCCCTCCCAGCGCATCGCCGCCTCAGGTTGGCTTGATAACGGGCGGGCTGGAAGCCACGCCCTCCCAGTGCACCGTCGCCTCATATTGGCTTGTTATCACCCTGTTTGAAGCGACGGTGCACTGGGAGGGCGTGGCTTCCAGCCCGCCCTGATGTCAAGCAATAAACCAAGCGGGCTAACGCCCT
>JBJEAF010000087.1:1798-3840 GCA_051868755.1 Alloprevotella sp.
CGTGGCTTCCAGCCCGCCCTGATGTCAAGCAATAAACCAAGCGGGCTAACGCCCTCCCAGCCCGCCCTGATGTCAAGCAATAAACCAAGCGGGCTAACGCCCTTCCAGCCCGCCCTGATGTCAAGCAATAAACCAAGCGGGCTAACGCCCTCCCAGCCCGCCCTGATGTCAAGCAATAAACCAAGCGGTCTAACGCCCTTCCAGCGCATCGCCGCCTCCTGCTTGTCTCTCAAAACCTAATCACTATAACCTGCGAGAGTCATCCTCCTGACCTCGGCATTCCTCAAGGGCGGCACCTCGCGGAAGGAGCAGCCTTGGTGGGCGGCAAACAGGTGGCGGGCAAAGAGACCGTGGGTCACCACCACGAGGGTTTCGTCCGCATAGCGCGTGCGGAGCGTTTCGAGTGCCAAGGCAGCGCGTGCCCTGATGTCCTCGTCACGCTCCGCACCGCCGTCGGGAAAAGTCCAGTGGCCGTCCTTGTGATACATAGCGGCAGCTTCGGCAATAGGCATTCCCGTAAACGCTCCCCAGTCGCGTTCACGCAGCAGCCTCAGGGAGTCAACGGGCAGTTGCAGCCTGCCGGCGATGATTCGGGCCGAATCGAGGGCACGCTGCAGGTCGCTCGACACGATGCGGCTGAATGCCGCCCCGCTCCGGGCCAGCTCCTCAGCTGCGCCTTCCACCTGTTGGCGGCCCGGCGCAGTCAGTCTGCCGGGCAGGTGTCCTTGCAGAATCCGCCGATTATTCTCCACGGTCTCCCCGTGTCTGACGATGTAAATCTCCATGCTGTAGAGGTATGTTTTAGGCGGGCAAATATAGGCGTAAATCGCGAAAAGCCGTTGTCCGGGCCGCCCTTTTGGGAGAGTAAGGGCAAGAAAAGATGTAGAAACCCAAATTTTATTGAAAAAACAAGCGGCTGAAAAGGCAGGCTTTCGTACCTTTGCCCCTGTCGGGCTGACAGACAGGGGCAGCAGGCGGCGCAGCGTGTCGGGCGATTCCGGCTGCCACGGCTACCTGGTGGCGACGCTTCCTGTCGTTGTCCCGCTTTCACCCAACCGCCTCCGGCAGCTTCGCCCTGCCCGGCCAACTACGAACGTTTTCGTTAAGCCAAAAGACCCAAGAGAGCTTGCTCGCTTGGGCTTGGCGAAAAAACGCACTTTTAAGAACCGATGTCCGCACTCCACCTATATACCGACGACTTGCAGACAGCCCGCGCCATTATCCACCGCGACGGGCCGGCTACTCGCGACTTCATGTACGTCAAGTGCTATCCGCTCTTCAAGTCCATCTTCGACAACTACCACACCGACTGCGAAACGGTGTTTGAGTTCATCGACGAGGTCTACACCCTCATCCTCATGCCCAGTCCGGCCACGGGCCGCTGCCAGTTGCAGAACTATCGGGGCGAGAGCCGCCTGTCCACCTGGCTCAAGACGGTCAGCCTCTTCTACTGCTACCACCGCTATAAGGAGAAGGAGGCACTGCCTGTGGTGAGGCCGGTGACATACGGCGATGAAGACGAAGAAGAGGAGGCAAGTGACAGATTTCTCGACCTTTCCTGCTCTACACCCCCAGACACCCGCTCCATTGACCGTTCCGATGTCGAAGTCATCATCGGCCTGATGCCCAACGAGCGTTACCGCACCCTCATCCGCCTGCGCTATTTGGAGTGCCGGAGCAATGAGGAGACCGCCGAGGTGCTCGGCATGACCATGGCCAACTATTACAACAAGCACAAGCTGGCCAAGGCGCAGTACGAACGTGTCAGGGAGCAGGAGAATGCCAGACTATAAGGTCGTTGGTTATGAGGTTATGAGGTTATGAGGTTATGGGGTTATGAGGTTATGGGGTTATGAGGTTATGGGGTTATGAGGTTATGGGGTTATAATGTTACTCAACTTCCGTAGGCTCAGCGCGACAACAAGCGTTTAATGCGCGCCCCAAAGCGACGACAAACGTCCAAAGCGCGCCCCAAAGCGACGACAAACGTCCAAAGCGCGCCCCAAAGCGACGACAAACGTCCAATGCGCGCCCCGAGCAGA
>JBJEAF010000088.1:0-3828 GCA_051868755.1 Alloprevotella sp.
TTAACACTTTATCCTCTCGATTTTTATAAATGCACCGGGATTTCGGCTTGAGCCGCTTTTGTCCGCTTTTCCAGTGCATGTAGCCCCTTTGTCCGCACTCCCAGTGTACGCAAAAAAAGGAGCAGACGCGATGTCTGCTCCTTCCGGATATATGCTAAGTGTCCACTTATTTGGCCTTGGCAACGATGGCCTTGAAGGCCTGGGGGTTGTTGACGGCGAGGTCGGCGAGCACCTTGCGGTTAATCTCGATACCGGCCTTGTGGAGGCCGCCCATCAGCTGCGAGTAAGAGAGGCCTTCGAGGCGGGCGGCGGCGTTGATGCGCTGAATCCACAGTGCGCGGAAGTTGCGCTTCTTGTTGCGGCGGTCGCGGAAGGCGTAGGTCAGACCCTTCTCCCAAGTGTTCTTGGCGACGGTCCAGACGTTCTTGCGGGCACCATAGTAACCGCGGGTGAGCTTGAGGATTCTCTTGCGCTTTGCTCTTGAAGCTACGTGATTTACTGATCTTGGCATTTTGTTGTTTCGTTTTGGAAGTTAGCGCCGCCGCGTCTGAGTCTTTTTTAAGGCGGCGGTCTTGTGGGCTAAACGTCCGGTTAGACTTCAATGTGTGAGATGAAAAGATTTTTTTGCTTCCCAAGCGGCCTGCCCGTGTCAGGGGGCGAGGCTGAAGATTAGCGGAGGCAGAGGAGTTCACGCACCTGACGTACGTTCGTGCCGTCAACGATGGCTACGTGGTCGAGGTTGCGCTTCTGCTTCTTGGTCTTCTTGGTCAGAATGTGACTGTGGTAAGCGTGGCGTCTTTTGATCTTACCTGTTCCGGTGAGAACGAAACGCTTCTTGGCACCAGAATTAGTCTTTACTTTTGGCATTTTCTTTGTTTGTTAATGAGTTAATATATACTGCGGCTGCGTGAGATACCGAACGCAGCGCGCGAGCTTTCTAAGAGAAAAGGCGTTTTCTGTCAGAACTCCTCGCCTTCAACGCGCGGTCCCTGATATTCCTTTTTGGCCTTCACCTGCGGTGCCTTCTTCACCTTGGCTTCTTCGGCAGCGTTGTCGGCACCCTCTTCACGGCTTTCGGCCCGCTTGGCGGCCCCTGTCTTTTTGGGAGCGATGAAGAGCGTCATGCGCTTACCTTCGAGCACGGGCATCTGTTCGACCTTGCCGTATTCTTCAAGGTCATTGGCAAAGCGCAGGAGGAGCACTTCGCCCTGTTCCTTGAAGAGGATGGAGCGTCCCCGGAAGAAGACGTAGGCCTTCACCTTATCGCCCTCCGAGAGAAACTCCTTGGCGTGCTTCAGCTTGAAGTTGTAGTCGTGTTCGTCGGTCTGGGGTCCGAAGCGTATTTCCTTTACTTCAATCTTCACCTGTTTGGCCTTCAGTTCCTTCTGGCGTTTCTTCTGCTGGTAGAGGAACTTGGAGTAGTTGATGAGTCGGCATACGGGCGGTTCGGCGTTGGGCGATATTTCCACCAAGTCGACACCCTTCTGCACGGCGAGCTGTATGGCTTGGCGCGTGGGCATCACTTCCGATTCCACATCGTCGCCAACGATGCGTACTTCGCGGCAGCGTATCTGTTCGTTGATGCGGTGCTGCGGTTTGTTGCGTTCGCGGCGTGGTTTTAGCGGTGCTGGCATTTATTTCGTTTGTTGGTTTAAAGGGGCTGTTTCCCCAAAGCGGCTGCAAAGTTAGTATTTCTTGGTCATTTCAGCCACTTCGTCATTGATTTTCTTTGCAAAATCTTCAATCTTCAGGCTTCCTTGGTCGCCTTCGCCCTGTTTGCGCACGGCTACGGTGCCTTCGGCGGCCTCTTTTTCGCCTACGATGAGCAGGTAGGGCACGTGCTTGAGCTCGTTGTCACGTATCTTGCGGCCGATCTTTTCGGAGCGGTCGTCCACGTAGGCGCGCACATCCTGCGCATCGAGCTGCCTGCACACTTCGCGGGCGTAGTCGTTGAACTTGTCGGAGATCGGCAGGATGGCCGCCTGGTCGGGGGTGAGCCAGAGCGGGAAGCGCCCGGCGGTGTGTTCGATGAGCACGGCCACAAAGCGTTCCATCGAGCCGAAGGGCGCGCGGTGAATCATGACGGGGCGGTGCTTCTGGTTGTCGGCACCGGTATATTCGAGGTTGAAGCGTTCGGGGAGGTTGTAGTCCACCTGAATGGTGCCCAGCTGCCAGCGTCGTCCCAGCGCGTCCTTCACCATGAAGTCGAGCTTCGGACCGTAGAAGGCGGCTTCGCCATATTCAATGTGGGCGGGCAGACCCTTCTCTTCGCAGGCTTCGATGATCGCCCGTTCGGCCCGTTCCCAGTTCTCTTCGCTGCCGATATACTTGGCGCGGTTCACCTTGTCGCGCAGTGAAATCTGGGCTTCGAACTTGTCGAACTTCAGGGCTCGGAAGATGATCATGATAATGTCCATTACACGCAGGAACTCGCCTTTCACCTGGTCGGGGGCACAGAAGATGTGGGCATCGTCCTGCGTGAAGCCGCGCACACGCGTCAGGCCGTGCAGCTCGCCGCTCTGCTCGTAGCGGTAAACCGTTCCGAACTCGGCGATGCGCAGGGGCAGGTCCTTGTACGAACGCGGTTTCCAGGCGAAGATAGCGCAATGGTGCGGGCAGTTCATGGGCTTGAGCATGTACTCTTCGCCCTCCTCGGGCGTGTGGATGGGCTGGAAGGAGTCCTTGCCGTACTTGGCATAATGGCCTGAGGTGACATAGAGGTTCTTCGAGCCGATGTGGGGAGTCATCACCTGCTGGTAGCCGTAGCGCTTCTGTATCTTTTTGAGGAAGTCTTCGAGGCGGATGCGCAGTGCCGTTCCTTTGGGCAGCCACATGGGCAGTCCCTTGCCGACCAGTTCGGAGAACATGAACAGCTCCATCTCCTTGCCGATCTTGCGGTGGTCGCGGCGTTTGGCCTCTTCCAGCAGTTGCAGGTATTCGTCGAGCAGTTTCTTCTTGGGGAAGGAAATGCCATACACGCGGGTCATTTGGGGCCGCTTTTCGTCGCCGCGCCAGTAGGCCGAGCTGACAGCCATCACCTTCACCGCCTTGATGGGGGCGGTAGTCATGAGGTGCGGGCCGCGGCACAGGTCCGTGTAGGCACCCTGCGTATAGGTAGTGATGTGTCCGTCTTCGAGTTCGGCGATAAGTTCGTTCTTATAGGTCTGTCCGTGCTCTCCGAAGAACTGCAGGGCATCGGCTTTCGAGATGTCGCGGCGCACCAGGGCTTCCTTGCGCTGCACGAGTTCCTGCATCTTCTTTTCGATTTTCGGGAAGTCGCTTTCGCTGATAGAGATGCCTTCGGGGGGCATCACGTCATAGTAGAAGCCGTTTTCGATGGCAGGTCCGATGCCGAACTGCGTGCCCGGCCAGAGTTCCTGCATGGCTTCGGCCATCAGGTGGGCCGATGTGTGCCAGAAGGCATGTTTGCCCTGTTCGTCATCCCACTTGTAGAGGTTGATGGCCGCATCCTCATTGATGGGGCGGTTCAGTTCGACCGTTTCGCCGTTTACGCCGCAGGCCAGCACGTCTTGTGCCAGCCGCGTTGAGATGCTTTCGGCTATCTGTAGGCCCGTTACGCCGTTTTCGTACTCGCGCACGTTGCCGTCCGGGAAGGTGATTTTAATCATATGCTAATCGGTGTCTCTGTTTTTTTGTACTTGTTCGGTGTGCAAAGGTAGTGCATTTTTTGACTTGGAGAGGTGATAGAGTTTAAAGTTTTTGTTTTTCATGGCTAAAGCCCTTGCTTGCCCTTGCTTGTTTCTGCGGGGCATACTCCTTATAGGGGTGTTCTATAAATTAGGCCGAGCTGGATGCTGGATTTTTAGA
>JBJEAF010000089.1:0-15796 GCA_051868755.1 Alloprevotella sp.
TTTATATTCTTGGTTTAAGGTTGTCAAATCACTTTTTTTGCAAGCGCGTGGCGAGGAAGCAAAGGTAGAGAGCTGCCACCACCATGACGGCCACGGCACCCTGTTGGCCCACTGCGTCGGAGGCGGCTCCCATGAGCAGGGGGAAAACCGTGCCGCCGATAAGGCCCATGATCATCAGCGCGCTGACCGCGTTGGCCTGGCGCGGACTGTGTTGCAGGGCTTGGGCAAAGATGATGGGGAAGATGTTGCTGTTGCCCAGCCCGATGAGTCCGATGCAGGCGTAGAGAGCCGTCTCGCTGCGCAGCACGAAGAGACCGCCCAGGGCTACCAGCATGAGCACGCTGCTCACGCCGAACACACTGCGGGGTTGGAACCGCTGCAGCAGGCCGCTGCCCAGCAGGCAGCCCAGCGTACGGCACACGAAGTAGACGCTCGTGGCGTAGCCCGCCGTTTCGAGACTGAGCCCGGCATACTCCATGAGCAGGCGCGGTGCGGTGGTGTTGGTGCCCACGTCGATGCCCACGTGGCACAGGATGCCGCAGAAGGCGAGCAACACGAAGGGTTCGCGCAACAGTCCCAGCGTGGAGGCGAACCCGCAGGCTTCGTCGGCTTCCTGCTCGTGGATGGGCGTGGCCGAGAGTGCGAACACAGCTCCCACGGCCACCAGACCGTAGACGGCAAACAGGATGCGCCAATCCAGACCCAGTATCGGCAGGCCTCCGGTGGCGCCCCAGGCTGCGAGCAGCGGGGCTACAAACGAGGCGATGGCCTTGACAAACTGCCCGAAGGTCAGCGTGGGGGTGAGGGCCTCGCCGCTCACCACGTTGCTCACGAGGGGGTTGAGCGAGGTCTGCATCAGCGCATTGCCTATGCCGAGCAGCGAGAAAGCGGTGAGCATCAGCCCGTAGCTCTCGCCGAGGAGGGGGAGCAACAGCGACACGAGGGTCACGCCGAGCGACAGGAGCACGGTGCGCTTGCGCCCGATGCGGTTCATGAGCATCCCTGTGGGTACGGAGAAAAGCAGAAACCAGAAGAATACGAGTGAGGGGAAGAGGTTGGCCTCGGCATCGGTGAGCCCGAGGTCTTTCTGCACGTAGTTCGCGGCGATGCCTACGAGGTCTACAAAGCCCATGGTGAAGAAGCACAGCAGCACGGGCAGCAGGAGGAGCTTATGGTTGGTTGACATGGTCAGATAAATTTGAAGAAGAGTTGGAAAAGTTGCGAAGCCTGTGCGGCCTTACCTGTTACCTTAATCTAATACCTATTATACGTTCTTATAGTCGTGGCTGTGGCAGGCGGGGCAGTGCCGTCCGTCAGCAGACCGACAGGCTTCGCAGGGTGTGTGTTAGTCTGTTATCCTGTTAGAGTTCCACGCTGTAGACCACGCCGCCCTTTACGCGGGCCTCGCCGTCGCTGAAGAAGCGCAGGCAGTCATAGGGGCGGGTGGGGAACACGAGGTTGGTCATGGCCACGCGGCCGCCGTCTACAAAGAGTTCGATGGAGGAGCGGTCGGCGAAAATGCGCACTTCGTGGCCTTCAGCCTGCTGCTCCACGGGAGCGAAGGTGGCATGGGCAAAGTCGTTGACATAATGCAGCGTGCCGTCCACGGTCGCCTTGCGCGAAGCCTCGGTGTCGAGGTGGTGCGGCTCGACGCGGTTGCCAAAGTCCGTGATGCCGCTCTCGGCGCGGTCCATCACGACGCGCTGCTGTTCGGCATCGAAGTATACGAGCGTCTTCTCACCCTGTGCGTTGCAGATTTCCACCCCGCTGCGGCCTTTTGCCGAAGGTTGGAGCGTGAACACCAGTTCGAAAGCACCGTCCTTGCCCACAGCTTCGACTTTCTTCTCGCCCAGCGTGAAGTCGCCGAGCTGCCGTGCTTCACCGCGCAGGGCTTCGAGTTCGGCCACAGGTGCTGCGCTGAGGCGGAGCTGTCCGTCGGCAGCCGTGTAGAGCTTGAGTTCGCGGGGCAGGGCATTGGCCGAACGGAACTGTCCCTTTGAGGGCGTGAGGTTGGCATATTGCCAGTTGCTCATCCAGGGCATGGCGATGGTGCGGCCCGGCGTGTTCGAGTAGCACACGGTGGCGTAGTGGTCCTTGCCCCAGTCGAGCCATTTCGTCACATTGGGCGCGGTGTCGGGCGTGAAGCGGCGACCGTCGAAGTCGCCCGTGAAGTACATCGTGCCGCTGCCGCCGAAGGCGAAGCCCGGATTGATGTTCACAATCATCACCCACTTTTGCCGCTTCTCGTCACCGTCGACGGGCAGCTGCACGAAGTCGGGACATTCAAACTGGTTGGGCTGCGGTCCGTAGCCGGCTCCCCATTCGCTGAGATACTCCCACTGCTTCAGGTCGCGGCTCTCGTAGAAGCGCATGTTCTTGTCGGCACTCACGATCATCACCCATTTCTCTTCGGGCGCATACCAGAACACCTTGGGGTCGCGGAAGTTCTCCAAGCCGTCGAAGGCAGTGAGCACGGGGTTGGCTTCATACTTCGTGAAGGTGCGTCCGTTGTCGGTGCTGTAGGCCATGCACTGCTGCTGCCGCTGGTGGCCCGGCGTGGTGCCCTTGTGCGAGGTGTAGAAGGCGATGATGTTGTCCTTGCCCGTCCCCGACGAGTTACGGCTGTCCACCACGCACGACCCGCTGAAGATGTGGCCCATCGTGTCGCGCTCGATGGCGGCGGGCAGGTGCTGCCAGTGTACGAGGTCGCGGCTCACCGAATGGCCCCAGTGCATGTTGCCCCAAACAGAACCGTAGGGGTTGTACTGGAAGTAGAGGTGGTACTCTCCGTCCTTGTAGACCAGGCCGTTGGCATCGTTCATCCAGCCGTAGGCAGGCGTGTGGTGGTACAGCGGGCGGAAGGTTTCGCGGTTCGCCGTGTCGAAGGTGTCGGCCAGGGCCATCTCCTGCCATGCCAAGGCGTTGGCCGGGAGGCCGCGCACGACGAGGCTGTCGGCACCGTCCCGCAGGGGGAAGGGCACGGTGTAGTCCACCTTGTCCCGGGCCAGGCGCACGTCCATCGGCACATCGCCGAGCATGACCTGGGCTTCGGGCTGGTCTTCCTGAACGGGGAGGATGACATACTTGGCCTCATGGGCCACATGGACCACGGTGAGCGTGTCGCCCTGATGGGCAAAGGTGAGGGAGTCGCCTGCGTTGTGGCAAGCGGCGAGGCAGAACGATGCTGCCGAGAGAAGGAGAGCTGAGGAAAGAATATGCTGTGTCATGGTGTTGGTTAGGAGTTTTGCACAGCGGACTGTGCTGAGGGTAAATTATAATTTGTCATTTGGGCTGCGCTGCGCCCGGTGGGGATTAGAAGGTGAGCTTGGCCGAAAATTCCACGGTGAAGGGGCGGATGTAGCTGCCCGACATCCAGGCACCGTTGTACTTGGCTGCATCCTCTTTGTCGACGAGTTCCGCACCGGCTATGCTGCCCTTGGCACCCGTCTGGTTCAGGAAGTTGATGACCGTAGTGCCGAGTGTGAGACGTTTGCCGGCCTTCCATTCCACGCCGCCGAAGGTCTCCCAGCGGCCGTTGAAGTAGTAGGCATTCTTGATGTTGGCATAGGTCTTCGAGAAGTAGCGGAAGGAAGCCCACACGCGCAGGGCATCGCCCAGGAAGGTGTAGGAGGGGTCCAGTTCGATGAGTACCTTGGGTATTTCCGTCACGATGTTGCCCGTGGCATTGATAGAGCTGACCGTGCCGTCGCTGAAGGTAACGCTCGTTTCGTACTTCTTGTACTTAGGCCGCTGGTAGGTGAAGAGGAAATGCAGGTCGAAGCCCTTGAAAGGCTTGACCACGGCATCGGTGGTCCAGCCGATGGTCTCGATGTCGTAGGTGAGGGCCGAAGCCTTCACGTCGTGGTCGTCGTTGGGGTTGATGAGGTTGAGCGTGGAGTTGTTGTTCGTCTTGCCGATGTACGACACGAGCGAGGTGAGGCTCAGCCAGTCGTTGTTGTAGTAGATGCCCACGCGGCCGAGCGGAATGGCAATACGTCCCGTGTTGGGCATTTCGGCTGGCGCGAAGTCGTTCATCTTCGGCCGCTGGGTGTTGTAGGTGAAGTCGCCCGTGAAGCCGAAGCGGCTGTTCACCTTGTAGGTAAGGGCTGCGGTGAAGGCCATGTTCAGCCAGTCATACTCGAAGGGAGTAGGGGCGATGAGGGTGTTGCCGTCGGGCGCAGTGGCTCCAAGGTGGTAGTTGGCAAAGCGACCTACATACTTCCCGTCGGCATTGCGCACGGCGGCGTTTTCACCCTGCGAGTGCTGCCATTCCAGGCGTGCGCCATAGTAGGCGTTCCACTTGGGCGTGATGTCCCAGTCGTGGGTGGCGTAGAGCGCGAGCTTGTTTTCATCGCCCTTATAGTACTCCGAGGCGTTCTGGTTGAAGTTGTAGTAGGGCGTGTCGCCGTAGTAGTGCGTCTTGTCGGTGGAAGTGCCGTAGAGCAGCTGCGGGTTGGCCTCGACGGTGTGGTCATACATGGTGGTGCACGAAGCGTAGTCCACCTTGTAGTGCCACTGGTTCAGTCCCACGCGCCAGGTCATGCCGGGCAGTTTCCGTTGCAGTTCGGAAGTCAGGAAGAACTCGTCGATTTTTCCCCGGTTAAAGCACGACATGCGGCTCTGCACGTGTCCGGCATAAGGTGTCATTGTACCGTCAGCGGCTTTCAGCATATAGCCGGCCGAGGCGTCGGCTTCGGACATGGCCATGGGAGTCTGGTAGAGGTAGGAGCCCAGCGCGTGGTCATACTTGAGGCGCGTGTTCCACTCCAAGCCGTTGTCCCACTGGTAGGTGTTGAGCAGGGTGAGCTGGTTGCCCCGGCTGGCCGTAGCGTCGTAGAGGCTGGTTTCCTTCACCTTGCCGTCGCGCATATCCATATAGAGTATGGTCGAACTGTTGGGCAGATAGGAGGTCGTGCCGAGCGCGAAGCCGGGTATTTCCCTGACCGATCCGTCGCCCACGTAGATGAAGGGCGCACCCGTCGTGGCATTCGACAGCCAGTGGCTGTTGCTGTAGTGGTAGATGGCCGAGAGACGGCCGTGGCCGCCGGCATACGCCTTGGTGAGGGCAAATTTATAAATCTCCGTGCGATCCTGATACTGCGCAAAGCGGAGTTTGAAGCTGCCGGGGTCAAAATTCTGGTAGGTGCTGCCGCTGTAGTACCAGCCGTCGCCGAGCGCGCCGTTGACGTTGAGGTCAAACTGCTGCCTGCCGAAGTGGTTGGTGTTGTAATTGACGAGGCCGCCAAACGCTTGGGTGGCATCGGTGCCGAGCTGGTCGAAGGAGTTGACGGCGTAGCCGATGTTGCCCGTGGTAATGGCCGTTTCGGAAATCTTGAGGAGACCTGTGTGGCCGAGGCTGCCGTCGCCACGCCAGTGGGTGTTGATGTTGTGCGGATTGTTGTTGTAGACAACGGGCAGGCCGTTCTCAAGTACGTTCACATCGCCGCCGGGCAGGCCGATGGAGATTTCGCGCGGGCCGTTGGCGCTCGCTGCATTGAGCATCACGTTGCGTCCGTTCTCTTCTTTCGAGTGTGTGCGCAGGGTGTCGTTGCTTTCGCTTTGCGCCGTGGCAGGAAGTGTCAGGTTAGCCACTGCTACGAAGGGGATGGCCTTGAGACACAATGCCTGAAAGGTAGACCGATTTTTCATGACAATCAGATTTACTGGTGCTTTGTGGGATGAATGAAATGTTTGAAGGATACTTGACTGTCGGCGCGGCTTCGCTTGGCCGCTTTCGACAGTGCAAAAGTAGGGCGGCCTGTAAGCCCCGTGCTGTCAAAAATGCTGCATCGGCTGCAAGAAATGATGCCATGCAACGCTATCGACAGTGTTTGCAACCTATGTGACAGGATTTCGCCCGCTTTCATCGGTCAAATGTTTCCTTTCGGTGAGGTTCGGGAACGCGCAGTTGGCTTACAATGGGAGGAGCACAGACGTTTTTGGGCACAAATTCCGCTTCACGGGACTTTGCGCAGTTTGCGTCATGCGCTATATTTGCAACCATAACCTTAAATCCGACCATACTCCGAATGATGTTTACCAGACCTTTACGCTATTGGCTTCCCGGCTTGGCTGTGGTGTGCTTCGTGTTGACGGGATGCCGAAAGGCCGAACCCCGCTACCGCATAGGCGTGGCGCAGTGCAGCGATGACGACTGGCGCAGCCAGATGAACCGCGAAATGCGCACGGTGGCTGCCGTCCGTCAGGACGTGGAGCTTCGCTTTCGCAACGCTGCTGACCTCAGTAGCCGCCAAGTGGCCCAGATAGACAGTTTTGTGCGCGAAGGGGCAGACCTTATTATAGTAGCTCCCAACGAGGCCGACACGGTGAGTGCCGCCGTCGAACGCGCCGAGGCGGCGGGCATACCCGTCTTGGTGGTTGACCGGAAGGTGCGCACGGCGCGCTTCACGGCCTATGTGGGAGGCGACAATCTCAAAATGGGGCGCGATGCGGCCCGCTACTTCGTGGCGACGCACCCTCAGGGCGGCACGGTGTGGCAGGTGACGGGGCTGACCGGAAGCACGCCTGCGGCTGACCGTGCCCGCGGTTTCACCGATGAAATCGCGCGTTTTCCCCAATTTCGCCTGCTCCCTCCAGCCGATGGAGGCTGGAATGCGCGCGGGGCGGCACAGGCTGCGCGCCGCCTGCTGGCACAGGGTGAGAAACCTGACTTTATATTTGCACACAACGACCCTATGGCGGCTGCCGTGGGTGAGGTGATGCAGGCCCACGGTCTTCAGCCGGTGATTGTGGGCGTCGACGCGCTCAATGTGGGCGGGCTGGGTCTGGACCTCGTGGAACAGGGACGTATTGCGGCCACACTGATTTATCCCACGGCGGGCGACCGCGTGATGGATGTGGCCCTGAGCATACTCGACGGTAAGCCTTATGAACGCAATCAGGCCCTGACTACAGCCTTGGTGACCAAGGACAATGTGAACATATTCCGTCAGCAGGAGCACCAGATGGTGGAGCGCGAGATGCGGCTCACCCGTCTCGGTTCACAGCTCAACGCTACCCTGAGCGAGTACCGTTCGCAACAGCTCCTGCTCTTTCTGGCCGTGGGGGCCGTGCTCCTTGCGCTGGCCCTGTTTGGCATGACACTGCGTGCCTATTGGCTGAAAGTGAAGTGGAACGCACGGTTGGAGGAGCAGAACCGCCTGCTTGAGGAACAGCGCGACGAACTGGTGCGCATGGCGCGGCATGTGGAGGAGGTCACGCAGTCGAAGCTGAACTTCTTTACGAACGTTTCGCATGACTTCCGTACGCCCCTCACGCTCATTGCCGGACCGCTCGAACAGTTGCAGGCCAAGGTGCGGCCCGATGGCGCTGAGCATGCCCTTCTGGCCATTGCCCGGCGCAATGTGGCGGTGATGTTGCGCCTTGTGTCGCAAATACTCGACGTGCGCCGCATGGAGTCGGGCCGCATGGCGATGCACCTGAGCCGGGTGCCGCTCGGCAAGCGGTTGGAAGAATGGACGCGCAACTTCAGGCCCATGGCGGAGTCCCACCACATTCGGCTCACAACCGACACTTCGCAACTTGCCGCCGAAGGGGAGACGCTCTGGCTCGACGAGGAAAAGCTGGAGCGCATTTGCTTCAACCTGCTGAGCAACGCCTTCAAGTTTACGCCCGACGGCGGGTCTGTCAGCCTCTCGGCCTCGACGGCTCGCACGTCGGAGGGCTGGCTGCTGACCCTGCGCCTGAGCGACACAGGGCGCGGCATGACAGCCGAGCAGGTGGGTCATGTGTTCGACCGCTTCTATCAGACCGATGACCTGGCCGGAGGATCGGGCATAGGACTGACCGTGGCACAGGGCTTTGCCCAGATGCACGGGGGAAACCTCACGGCTGAGAGCGGAGGGCCGGGCCTGGGATCGACCTTTGTGGCTACGCTCTACGAGCAGCAGGCTCCGGCTGATGGCGTGGAGCAGGCGGCCGGAACGGGGGCCATGCACATCAATCCTGTCGAGGTGATGCCGGCTGGTGCGGCGGGCGCAGCCTGCGCAGCGGCGGGAACGGACGACACGGAGCGTCCGCTGCTGTTGGTCATCGATGACAATGAGGACATACGCTGCTATCTGGCCATGATGTTGGCCGACAGCTTCCGTGTGGAGGCTGCTTCGAATGGGGCTGAGGGACTGGAGCAGGCCCGCAAGTTGCGTCCCGATCTCATCGTGTGTGACATGATGATGCCCGTGATGGACGGCATGGCTTGCTTGAAGGCCATTCGCGAAGACGAAGAGATCGGCTGCACGCCCGTCGTGATGCTCACGGCCTGCGCGCTCGATGAAGAGCGCATTGCGGGCTATGAGGGGGGAGCCGATGCCTACATCGCCAAGCCTTTCAGCTGTGCGGTGTTGCGGGCTCGCCTGTTGGCTGTCTGTGAAGGCAGGCGAAGGCTGCGCGCCTTGGTGGCCCAGGGCGCGGGATTGCCTGAGAAGCTGGTCGTGCCGCGGATGGACAAGGATTTTGCCACACGGTTGCGCGGCTGCATCGAACAGCACTTGGCCGATGCGGAGTATGGAGTGGAGGAGATGGCACGCGACATGGCCTACAGCCGCACGCAGCTGTACCGCAAGGTGAAGGCGCTCACGGGGCTCGCACCCTTGGACATTATGCGCAAGGCACGCCTGAACCGTGCCCGCGAATGTCTCTTGCGCGGCATGACTCCGACCGAAGTGGCCTATGCCACGGGCTTCTCTTCGCCTTCCTATTTCAGCAAGTGTTACCGGGAGGAATTTGGCTGTACGCCTTCTGACGACGCGGGACGGGGTCAGGCGCAGGTGGCTGCGGGGTCTGATGTGAAAATATAAATCCTGAAGATTGGGGATGGAGCGATGTTTCCCTATGGGTATTGCCCCCTTCGGCAACGCTCACAGACTGGGTAAGAAAGATAAAGGGAAGCGGCCCCGGGGTGGAGCGACTTCCCTGTTTATCTGTTTGCCTCGCCCCACCGGGCTTGGACTTGTAGAGGAAACTGAAACCTTGGGTGTCCCTGCTGAAGGCTGAATGACAGGGACCCTTGGCGGATTGATTGTTTTGAAGAGAATTGTTTTACTTAAAAGTGCGCCTTGCGTTTCAAGGCTGTTGTATGTTGTCGGCAGTATTGATTCCGTTGGTTGGAGTGCTCCTGTGGCGGTCAGATGCCTGAGAGCTGTTCGAGAAATTGCCCGTTCATGTTGCCTGTGAGGTTGATGAGGCTGAACTGCTCCTCGTGCTTCATGAAAAGGACGATTTCGACGATAACGCGTCCACGGCTTCGGGTGTAGAGCTTCTTGCCTTCCTCTTCGGCGTAGAGCTTGTATCGTTTGGGGTTTTGCTTGGCCAGTTGCAGGGCGTTGGCGTAGAGTGTTTCGGCTTCGGCAGGATTGGGACTGACGGCCAACCTGATTGACTTGAGCTGCGAGAGCACCTGCTTGGTGGTGGAGTCGCCTTCGACCTTGGGGAGCTTGAGCAGGCGTTCCATCATGAGCGGACTCACGGTGGTACACTGCAGCGAGGTACCCGTGGCATAGAGGGCGATGAAGCGCGAGGCGAAATCCTGTTCCTTTTGTCCCCATGCCGCGAGTGAGAGGAGGGCTGCGATGAGGGTGCAGATGAGCTGTTTCATGCCGGGTGAGGATTTAGCGTAGCGACTTTTCGGTTTGTGACTTCAGGGCGGACGAGTCGGCTGCGGCGGTCTTGGGTCCTTCCTTGAAGAGCTGCAGGGCCTTCATTCCTTCCTCGTAGGCTCGCTGTGGGTCCTGATAGGAGTCCTTGTAGGCCGATTGGTTGTAGTCCCAGGCCGGCGAGTCTCCGCCTTGCGGGTTGGACTGGAAGGAGTGTTGGGCGGCGGTACCGAGCAGGGTGACGATAGCCACGGCGGCGGCAGCGCGGTAGAGCGGACGCAAGCGGCGGGTGAGTGTGACCCTTTCGGCCTGTACGACTTTGAAGGGTGCGGGCTGGGCCGGTTGCTCCCCGATGGCCTGCAGGAGCCGTTGGTCGAAGTCGCTGCCCAAGTGCAGGGCGGCCTGCTCCTTTTCATATACGAACAGGCTCTTGTAGGGTGCCAGTCTTTCGGGCAGGTCCTTTTGGCTGAAGAATACTTTCAGAATCTGCTCTTCCTCGACGGAGGTTTGGCATTCCCAAAAGCGTTCCAGGAGTTGTTCTATATACTTATAGTCCATAGTTTTCCAGTTTTTCGTAATGGTTGCGCAAGGCTTTCCTGGCCCGGTGGAGTGTTACCTTGAACACCTCTTCAGTCACGCCCATGGCCAGGGCAGCCTGTTGGTAGCTCATTCCCTCGATGTCGCGCAGCTGGAGTGCGGTGCGCATCTTTTCGGGTAGCTGGTTGAAGAGCCGGTGGATGCGTTGCAGCCGTTCGTCGTGTTCCATCTGCTCTTGTGGCGTGAGGGTGCTGTCGGGCGCATCGGCCTGTACGGATTCGAGCGATAGATTTTCGTTTTCACGCTTGGCCATGCGGTCGAGTGCCAGATTCCGGCAAACGGTGAGGCAGTAGGCTTCGAGGCTGTCGACTTGTTGCAGCTCATGGCGTTTGCTCCACACACGCAGGAGTGTGTCCTGCGTCAGGTCCTCCGCCTCTTGCGCATTGAGCGTGATGCGAAGCCCCGTGCGGTATATTCTGTCCTTCAGCGGGAGCAGGTCGTGGCGGAAATCAATCATTCTCATGGGCGGCTCTCTGTATGGTAGACGGGAAGCTGGGCGAAAAGTTACAGCGTCAGTGCAATTTTTTTTGCAGAAAATGTGGAGGCCTGCTGCGGAGTGGGTTGTGGGGTGAGGGTAAAGAAGCTGGAAATCAGCATTTTCGGCACAGCAGCAGCACGTGCGACTGGTCGTTGAGTGTGGTGGCAAAAATATAGTCGTCGCCGCCTTCGCGGAGCTTGAGCTTGGCGCGCAGGGCTTCGGTCGAGGCCGGAAAGTTGCGCACGGTGAGGTTGGCACGCGGTGCGACGCTGCGCAGGAGCTTCAGGTCGTGCTTGCCAAAGCCAAATGTCTGTATCACTTCGAAGCGGCGGCCCGGGAAGCCGTCGACACACTGCGCTGAGGTGTAGAGGTGGGAGTGGGGATGCAACTTGTCGAGTTGGAAACGGGTGGCTGTGAGCTTGAAGGCACCGGCCTTGAGCAGTGCGGGACCGGGTTCGTAGAGGTAGGCGGCGCAGTGGTCGGCATAGCGAGGCTGGGCTTGTGCCTCCTCGTCGGGGGTGAAGGTGAAATGTGTTGGGCCTTCGCAGGCGGTGATGCGGACGGGTTGTGCTTCGGACTTGGCCAGCACGAGCAGCAAATCTTTGCATTCACCGCCTGTACTCACCACAAACACTTGGCGCACACAGCCCAGCGAGCGCATGGCGGCGGCGATGTCGAGCATGGGCGAGAGTTTGAGCACCGTGTACTGCGACTTGGCTAACAGTTGGGGTAACAGGGCGCAGACGTCTGGTTCGCAATCTTCGATGCACACCGTCTTGCGGCCCATGGAGTTGCGGCGTGCGGGGTCGAGAAAGAGCAGGTCGGCTGCATGCATCCGGGTCAGGTAGTCGGTGCAGTCGGCACACACCACGCGGGTGTTCGTCAGGCCCAGCAGCGGAAAGTTGTGGCGGGCCAGGCGGCACAACTCTTCTTGGCGTTCGACATAGGTGGCCTCGGCAAACAGGGGGGCCATGAACGAGAAGTCTACGCCCAGGCCGCCAGTGAGGTCAGCCATGCGCAGCCCTTGTCCGTCAGCTGGGCGAAGGTCGCGGATGAGCTGTCCCACCACTTCGGCCTTGAACCGTGCGGCTGTTTCGCCCGAACACTGTTCGAGTGACAGGCGCGGTGGGTAGAGCAGTTCGTCGTGTCCGGCCCATGAGGGCACTTTGGTGCGCAGTCGTTGCCAGCCTTCCACCTGACGCAGCACGAAGGGCACATCGAGGTCGGTGCGTCCGGCCAGTTGCAGGGCCAACTGGCTGACGGGTGTCTGGCGCAAGGTCTTACATAGTTCCAATGGCGTTTTCGGCATGGAGCGGGGAGTGTGGAGTTTGCGGTTTGGGATTATGGTTGAGGTTATAAGGGATAAGGTTATGAGGTTATAAAGTTACTCTTTGAGCGTGCGAAGCTTCAATCGCTCTGTGAGTAATATTATAACCTCATAACCTTATGTCTCATAGCCTAACAAAATAGGCTAAGTTCCCTTTACTTCTGCTTGTTGTCGTTGGTGACGGGCTTGCCCTTGAGTTCGCCGGTCAGTGCTTGCAGGAAGCTTTGTACCTTCTGCACGTCGGCGGCAGGCATTTCGCGGCCCACCTGATAGCGTGCCATCATGTCGATAGCCTTGTCGAGTGTGGGCACACTGCCATCATGGTAGTAGGGCCAGGTGAGTGCCACGTTGCGGAGCGTAGGTGTCTTGAAGCGGTAACGGTCGCGTTCCACCTTTGTCTGCGCCCAGCGTCCGTTGTCGGCATCGGTAAGTCCCGACTTGGCGTTGATTTCGCGGTCTTTGAAGTAGTCGGCGCGCTTGCCCATCAGTTCATACGACAGGCCGCCCATGTTCACACCGGCGTGGCAGGTGGCGCAGTTGTAGTCCTTGAAGAGGGCATAGCCTTCAACCTGCTCGGCGGTGAGTGCCTGCTTGTCGCCCTTGAGGTAGCGGTCGAAGGGCGAGTTGGGGGTGATGAGCGTCTTTTCGTATTCGGCAATGGCATCGGTGATGGTCTGCTCGTTCAGCCCTTCGGGATAGACAGCCTTGAAGCGGGCCGTGAAGTCGGCGTCGGCAGATAGGCGGGCAGCGATTTCGTCAAACGATGCCGAACCCATTTCGACGGGATTCAACGGGGGACCGCCAGCCTGTGCGGCCAGTGTGGCGGCGCGTCCGTCCCAGAACTGCACGAAGTTGAAGCAGGCATTGAACGAGGTGGGAGCGTTCACGCCGCCCAACTGGCCCTTGATGCCTTCTGAGTACTGCTTGTTGTCTACACCTGCCGTGTTGATGCCGTGGCAGGTAGCACACGATACCGTGCCGTCGCCCGACAGGCGGGTGTCATGATAGAGAGCTTCGCCGAGAGCCACCTTGCGGGCATCGACAGCTATCGAGTCGGGGATGGGACGTACAGGCTCGTTCTTGAACTCTTCGGCTGCCAGCGTGTTGGGATAGAACTGCTCGCGGTGTTGCTTCACCCAAGCCAGGACCATGTCGGTCTTGGTCGAGGTGAGCGAAGAGCCCCAGTGGGCCAGATAATACTGCATGAGGGGCATGGTCCCGTCGGCTACGCACTTTTCGACTTTGGCCAGGTCCACCTCGTTCACTGCCTTGCCTTCGGCCAGCGCCTGCAGCATGGGGGCAATGTCGAATGCCTTGTAGCCTTCTTCCACATCCTTCGTGATGAGCGACTTGGCCACAGGGAAGTCGGCGTAGAAGGGCAAGTCGGGGTTGGCGGTATGGCAGAAGGCACAACCGCCGTCGTTCAGAATCTGCGTCATTTGCTCGTCAGGAGCCAGCGAGGCATCGGGAGCCTGGTTTGCCGCACGGTATGTGACGGCCAAACCGACCAGCACCACGGCACCGCCCAAAATGACTTTACTTGACTTTTTCATAGGCGTGACATGTAAGGGTTAATAGTATTGTTTGTTATTTGGAATGTTCGGTCAGGGAGATGGTTGGGTTGGGTTAAGATTCAACGGCATAGCTGTGCATGCTGTCGGTCGCACCGGGCAGGAAGTTCACGCCGTACCAGCACATTTGCAGCAGCACGAAGGCCGCGATGAGCCAGATACATGCCCAGCGGCCTCGGGCGGTGAGGCGCGTGGCCGCCACACGGTTGCCGCCGAGGCGCAGGTGGACGTACATCAGATAGGCACACCAGGTGGCCGCCGCCCAGGTCTCCTTGGGGTCCCAGCTCCAGTAGTTGCCCCAGGCCTGCTTGGCCCACACGCAGCCCGACAGCATACCGAAGGTCAGGAAGAAAAGGCCGATGCGCACCAGCTCGTCGGCTGAGTGGAGCAGGCGGTCGTGGCCTTGCCTGAGACTGCCGATGGCCAGCAGGAAGGCGCAGCCGAACACACTGTAGGAGAACATGTAGGCCGTGACGTGAGGCACAAACCACGCGCTCTGCAGTGCGGGCATCAGCGACTGGTCGTGGAGGTCGGGCTTAAGCAGGTTGATGGCCATGAACACCGAGGCCACCAAAAGCGAAAAGAGCAGAATCCAGCGGTAGCCCCAGCGCAGGTAGACCCACCAGCCCGAAGCCAGCATGAACAGGGAGTACCACAGGCGGGTTTCGCCCAGCGTGCGCAGCGGAGGCCGTTCGAGGCTCAGCCAAAGCCCAGCTACAAACGTGGCATACACGGCCATGGCGGCGGCAGTGAGCCACAGGGCTGCCCGGCTGCGGGCTGTGGCGGGACGGCGCAAGGCGCACACGGCACCGGCCAGAGCCAAAAGCACGGTGGGCAGGGCAAAGTATGCAAAGGCGTTCCAGGTAATCATGTGTCGGTTGAAGGAAAGCTGGGGGTGGATTCAAAATGGAGTTAGGCGGGGCAGAAGGCGATGCAGAGGCTCTTCAGGATAACCCGGCGGGACAGGGCTGTACGTAGTGTGGACAGTGTGTCAGCTAACCTGGCAGGGCTGTTTAGTGCCGTGTCGGCCCAGCAGCGTCCAGCCTACACCCAGCATCAACAGCGCGATGCCGGCCAGTGTGGCATATTTGGCCGGTTGTCTCACCACCTGTACAATGCAGTAGCGAGGCTTGGCGGCCGAGGTGTCAAAGCTGGCCAGATAGAGGTCTTCGTCCCAACGCACGGCGTGGGGCGCATTGACCGCCAGTTCGACGGGTTCTTCGTTGACCAGCACAGAGGCCCTGTACTGTACGGGCGACTGGTCGGTCTCGTTCCGCTCGATGCAGAAGTCCGCCAGTTGCAGCTCATAGGCTAACGGATGGCGGCGGCCTTGGCTGTCGAAGGCAAAAAGCACGGATTCATCGCGGTTTACCACTGCGCGGTAGTCACTGTAGGCAGTACTGCCCACCAGTCCAGAGGCCAATGCCAGCCACAGTCCGCCATGCACACACACGAAGGCTCCGTCGCTGTGCCAGTCGAAGTGCTTTAGGCGATGCAGCGTAACCAGTGCCAGATGTGCCAGCAGCAGTACCAACAGGGTCACAAAGGGCCATGAAGTGGTAAAGTCAGTCAGCCCCAACAGGCTAAGCCAGCGTGTCTGGGCATGAGGAGGAACCAGTCCGCCCGCCACACACCAAACGGCAATGCAGGCCAGCAGTGTGCAGGCCATGCGTCCCGAGCGCAACGTGCGCAGCCACTCTTTCTCTCCCCATTCGTTATTCATAACCCAGATGCCAGCCAGAAAAGCCAAGCTCAAAGCCCCGTTAATCGGAAAGCCCCAGCGATGAGGCTCAATATTGCCGAAGGCCCATTGGTACTGCAGGGCAGCCAGCAGAAGAGGTATGATGCAATGGCGAATGCGCATGAGGCTATATATATAATAAGGAGTGGTCCGTGTGGATGTAGTTAGTCCGGCGGCAAAGTTAGTGCAAGGCGAGCGCAAAGCAAAAGAAAAGCTAAAAGATTTTCTGTTTGCTTTGCCGAGCCGCCGCCTAACTTATTCAAAGTTAGTGCAAGGCGAGCGCAAAGCAAAAGAAAAGCTAAAAGATTTTCTGTTTGCTTTGCCGAGCCGCCGCCTGACTTCCGGATAAGAGGCGACGGTGCACTGGGAGGGCGTGGCTTCCAGCCCGCCCTGTTGCCAAGCCAATCTGAAGCGACGGTGCACTGGGAGGGCGTGGCAAAGGCCCGCCCTGTTGCCAAGCCAATCTGAAAC
>JBJEAF010000090.1:0-1123 GCA_051868755.1 Alloprevotella sp.
TAACCTAATAACCTAATAACCTAATAACCTAATAACCTAATAACCTAATAACCTCTTAACCTCTTAACCTCTTAACCTCTTAACCTCTTAACCTTCTTATCCAAGAAAAAAACTAACGAACAAGCACACATCTAAAAAATAGTGCTACCTTTGCGCAGAATTTTAACTATTGAGAAGAAAAGAAATGAAGAAGCACCTCATCCTTTTTGCATTCATCATGCTGGTTCTCGCCTCCTGCAAGACGAGGGAGAAGATTGTCTATTTCCAGGACATTCACATCGAACAGGCTGTACCTACCCAGATGCGCACCACCCTGCGCCTCGAACCGGGTGACAAACTCGGTATCACCGTGACCAGTACAGCCACACCCGAGCTGGCTGCACGCTACAACCTCTCTACAGGTAACAACAGCAGCATGGGTTCGGCCAACTATGACAACTACCGCTACTCTATCGACGAAAACGGCAACATCGACATGTTGGGCATCGGTCGTATTCAGGTAGGCGGTTGCACCCGTGCCGAAGCTGCTGCCAAAATCCAGCAAGCCTTCCGCAACGGTATTCTGAACGACGCTGTGGTCACTGTATCTGCCTACAACCAGTACATCACCATCTTGGGCGACGTGACCCGTCCGGGCCGTTATGAAATCACGCGCGACAACATCACCATTCTCGATGCCATCGGTATGGCAGGCGACCTCAGCATCACAGGTCGTCGTGACATGGTAAAGGTGATCCGCCGCGAAGGCAACGAATCGAATGTTTACTTCGTTGACCTCCGTTCGAAGGATATCTTCAACTCGCCGGTCTACAACCTGCAGCAGAACGACGTGATTTATGTAGAGCCCAACAAGGTAAAGCAAGGCCAGTCCACCAACAACGACAACTCAGTGCGTGCCATCAGCACCTGGCTCTCCGTCACCTCTGTGCTAACCAGCATCGCCATCCTCATCTTCAACTAATCACGCCCTATTCCAAAGGGGCCCGCATCCCAAACACGCCCTGCGGGGACAGACAACCTCATAGTCTCGCTATGACCCCCTCTGTCCCCGCAGGGCTTTTTCCATGCTCACCGTTCCCGGCAGTTTCCCCATCAGGGTGTCCCGCCTTTGCCCACCGTTACC
>JBJEAF010000090.1:1223-3824 GCA_051868755.1 Alloprevotella sp.
TGTCCCGCCTTTGACCACCGTTCCCGGCAGTTTGGCTGCCGGGCTTAATTATGCAAAATAGCCATAAATCCCCCAGACTTCGCGCTTCAAAAGTCCCAAAGGAAAACAGAGAAAAGAGACAGAAGGCGGCACAAACCCAGTCAATCAGAAACCCATTTTTTATTTTACCCCCCCCTGTTACCATATTTTGCGCTTCTACAAGCTTATCAGGTAAAATCATGGCAACCAGCATGTTTTCAGTCCTGTTTTCCACTACAAAAGCGAGCTGTTTAAGTTTCTTTAATAGAACGAGCTAAAAAAAATGGGATATTTCTTAGGCTTTTAATAAAAGCAATGTACATTTGCAGCGATTTAGATATACACCAAAATCGATATTAACAGTTGATTTCAACAGGGATTACAAGCATTCAAGGCCAGCGCAGCCCAATGAATGACAACGCATTGAAAAAGGCAAGCTGAAGGCCTGTAAACTCAAAAACATAACAAAATAGAAACAGACCTACCGCTATGGCAACACTACGTATACTTGGCATGACCATCTTGTTGACCGTGGCCAGCATCCTTACAGCCCGGGCACAGCAGGTGGCACTGAAGACCAACCTGCTCTATGATGCCACCACCACCCCCAATCTGGGCGTTGAGGTAGCAATGGGCCGGCACAGCACGGCCCAAGTGGTGTATGCCCTCAACCCTTGGAAGTTTTCCGAATCACAGACCAAACAGCTGCGCCACTGGCTGCTCATGCCCGAATACCGCCACTGGTTCTGCCAGAAGTTCAATGGTGCCTATCTCGGCGTTCACGCATTGGGCGGCCAGTTCAACATCGGCGGCATCGACCTGCCCCTGCCTGTCTTCGACGACCTTGACCAGAACCGCTACGAAGGCTGGTTTGCCGGAGCGGGCGTGAGTTTCGGTTATCAGTGGCTGCTGTCGCGTCACTGGAACTTGGAGGCCGGTATCGGACTGGGCTACCTGCGCTTTCACTACAAGCAGTTCCCCTGCACCGAATGCGGCGCACTCATTCAGGAAACCAACAAGAACTATTTCGGTCCCACCAAGCTCGCGCTGAGCGTAATGTACTGCTTCTAAATGAAACGATTCCTACTCTTCTTTGGCTGCCTCTTTTCGCTGGGCTGCACGCTCTGCGCCCAACCGCTCACAACCCAGACGCGTATCAAGCCCATGGGCGACCGATTAGTGCTCCGCACCGTCTTCCTGCTCGGCCAGCAGGCCTTGCACAGCAATGGCCAGCTGGTGTTCACTCCTGTCATTGAGGGACAGGAAGGACAGACTGCCGTCTTCCGCAGCGTCATGCTCAACAGCCGCAGGCAGCACATCTACTACCTGCGCAACGGTAACCCGAACTATCCCGATGCCATAGAGGTGGAGCGCACAGGCCAACCCGGCCAGCAGCTTAGCTATGAAGCCGCCGTGCCCTATGAGGATTGGATGGACGGGGCCACCCTCCACTTCGTCACCGACAGCTGCGGTTGCGGCAATGTGGCAGCACGCTACCCCGGCCAGCCCATCGCCCTCGACTTCCATCCCGAACGCAACATCCGGCTGGCCTTTCTGCCTCCTGTGGTGACCGATGACCCGGTTCTCTCGCTCTCGGGCAAGGCTTACCTGGACTATCCCGTGAACCGCACCGAGCTGCATCCCGACTACCGCAACAATCCCACTGAGCTGCGCAAGATTAGGGCGACGATCGACACCGTGCGCCAAAGCGACAAGGTGCAGATTACAGGCATTGACATCCACGGTTACGCCTCACCCGAAGGCAGCTGGGCAAACAACGAACGGCTCTCGAAGGGACGTGCGCAGACGCTGAAGGAATATGTGCGCCAGCTCTATGATTTTGATGACAACCTCTTCACGGTGAACTACACCCCCGAGGACTGGGCAGGTTTGGAGGAACAGCTGATGGCTTCAGACCTCGACCATCGCGATGAAATCCTCCTGATTGTGCGCAATGCCTCGCTCGCTCCTGATGCACGCAACGACCAGATTAAGGCCAAGTTCCCCGCGTCATACAAGTACATGCTCGACCACTGGTATCCGGCCCTGCGCCACTCCGACTATGCCGTACACTACAAGGTGCGCAGCCTTACTGACCAGGAAGCTGCAGCCCTGCTCCACACGCAGCCGCAGCTGCTCTCGCTGAACAAGCTGTTCCGCATTGCCAACCTCTATGAGGTGGGCAGCGAGCCCTACAATGAGGTGTTCGACATAGCCGTGCGCATGTACCCCACCGACCCTGTTGCCAACCTGAATGCGGCCAATGTAGCCTTGAAGCAGCACCGTTTGGAAGCGGCTGCGCAGTACTTGCAGAAGGCCACTCCCGGTTTGCCTCAGACCGTTCACGCACAAGGTGTGCTGGCTCTCTTGCAAGGCCGTTACGCCGAGGCCCGCACCTTGCTGCAACAGGCCCAATCGGCTGGTATAGCCGAAGCGGCAACTAATCTGGAAATTTTACAGAAACTGGAGCAGTAATCCAGTTTCGCTTCAATCGAAAATTCACTTAATCACAAACTCTTAATCTTTTACAACTATGAAGAAAAGAACTCTTTTCGCATGCGGTCTCGCAGCCGCATTGTTCGC
>JBJEAF010000091.1:0-3810 GCA_051868755.1 Alloprevotella sp.
GCCAGAGTATAAAGACAGCTGGGATTATAATGGGCAGCAATATCAGGTTATTTGGAGGTATCCTCAGGCCACACACTATGGAGCATTGGTAGGCTACGCAGCCGGCAGCAACACGATAGAAAACTGCCATATCGAGCAATCCCTCTTCGAAACATACTCCAATATCCGACTCGGCGGCCTGATAGGTTATTTGGAAGGCGGATCCATCAGCAACTGCTCCTTCAACGCAGTGGTAAAAGACCAATTGGAAACTTCATATGGTGAAAGCGATAACCTCCAATTTGGTGCCATCGTAGGCGAAGTAAACAGCGGACTCGTGGAAGGTTGTAAAGCCAATGGCACATTATATTTTGAAAGCCCTCAAAGCAGGTCTCAATACAACCACATGAACATGGGGGGCATTTGCGGCTACAACAAAGGCATCATCAAGGCTTGTACCACCGACCTGACGTTCAAACTCTATACGTCAGCGACAGGACATATAGCATACCCCGCTATAGGGTACGGCAAATTCCGGGTAGGCGGCATAGCCGGAGTGAACAAGGGAACCATTCGAGAGTGCGCCGCAAAAGGAACATTTTATGCCGGACAATTAAGTAATTACGGCACCTATTATTACACCGCTACCCTCTACACCAGCGGCATAGCCAACCTGGAAAGTGGCGGTATCATTGAAGACTGCGCCAACTTCACCAATATGAAGTTGAACAACTATAATTTCAATACAGAAAATTCCACTTATGCCGGCATCGCCCAGCTCAATCTGGAAAGCGAATCCGAAGAAAAAGCGGCCATCCGGCGCTGCACCAGCGTTTGCACCGACATGGGCGATAATGGGAAAAGCTTTGAAAACCAACTTAATTACGCCGGCATCGCCCCGCCGCATGACGAACTCATTATCGACAAATGCTACAGTCACAACACGAGGACAGACAAGACATTTCTGGATGCCGATGACAGCAGAGTGACGCACTACCCTGATATCAGCGACATGAAAGCCCAGAATCCCTACAGCAGCACAGGCATTTGGGGCATCTGGCCCGAAACGGACGAAAGCGATTATGCCGGGTGTCCGCTCCCGATTGCCGTAGGAGGCGAACTGACTGAACTGCGCGGAAAAGGCACGGCTGAAGAGCCCTATCTCATAGCCAACGCCACCGAGCTCAACAAAATGGCCGACTGTATCAACAACGGGGACGAAGCCTACGCCTCGGCCTACTACCGACTGGAGGCGGACATCACCATGGGCAGCACCGCACTGCACACCATCGGTTCCCAAGCAAAGCCCTTCAGAGGCACATTCGACGGAACGGGCCACTACATCAGCAACCTCACCACCGAGAACAATTACATCTTCGACTACCTCTTCGGCACGGTGAAGGACCTTACGCTTCTGGAATACCACTCCACTGCTACCGCCAACTCCTTCTACGGCATCGCCAACCGACTGGGCGGCGAGGCAAGCAGCGACAAGGGATTGATTTCCAACTGCTACATCCAAGCCGACATACACCTCTACCGCAACACCTCCAACATGAACGAAGCCTTGCAAGCCGCCGGATTCTGCTATATGCTCAATCCCTACGGCACGGTTGAAAACTGTTACTTGGTGGGCAACTTCACCTTCGAAGCCCGGACGGTCAACGGCGACGAGCCGGGCAGCGGCAGCGGCATCATCGGGTCAACGCCCACAACCTCGGTGAACTGGGGAGGATTGGTGGTTTCAGGCGACGGAGGCACTCTCAACAACTGCTATGCAGAAATGCAGGTCAGCCGCATCGGCACGTTCAACAGTTTCCAAGCGGGCGGAGTGGCTTACGAACTGCGTGCAGGCAACCAAACAACCCTCGACAACTGCCGCTACATCTGTTCCGACATCGACCAAGCTGTCTGCTCCAACCTTAGCAGCTCCGACCTCTCAAACACCGGCAGCGTGGCAAGCCTCGACGGGCTCGCCGAACACTTCACAGCCTCTCCGTGGAAGACAGGCTATTTCCGTCCTGTGCTCGAAGGAACCAAATGCTACGAGGCCACCACACCCGAGGGGGAAACCACATACCTCGATGCCATCCCCATGGTGCCCAAGAAGAACAACTATTTCCTCAAAGTGAACCTCAGCCCGGCAGACTTCAACAGCGATTTCCTGCAGAAGTTCCAGGGCGTGGCCTTCTACGCACCCTCTCAAAACTCCGACTATCTGCTCAACTGGACCATCGACCCCGATGCCGACTGGACGTACGCCCCCACCGAGGGTGCACTCGTGAAAGGCCGCGCCACCCTGACAGTCCATCGCAGCGATAGCTATAACCAGAAAGGCTGGCTCCTGCTCTGCGTGCCGGGCGAAGTATATCTCAACGACTTGCCCAAAGGAAGCAAACTCTGCGTGATGGGCTCAATTCATCAACTCCCCGACAAGTATGTCGTGAACATGGTGGAGGTAAAGAGCATCCCGGCAGGTGTACCCTTCCTCCTCTATCTGCCCGAAACAGTCAGCGTAACTTCCACCACCAACGGCGAAACCACCACTACGCAACAAACGGTGGAAGACGTAACCATCGTGCTGGAAGGACAACTCGCCACTTCTACCCGGCAATCGGACGAAAACAGTGAGCTCGTAGGGTCAGGCCAATTCCAGCACATGACGGTCACAAACGTATGCTGCCAAATAGACGAAACAACCGACGGCGAAACCACCACGCGCCTGACTGTCCCGACCGAATCGGCCGACCTAAAGCCCTTTGCCGCCTACATCAAAAACAATGAAACAGCAGAGATTGTGGACTACTTGCTCCTCGATGAAGAAGACCCGAAAGTGGAAGAACTCATCGCCGAAAACTACGAGCAGAAAATACACGTAAAACTGAAGCGCAAGTTCAAAGCCGGACAATGGAACACACTCTGCCTGCCATTCTACACTAATCCCGATAAGGTGAAAAACCTTTTTGGCGACTACGAGTATTATGAATACTACGGGTATGAAAAAAATGAGGACGGAACGATAACAATTAAACTCAATAACCCTTATCTTCAATTTCATACATGGGGAAATCCTGTATTAATCAAACCCGAGTATGTCGGAGACGACGATATCTACGATTTCGGAGAAGTGACCATTCGAAGGAAAACGCCCTATGAGTCAGATTTATATCCTCACTACAAAGGAATATTCGCTCCCACCGACCTGCGCAGCACAGAAGAGACACTGACCTACTTCATCCAAGGCGACAAAATATATTATGTCTCCTTGAACGACCGCGTGACCATGCGCGGCTTCCGTGGCTATCTGCAATTCTCTGCCGGCGACATCACCACCGAAACAGCGGCATCACAAGAGTTTATCCTCGACTTCGCTGGCGGCACCACCACCCGCATCAAGCCCGAACCTACCGCACCCCTGGCCAAAACGTCAGACACGGTCTACGACCTTCAGGGCCGCCGCCTCACACGCCCCGCCGGCAAGGGTGTCTACATCATAGGAAACAAGAAAATCATCAAATAAAGCGACATCATGAAAAAGCCGTATATCCAACCCACTTCCACAGCTGTGCAACTCACCCCCGCCACCCTGTTAGCCGAAAGCGGCGGCTCGTCTTCCACGACAGAGCCACCCCAAATCTCAGCCGGCAATAACAGCAACATCATTTGGGGCGGCACAACGGGTTCTGAAGAAAACAAGGAAATCAACTGGGACCCCGATTAAGGTTACTTTCGTAGGTTATGGGGTTACTGCTGAGGTTATGAGGGATAAGGTTATGAGGTTATAAAGTTACTGCGTAACTCGGTTATCAGGTTATGGGGTTATAAGGTTAT
>JBJEAF010000092.1:0-15638 GCA_051868755.1 Alloprevotella sp.
CGAAAATGCGCTTGAAACCGAAGTCGGTCAGCAGGCTGATATACCGTTCTTCTGTAGTTGCCATATCATATATGTTATATGTTGTCAGTGCAAATTTTCTATCTTACAGGTATGCTGTTTTGTCTCCTTGTCGTAGCTGATGCCCACAAGGAGAATGTCACCTGTATATTCCGATATCTTCGAAGGATATTCCTTATGCTTTATCTGGTCGATAGCCGTTTCGGCAGAATGGTTGAACTTCAGTTCTATTACAAGAGCCGGCTTGTTGACATTCCGACGGGGAATCATCACCAGGTCGGCATAGCCCTTGCCGGTGGCATACTCGCGGTGGATGACATATTCGTTCCTTGCCCATATATACGCCACTGAAAGCACACAGGCCAAGGAATTCTCATCGTTGTAGGAGAGGATGCTGGTGTGCTCGTCATGTGCCTGGTCGATGCCCCTTGACACAGCTTGCTCGTTGCCAGAGACGGTAGCTTCAAGAAGTGCCTTCGAATTCTGGATTGTCTTTACCAAGGGGGCCCACGTGGTAGCCTTTATGGCGTTGTTCATTTCGTCCGCCACTTCCTTATTAGGTATATAACATTCTTGTGCGTCTCCATCGTAGGCCAAATAGCCGATATGAATCAATACGGTGAGCACATCGTTCTTGCTCCTCACCACCCGCATGTCATTGCAGAACTCGGTGGTATCAACATACACATGCTCTCCTGCAAGCATACGGATGATGTCGTCCTTCAGTCCGTCGAAGTTCATCTGAATATAGGTAATGACGGAGTCGTAGGCTCCCGTAGTCGTCCAATAGCTCCCGAATTCCTCTTCGTCGATGGCCCTCATGACAGAATAGGGATTGAATATGCGGGAAGCCTTTCCAATGCGGTATCCGTCATACCAGCTCTCCATCTCATTCATGTCCATGTCGTGCTTCCTACATAACATCTCGACCTCCTCATGGGTAAACCCAAGGACCTTTGCCATCTTGCCGGGACGAATCATCGTATATTCCCGGAAGTTGTTCAAGGCTGACTCGGTATTGTATTTCTTAATGGGCAGTATGCCGGTAAGATAGACACCTGCAAAGACGGTGTTTGACCCCGAACCCTTGAAAAGACGGCGAAGCAGGTCGACGTATGAGGTGGTGATATATTCGTCAGAACCCATCTCACGCAGGATGGCATCCCACTCGTCGATAATCATAAAGAAACGTTCGCCCGTGCTCTCACTGATACGATAGAGGATTTCCATCAGATCATCATCATCTTGTGCATTGATTTGGGGGAATACATCGAGGACATCTTTGATAATTCTACTCTGAATCCGTTTGACTATGTCTTTCTCGTTCCTGTATCTTGTGGTGAAGTCAGTCATGTCAATGCTGATGACATAGTACTTGTTCAGATAAGTTCCGAATGACTCGTCCCTTTCTGCTTCCAATCCGCGAAACAGTTCACGCGAGTCACACGACCTGTCATAATAGGCGCACAGCATCTTTGCCGCCATCGACTTGCCGAAGCGGCGGCAGCGTGTCACGCAACTGTAGCGGTTTTCTGAATTGAGCATGGCATTGATGCGTGGTATCAACGAAGTTTTGTCTACATACTCGTGAGCCACGATGTCGCGGAAGTCACTGTTACCTTTATTGATGTATACACCCATAGTTTCATGTCTGTTGCAGGAGAGATGTGCCTACAAGCCCGTTGCAAAGTTATACAACATCAGTAAAACTTGAATCATTGAAGAGTTTAAAGTTGACAAGAAACGATTTTTCGAGATATGCCTGAGGTTAACCTCCTTATTTTCACAACGCTGGAAGAGCAGCCAAGAGTTTAAGCAGGCTGGAGTGCCTGCTCTCCCAGACAAACGAAAAGAGAGGCAAACATCGCTGCTTGTCTCTCTTTTCGGGTGGGCAAAGATGGATTCGAACCACCGAAGGCGTAAGCCAGCAGATTTACAGTCTGCCCCATTTGGCCACTCTGGTATTTGCCCGTTCTTTGATTACGCTGCAAAAGTAGGCATTACTTTTGTAACTTCCAAGCGTAATCCACCATTTTTATCGCCGTGAGCGCAAATTCGTTGCCTTTGTTCCCCAATTTGCCACCTGTACGTTCCAAAGCCTGGTCGTAAGTATTCACGGTCAGCACTCCAAACACAACAGGTATGTCGCCTACCGCGTTGAGATGGGCCACTCCTTGCGTTACGCCTTGGCATATATAATCGAAGTGAGGCGTATCGCCCCTCACCACGCAGCCCAACACGACAATGCCGTTGACATGGCCGAACTTGGCCAACTGGGCAGCTGCGTACACCAGCTCAAAGCTGCCGGGCACGCGCTTTACCGTTACGTTCTGCTGGGGCACACCGTTGCTTTGCAGCTCTTCGAGCGTACCTTCGAGCAGTTTCTCGGTTATTTCGTTGTTCCACTCGGTGACAATGATGCCAAAACGCATTTCGCTGGCATCGGGAATGGGAAGGGTTTGATTCTCGGTATAGGAGAATGAATGGGTTGACATAATTCTATAATGGAATGGGTGAATCAAGGCTGCGTGGCCCGGTGCTTACTACAGGCTTTTCAAAGAAGATATACTTCATCGGCAAAGTAAGTACTACTTCATCGGCAAAGTAAGTACTACTTCATCGGCAAAGTAAGTATATCTTCTCTGAAAAGTAAGTACTACTGCTCCAAACAAGTAGAAACAACCTCATCGGCACCTAAAACTTGCCGGCTTCGGGAGACAGGTTCTTCAGCACGGGTCAGGCAGACGGTCCAGCCCGATGAAAAAACAGATGAGCTTATAAAGCAATGCTGCCCACGGGCTTGCGTGAAGGGCACAACGCTTGCTTTATAAACTCACCATGGGGGCTTGTCGCACAGAACACATCCGGGCGAAGCAAGCCGCGATTACTTGCTCAGCTTCTCAATGTACTTGTCGATGATGGCATCCGTCACCACACCGCCCTGCTGCTGTTGGCTGCAGAGGGGTGCGCTGGGATAGTCGGCCTTAATCTGCTCGTAGAGCTTGAGGGCTTCGTCGTTCTTCTTCTGGTTTTCCAGAATCAGGCCGGCCTGGAACAGATATTCGGCGCACAAGGCGGGCACGTCGGTCTTCGTGGCAGCCTTTTTAAAGGTATCGACAGCCTTGTCGAGCTGTTTGTCGGCTGCATAGCAGTTGGCCAGTGCAAACAGTGCCTGAGCCGAAACCGTGGCATCACCCTTGGTGTCGAAGTCGGCCAGATACTTGATAGCATCCTTCGTCTTGCCCGTCTGGTAGAGGCAGAGTCCGGCTTCATACTTGGCCACATTGCCGGCATCGGTCGAACCGTACTGGTCGGCAATGGCAATCAGGCCCAGCGTTTTGCCCTCACCCTTCAATGCTTTCTCAAAGTCTTGGGCCATAACGTACTTCTGCATCACAACGCCCAGAAGCTCCTGAGCCTTGTCCTCGCGCGGCTTCGAGTAGCCGTATACATAGGCGAGGCTGCCGCCCACCACTACTACCACAGCAACGATAGCAGTGATAATCTGTTTCTTGTACTTGTTGATAAAGGCTTCGGACTTGGCCAAAGTTTCGTTCACATCGAGAGTTTGGTTGTTTGCTTGTTTGCTCATATTGGTTTTTATTTCTTACTTGTCAGAATTGCAGCGCAAAAGTACAACTTTCCACCGAACAAAGTGGATTTAACGCTCAATATTTTTCAGTTTGCCCTGACGTTTACCTGTTTTACGGTCTTTCCAAGCCTCAGAAACCTGCTTTTCATCCCGCCTGCGCGCCTCCATGAAGCCCCGCACCTTCCGTCTGGCCCTGTCCCTTTCCCCCACCCGCACCCCGTTGGCGTGTTGCCTTCGGTGCACCTCTCTCTGGTTGGGCAACAGACTATCGGAGCTTTGCCGCCATTCTCCCGTCCCCCAGAGAGCCTGACAGTTTCTTGCTGCCTACGGCATGGCAGTTCGCAGATTTTTCCTACATTTGCGCTCCGATGAGGTCTGGCGGCCAGCCCGGCACATCTGGTCTCATCTGCTTCATATCCTTTCATGCGTTTCCTACACCTATCATGATACTCCAACACCTCTCTGTCATCAACTACAGGAACCTCCGGGCCGTCGACCTGGACTTTTCCCGCAACGTGAACTGCCTTGTGGGAGCCAACGGAATGGGCAAGTCGAATGTGCTCGATGCCATCTACTGCCTGTCCTTCTGTCGCGGTTTCGCCAGTGCGCAGGATGCCCTGAACGTGCACCACGAGGAAGACTTCTTCCTGCTCAACGGGGTGTATGAGACCGAAGCGGGCCATACGATGCGCGTAAGCTGTGCATTGAAAAGGGGCGGACGCAAGCGGCTGAAGGTGGACGAAAAGGATGTGAAACGCCTGTCGGAACACATGGGGCGCATCCCCATGGTCATCATTGCGCCGACCGACTCCGAACTGATCAACGGGGGCAGCGAAGAGCGGCGCCGCTTCATGGACACAGTCATCATGCAGTACAACCCTCCTTATTTAGATGCGTTGATGCGCTACGACCGCGCCTTGAAACAACGCAACACGCTCCTCAAGCAGGAAGCCGAACCCGACGCAGCCGTCATGGACGTGCTCGAAGCCATGATGTCCGAGGCGGCACACCATATATATAAAGAGCGGTGCCGGTTTGTCAATGAGTTCCGTCCGCTGTTTCTCGACCTCTACCGCAGGCTGTCGGGCCAGAGCCGCGAGGTGGTCGACATGACCTACGAGAGCCATGTGTCGCGCGGCGACTTGCTGCCGCAACTGCAAGGCGGACGCGAACGCGAGCGCATCGTGGGCTATACGCTCCACGGCATCCACAAGGACGAACTGACGCTGTCACTGGGCGGTTTCGGCGTGAAACGCGAAGCTTCGCAGGGCCAGCAGAAGACGTATTTCATTGCCATGAAACTGGCTCAATTTGTGTTTCTGAGGAACAAGGGCGAGCAGCGCACCCCCTTGCTACTGCTCGATGACATATTCGACAAGCTCGACGAGCAGCGCGTGGCGCGCATCATCGATTACGTGTCGTCAGAGGATTTTGGGCAGATTTTCATCACCGACACCAAGCGCGACCACCTCGACCGCATTCTCTCGGCCACCCAGAAGGACTACAAGCTGTTCACCGTGACCGACGGCGACGTGCAGGATGCCTGAACTCCCCTCCCCCACTTCGCCATGTATAAAAAAAGAAGAGGATGTATCTTCGCGATACATCCTCTTGTTTTCAGCGGAAAGTGAGGGATTCAAACCCCCGGTACGGACAAGCCGTACAGCGGATTTCGAGTCCGCCCCGATCGATCACTCCGGCAACTTTCCTTGGCATTCCTTTCTATACTTTCGGCTTCGCTCACCTTAGCTCAAGCAAACTTGGCTCAGCTCTCGCTTGCACGAAAGTTCATTGCTGAAATGCGGTGCAAAAGTAGGCATAACATTCCTAACCGCCAAACTTTTCCCTTTGTTTTTTGAAAAGTTTTTTCCACAGGTCGCAGCTCCGAGCTATTCTATTTAAAGTAACGGATTAGAGCATGAAGCGAAGCCCCACATAACAAGAACTTTCGTACAAACCGGGGATAAGAAGCAACGGTTAGTACGAAGGCTCTTCTTATTGGGGGCTTCGCTTCATTCCATTATCCGTTACCTTATATACGCATTTTTAAAGTCGAAAAAATCGTTCAACCCTTCAGGCAACCCTCCATTTGCATTGATTCCCAAAAGGAAAGTGGCTGAAGGGTTTTGTTTTCAAACCCTTCAGGCTATTCAGCTAAACCCTTCAGCCACGATAAGACCAGAGGCAAGCAAACGGTTCTTCATAAGGGTTGGCTTGGGTAAAACAGAGCCTGGGCTGGTTTGCATGAAATCAGGGGAAACAGGACAGCTGGATCACACTGAAAGAAAAAGCCACGACAGAACCTTCCTGAAGGGTTTGAGAACGAAACCCTTCAGCCACTTCCTTCTGAGAATCAATGAGAATGAAAGGTTGGCTGAAGGGTTGAACGATTTTGACAAGGGTAAATACACGTGTATATAGGGCGGATTTTAGGGATGTTCTATCCATTCAGCATCCAGCTCGGCCTCATTGACAGGACACCCCTACAATTTGTTTTTGCCTCAGTGCCGTGGCAGTTTGCTGACATGCCGCTCAGGAAATCCTAAGTGCCGATTTGTTTCGACTAAGTGCCGATTAGGAATCACTAAGTGCCGATTTGTCTTTCGGCCTTATTTTCGGGCTTTCAGATAGTCGTCGATATGCTGGGCAGCGGCACGTCCGCCTGCTATGCAGCGCACCACGAGGCTTGCTCCGGTGGCGGCATCGCCTGCCACAAATACGTTTTCCGGGAATTTGGGCTGCTCAGGACGCAGGAAGCCCATGGCCAGGAGGACCAAGTCGGCCTTGATTACCTCCTTCTTGCCGGTCGGCACCATCAGCGGACGGCCTCCCTCGGGATTGGGCTTCCACTCCACTTCTTCGACCTCCACACCGCACACCCGGCCGTCCTTCGTGCCGAGAAACTGGTTGGAGGCCAACGACCAACGGCGTTCGCAGCCTTCTTCATGGCTCGAAGAGGTCTTCAGCACGATGGGCCACTGGGGCCAGGGAGTGGCCGGATTGTGGCCCACAGGCGGTTTGGGCATGATTTCAATCTGCATCACCGAAGCGGCCCCCTGACGGTTGGAGGTGCCTATACAGTCGGAACCTGTGTCGCCGCCACCGATGACCAGCACGCGCTTGCCCTTGGCTGAGATGCGCTGGGCGGCAGGAATTGTCTGGCCTGCCAGCACGCGGTTTTGCTGGGCCAGCAGTTCGAGGGCGAAATGTATGCCCTTGAGGTCACGTCCCGGAATGTTGAGGTCGCGGGCTGTGGGTGTGCCCGTACAGATGCAATAGGCATCGAAACCTTCGGGCAGGTGGGTCACGTCGACGGGCGTGGACACCTTGAAGGCAACGCCTTCCTGTTCCATGATGCGCACGCGGCGGTCGATGACCGCCTTTTGCAGCTTGAAGTTCGGAATGCCAAAGCGCAAGAGGCCGCCCACGTACTCGTCCTTTTCGAAGACTGTCACGTCGTATCCCTTATGGTTCAGTTGGTTGGCAGCGGTCAGGCCGGCAGGTCCCGAACCGATTACAGCCACCTTGCGACCGATGCGCGGATAGCTCTGCGGCTGTACCAGGCCCTCGCGGAAGGCGTTCTCGATAACGGCACATTCGTCCTCGCGAATCGTTACGGGCTGGTCGATGCTGAGCTTGAGCACGCAGCTCTTTTCACACAGTGCCGGACAGATGCGGCCCGTGAACTCCGGGAAGTCGTTGGTGGCGGTCAGTATGTCGTAGGCCACCTTCCACTCACCTTTATAGATGGCATCCTGAAACTCAGGAGGCCGGTTGCCCAACGGACAGGCCCAGTGGCAGAAAGGCACACCACAGTCCATGCAGCGCGATGCCTGCTGGCGGCGGTCACTGTTGTTCAACGTCTGTTCTACTTCGCCGAAGTCGGCCACCCGTTCATGTACGGGGCGATAACCGGCCTCGCGACGGGGTATATGAAGAAATGCTTTGGGGTCTCCCATAATCTTCGTTTAGTTTACTGGATTGGGGGTTAGGGGGAGGTAGTTGAGAGTCGAGAGTTTATAGTTGAGAGTTTATAAGAATAGTCAAAGAGCGGATGATTGCTGCGCTTCATAGTGCCCCTATAAACTTCAAACTATAACTTCAAACTATAAACCCTCAACTATAAACTAACTCTATTTAGTAATCGCGTTGCACCTCGGCAATCTTTTGCTGCAACTTGCGCATCTGCTCCTCGGCCAATACGCGCTTGTACTCGATGGGGGTGACTTGGATGAACTCGTCGATATAGCGGTTCCAGTCATCGAGCATAGTGCGCGCCAGACAGGAGCCTGTGTAGAGATAGTGCTGACGCACCAGCTCGTGCAGTTCCTTGCGCGAAGCGGAATCTTCAAGCAGTGACAGCTCCACCATCTCCATATTACAGAAGTAGTCGAAGTGGTGGTGTTTGTCCCACACGTAGGCCACGCCTCCGCTCATACCGGCTGCAAAGTTGCGGCCCGTTTCGCCAAGTACCACGACACGGCCACCGGTCATGTATTCGCAGCAATGGTCACCCACACCCTCGACTACAGCGATTGCACCCGAGTTGCGCACAGCGAAGCGTTCGCCCACCGTACCGTTGATGTAGACCTCGCCACTCGTCGCTCCGTAGAGCAAGGTATTGCCGGCAATGGTGTTTTCATCAGCCCGGAAGTTGGAACGGACAGGCGGCATCACGGCGATACGCCCGCCGCTCAGAGCCTTGCCCAGATAGTCATTGGCCTCGCCTTCGAGCTTGAAGTTGATGCCACGCGTCAGGAAGGCGCCGAAGCTTTGGCCGGCCGAACCCTTGAACTTGATGTTGATGGTTTCGTCGGGCAAGCCTGCCGAGCCATACTTGGCGGCTACAGCACCCGAGAGCATCGCTCCGACCGAACGGTCGGTGTTGGCAATGGCATATTCGAGCGACACTTCCTTCTGGCTGTCGATGGCCTCGCGGGCAGCGGCCAGTATGTCGCAGTCCTTCACAGCCTGTATGTCATGCTGCTGTTGCTGCACATGGTGGATGGCTGCCTCTGTATCGACCCGGTGGAGCAGGCGGCCGAAGTCAACCAGCGCCGCCTTGCTGCCCGCCGGGGCAGGCTTAATGTCTATCAGCTCGGTGTGGCCCACGATGTCGTTGAAATGGCGGTAGCCCATTTCGGCCAGATATTCGCGCACCTCCTGAGCCAGGAAGCGGAAGTAGTTGACAACATATTCATAGTGTCCCCTGAAGTGTTCGCGCAGCTCGGGGTTCTGCGTGGCCACTCCCACCGGACAGGTGTTGGCGTGACACTTGCGCATCATCACGCAGCCCAGCACGATGAGCACGGTGGTGCCAAAGGCAAACTCCTCTGCGCCGAGCAGGGCCATGGCCACGATGTCGCGGCCAGTCTTGAGCTGGCCGTCGGTTTGCAGACGCACCTGGCCGCGCAGGCCGTTCAGCACCAAGGTCTGCTGTGTCTCCGACAGGCCGATTTCGGGCGAGATGCCCGCATAGCGCATGGAGGAGGCCGGCGAAGCTCCCGTGCCGCCCTCGGCACCCGAAATGACGATGAGGTCGGCCTTGGCCTTGGCGACACCGGCAGCAATGGTGCCCACGCCGCTTTCGGCCACTAACTTCACGCTGATTTGCGCCTTGGGATTGACGTTCTTCAGGTCGAAGATGAGCTGCGCCAGATCTTCGATGGAGTAGATGTCGTGGTGGGGCGGAGGCGAAATGAGCGAGATGCCCGGAATGGAGTGGCGCGTCTTGGCGATAATCTCGTTCACCTTGTAGCCGGGGAGCTGTCCGCCCTCGCCGGGCTTTGCGCCCTGGGCCACCTTGATCTGTATTTCCTCGGCATTCACCAGGTACTCGGTGGTCACACCGAAACGGCCCGAGGCAATCTGCTTGGTCTTGCTGTTCAGCGAAACACCCTCAAATTCCTCGTGGAAGCGTTCGCTGTCCTCGCCGCCCTCACCCGTGTTGCTGCGCGCGCCCAGCTTGTTCATGGCTAAGGCCAAGGCTTCGTGTGCCTCCTTGCTGATAGCACCGAACGACATGGCACCGGTGACAAAGTGGCGCACGATGTCCTCGACGGGTTCTACCTCGTCGATGGGGATGGGATTCTTGCGGAACTCAAAGAAGTCACGCAGGAATATGGGCTGTTCCTTGTTGTCGGCCAGACGGCTGAAGTCCTTGAACTTCTTGTAGCTCCCCAGACGGGTGGCGAGCTGCAGGGCGGCAATGGTTTCGGGATTCCAGGCATGACGCTCGCCGTCCTTGCGATAGCTGAACAGGCCCACATGGGGCAGCAGGTCCTTGAGCTCAGAGGGCTGGGGCGCGAAGCCTTCGGCATGAAGGCGGGCATAGTCGCGGGCTATCTCTTCGAGCCCGATGCCGCCGATGGTCGAGACCGGCGTGCCGAAATAGGTCTTCAGGACCTCTTCGCCCACACCCACAGCCTCGAAGATCTTGGCGCCGCGATAGGAGCGGATGGTGCTGATGCCCATTTTCGACATCACCTTGTAGAGTCCCTTGCAGATGGCCTTGATATAGTTCTTCTCGGCCGTCTCGTAGTTCATCTGCACCTCACCGTGCTTCACGAGGTCATCGAGCACGGCAAAGGCCATGTAGGGATTGATGGCACTGGCACCGTAGCCGAGCAGCAGGGCGGCGTGCATGACTTCGCGGATTTCGCCGCTCTCGACCACCAAGGCTGTCTCCACGCGCTTCTGGACCGAAATCAGGTGGTGGTGTACGGCACTCACAGCCAGCAACGAGGGAATGACAGCGTGCTGGGCATCGACACCACGGTCGCTGAGGATGATGTAGTTCACACCGTCTAAAACGCTTTGTTCGGCTTCGCGGCACAGGTTGTTGAGGGCTTCCTGCAGTCCGGCCCTACCCCGCCTCACCTCGAAGAGCATAGGCAGCTTCACCGTCTTGAAGCCTTTGTAGCGGATGTTGCCCAGCAAGTCGAGCTGCCTGTTGCTCAGCACGGGGTGAGGCAGACGGACCATCTTGCAGTGGCTTTCGTTAGGCACCAGGATGTTCATGCCTACTGCGCCGATGTACTCAGTGAGCGACATGACGAGTTCCTCACGTATGGGGTCGATGGCGGGATTGGTCACCTGCGCGAACTGCTGGCGGAAGTAGTTGAACAGCAGCTGGGGACGGGCCGACAGGACAGCCAACGGCGTGTCGTTGCCCATAGATGCCACCGGTTCGCTACCGGCATTACACATGGGCACAATGGTGCGTTCGATGTCCTCGCGGGTATAGCCGAACACGCGCAGCTTCACGTCGTAGTCGGGCACGGCATTGTCTACCTTGCGGCCGCTCTTCAGGGCATCCAGCTCAATGCGGTTGGTCGAGAGCCACTCGCGGTAGGGCTTGGCTTTGGCCAGTTCCTCCTTGAGTTCGCCATCGTAGTATATGCGTCCCTCCTGAGTATCAACCAGCAGAATCTTGCCTGGCTGCAAGCGTCCCTTCTCCTTGATGTCTCCAGCCTCAAAACCGATGACTCCCGCCTCGGAGGCCACCACGATGTGGTCTTGCTTGGTGATGAGGTAACGGGCCGGACGAAGGCCGTTGCGGTCGAGCATACCGCCGGCAAAGCGGCCGTCGCTGAACAGCAGGGCGGCCGGGCCGTCCCAAGGTTCCATCAGGATGGAGTGGTATTCGTAGAACGCCTTGAGGTCCTCCGAAATGGGGTTCTTGTCGTTGAAGCTCTCGGGCACCAGCATGGCCATGGCGTGCGGCAGGCTCAGCCCCGACATGACCATGAACTCCAGCACGTTGTCGAGTGAGGCTGAGTCGCTCATGCCGGGCTGTATAATGGGACGGATCTGCTTGACGTCGCCCAGCGCCTCAGTCGAAAGCACGGCCTCGCGGGCTTCCATCCAGGCGCGGTTGCCGCGTATGGTGTTGATTTCGCCATTGTGCGCCAGCAGGCGGAAAGGCTGTGCCAGCCCCCAAGTGGGAAAGGTGTTGGTCGAGAAACGGGAATGGACCACAGCCAGTCCACTGGTAAAATAAGGCTGTGTGAGGTCGGGAAAATACTCGCGCAACTGTATGGACGAGAGCATTCCTTTATAGACGATGTTCTTGGACGAAAGCGAACACACGTAGAAGTCCTTGTGCTGTACGCGCCGCTCCACCTTCTTGCGCACCAAGTAGAGCTTGCGCTCCAGATTGTCGGTCGTGCCGCCGGTAATGAACACCTGCTTGATAGCCGGTTCGGTGGCCAAGGCTTCCTTGCCCAATATCTCCGAACGTGTCGGCACGGTGCGCAGGTGCATGAGCGACAAGCCTTCGCGCTCAATCTCCTCAATCAGTATGCTCAGGATGCCGCTCTGTTCGGCCTCATCCTTGGGCAGGAACAGCAGTCCGGTGCCGTAGCGGCCCTTCTCAGGAACAGGGATGCCCTGTAGCAAAATGAATTCATGGGGGATTTGCAGCAATATGCCGGCACCGTCGCCGGTCTTGTTGTCAGCACCTTCGGCACCGCGATGCTTCATGTTTTCGAGCACCTTCAAGGCTCCGTCCACGAGTTCGTGGCTCTTGTGCCCGTGAATGTTGACAATCATGCCCACGCCACAGGCATCATGCTCGTAGTCTGGGCTGTAGAGTCCTTGGTTAAGTCTTTCGTTTTCTTGCATTTGGGTTTCGTTAAGTACGCTTCCCCGTAGTGTCCTGAAGCCGACAGGGATGTGTCGGCTTTCGCCCGGTGAAAACGCTGGATTAAAGCATCAACCTGACGTGTGCAAACTTCCCTGCATGCTTCCTGCCGGCCGAACCGCCAGGACTACAGCCGCCCGAACAGCATTTGCAGCCAATCGACGTGATGCAGGGACTGCGCGCACGTAATTGGCTGCAAATATATTCAATATATTTTCAAAATCACTCCAGATACGCCATATTTTTATCAAAAAGATTAAACGCGGCGTACTTTAGCGACTATTTTTCACTCCCAACCCTACAAAACATTCCTTTTTTCCATTCATAATGCAAAGCCCGGGCACAACCTTCCGCGTCGGCTCTGTCTTCTACAGACAGACCGTCCAAGCCTAACCTGCATACCAACTGCTTGCCTGCATCGTCCCACTTCATCACAACGGGCACCTGGCGCAACACGGCTGCCAGCACCTGGTTGCGGTCATCCGAAAGGTCGGGACTGGGCACAAACAACGCTTCGAACTGAGGCTGCGGCAAGGCGGCATGGCGATAGGTGCGCCACTGAAGGTCGTAGACTTCGGCCTCACAATGCAACCCGCCGGCCTGCAAGCACCACACGACCATGACCAACGTGTCGTGTGGGGTGTCCAGCAGTTTCATCTGCCACGTCCCGACCTCCGAAGTGCGTAGCACCAGGAAGTCGGCTGTCTTCAACAACAGCTCAGACTGTCCGCCATAGCTGTTTTCGGCTTTGGCCGGCAGCTTGCAATTGTACAGGTCGAGCAAGTCGAGCTTGGCCGTACGGTCAAGCACAGGCAGCACCTCGCGGGGCACTTTGGCAAACACGCTGTCGGTCATCTGCACCTGCGCACGCATCTGGCAGGCCATGCAGGCACACATTATTATATATAGGAGTCGTTTCATTGCTTTTGCCGGGAATAACAGACTGCCGGGCGGCAGCCTCTGTGGGAAATGTGGATGCGAAAGTACACTTTTTCGACGATTCGCCTGAGCATCCCCCACACTTTTCGACGATTCGCTTTGGGAAAAGTCAGGGCTGTATCGAAAGAGAACGGGTTATTCGCCTCGCAGAAACAGCAGCTCGCGGATTTTCTTTACATTTGCAGCAACGTTTGCCCTGCATACTCACACAGCCTGCACGGCACGCGGAAACACCCGACCAAGCATACTTCTGAACCATGGACGAAAAGCAACGCATCATGCAGCTGCGCGACGAGCTGCACCGGCATAACTACAATTACTACATCAAAAACGCGCCCGTGATTTCCGACCAGCAGTTCGACGAGCTGATGGACGAACTCATGAGGCTCGAAGCCCGCCATCCCGAACTGGCCGACGACAACTCACCCTCGGTGCGCGTGGGCAGTGACCTGAACCACGAATTTGTACAGGTGGCCCACAGCCGCCCCATGCTGTCGCTCGGCAACACCTATTCGCGGGCCGATGTCGAAGCCTTCTGGCAGCGCATCAGCGAAGCCCTGGGCGGCACACCGTTTGCCGTTTGCTGCGAACTGAAGTTCGACGGCCTGAGCATCGCCCTTCACTACGAGCACCACAGACTGGTGCGCGCCGTGACACGAGGCGACGGTGTACAGGGCGATGACGTGACCGAAAACGTGAAGACCATACGCTCCGTACCACTGCAACTGCCTGCCGGCTGCGGCTGTCCCGACAGCTTCGAAATCAGAGGCGAGGTGCTCATGCCGTGGGAAAGCTTCGACCGGCTGAATGCCGAACGGGAGGCCAACGGCGAGCAGTTCTTTGCCAACCCGCGCAATGCGGCCTCGGGTACGCTCAAGAGCAAAAACTCGGCGGTGGTGGCCAAGCGCCGCCTCGACGCCTACCTCTATTATGTGCTGGGCGAGGACCTGCCCTACTCCACCCACTTCGAACGGCTTCAAGCCGCCGCCCAGTGGGGCTTCAAGGTATCGGCACATGCCAAGCTGGCCCACAGCGTAGACGAAATTTTCGAATACATTGACTATTGGGACGTGCACCGGCGCGAACTGCCCGTGGCCACCGACGGCATTGTGCTCAAGGTGAACGACCTGTCGCAACAGCAGGCACTGGGCACAACGGCCAAGAGCCCACGCTGGGCCATCGCCTACAAGTTCAAGGCCGAACGCGCCCTGACACGGCTGAACGAGGTAACCTTCCAAGTGGGGCGCACAGGGGCCATAACCCCTGTGGCCAACATGGAACCGGTGCTGCTGGCCGGCACCGTAGTGCGCAGGGCCTCGCTGCACAATGCCGACATCGTCGAACAGCTCGACCTGCATCTGGGCGACCGTGTGTGGGTGGAGAAGGCAGGCGAAATCATCCCGCAAATCACAGGGGTTGACCTCGATGCGCGACAAGGCAACCCGGAACTGGGAGCCAAGATTCAGTTCATTGACCATTGCCCGGAGTGCGGCGCGCCCTTGGTGCGCTACCCCGGCGAAGCTGCCCACTACTGCCCCAACGACACACTGTGTCCGCCGCAGCTCAAAGGACGCATCGAGCACTTCATCAGCCGCGATGCCATGAACATTGATTCGCTCGGACCCGAAACGGTGGATGACTACTTCGAACGCGGCCTGATTCGCGATGCCGCCGACCTGTATAACCTGACCACGGCAGACCTTCAGGGCGACAGCGGCACACGCCTGCGCTCAGCCCAGAAAGTGATTGATGCACTCGAAGCCAGCAAGCAGGTGCCGTTCGAACGCGTGCTCTATGCCCTGGGCATACGCTTTGTGGGCAAGGTGGCAGCCAAAAGCCTGGCCCGTCACTTTGGTTCGATGACGGCCCTGCGCCAGGCCGACACCGAGGCCATGCTTGAGGTCGAAGGCATCGGCGAGGTCATTGCGTCAAGCGTCCATGCCTACCTGGCCGAACCGCGCAACCAGCTGCTCATCGAACGGCTGGCACAGGCGGGCCTGCAAATGGAAGCCAGCACGCAGTCCCTGGCTTCAGAGGCCCTGCTGGGAAAGACCATCGTCATCAGCGGTACCTTCGCGCAGCACTCGCGCGAGGAGTACAAAACGATGATTGAAGCACACGGCGGCAAGAACGTGGGCAGCATATCAAAGAAGACCTCCTTTGTGCTGGCCGGCGAGGGAGTAGGCCCTTCCAAGCTCGAAAAGGCAACCAAACTGGGTATTCCCTTGGTATCGGAAGAGGACTTTCTGGCCATGCTGTCCGGCGAACAGAACTCATAGCCGAACCGACAAGCTCCTGATGCCAAACCCCGAAAAAAGGCTACGCCCACGACCCTTCACTGTTTGAGTGACACAGGATCGTGGGCGTAGGCCATCGGGCGTATCAGCACCGACACGCACGGTTGACTGAAGCGCAGCTCTCAATAACAATAATCGGGGATAAGAG
>JBJEAF010000093.1:0-8466 GCA_051868755.1 Alloprevotella sp.
TTCGGGGCGTGCCTTGAACGCTTGCATTCACACATTTATCCAAAAATCATGCACGGGGATTTCGGCTTGAGCCATAATATCCTCTATAGTATATTTCTTTGGATTGAAAGTATGGAAAAAATTTGGTAGTTAATAAATATGTTGGTAAACTTGCAGAAAATATTGGCTATTATGAATGCAAGTATAGTAAATACAATTCGTGAATACTTCAAGACTAAACCAGTAGAAAAGGCTTGGGTCTTTGGTTCTTTTTCCCGTAATGAGGAGAGAGAAGACAGTGATATAGACATCATGGTTGAGTTGTCTCCAGATGCCCATATGGGATTAAGCTATTTTGCAATGATATGTGACCTTGAAGACCGTTTAAATCGTCATGTTGACATGGTGCGGGAAGGGCAACTCCAGCATTTTGCAGTAGAAAGTGCCAACCGCGATAGAATATTGGTATATGAGAGAAACAATTAAGGACAGAACAAGATTGTTACATATTCTTAATGCAATAAAAAAGGTAGAAGAATATGTGGAAGGAAAGAACAAACAACAACTATTAGAAAACACCCTCTACCTCCATGCAACAGCATATAATATTCAGATTATTGGTGAGGCTGTATATAAACTAACCAAGGAGTTTAAAGAGTCGCACCCCGATACACCATGGAGAGTAATTGAAAAAATGCGTCATATTCTGGTGCAAGACTATTTTGCTGTGGATGTGGAGATTATGTGGCTTGTTATTACAGAGGATTTGCCCATATTAAAATGGCAAATTCGAGGCTATTTAGATGAAATTCATGGATGATAGTATTTGTCAATTGAGAATGTTATACTCACTGGATAGAAATCAATTATAAGCGCATCATTGCGCCTGCAAGGCTGCCACAAAACCGTCTATGGCTTCTTTTGTCACATGCTGCATCACGACTACGTGAGACAGGTTGCCGCCAAATCGCGGGTCATTGCTGTTAGCCAAATTAAAGCGGGCAACGATGCTGTCACTCGGACGAGTGAAAAATACCGTGTTGCTATATTCATTGTTCCAGCATTTCCACCCGATGCCGGTGAGCCGTTCTTTCAGATAGGCTGTGCAATCCAGCATACGGTTGGCCTGTTCCGTCCAGCCCCTGTCGCCGACATGGCGCATCAGCCACCAGAACTTCAGCGGTTCTATGCCTGAACGCGAACAGCTGATCATGCGCATATTGGCATTGAGATAGGGGATGTCGAAGGTTGTCTGGTTCTCATAGACGTGGCGTGTCGTTATGAATAGTCCGCAAGGGCTGTCAATGCCAAAGAACTTGTGGCCGCTGATAGAGATAGACTCATATTCCGTTTCACGTCTGTCCACCAGATGACGATACTTCGTGAACGGCAGATACCCACCGAAAAGGGCAGCGTCGATATGGCGATAGACAGACATCTCCGGGTGTCGGGCCAACACCTTGTTCAATGCCTTTTGATCATCGATAGCTCCCTTAAACGTACTGCCCATGGCATATACCATCAGGCAAGGGCGCGAAGGGTCGAGTGCTGCCTCTAAAGAGTCCGGAATCATGCGGCCCATATCGTCACTCTTTATGAGACGGACATCGAGGTTCTGCAGGTCACACAGACGGTAATTGCTATAGTGCGCCTCGTCCGACACATAGACAACGGGCTGTTTGCAGGTGAGGTGTTTCAGATAGTTGACACCGAAATAGATTCCGTGGTTGTTTCCGTCTGTGCCGCTCATGGTGACCATTCCCCAAAGGTCATCGGTGGAGAAACCATATTTGGGAGCAAAATACTCTATCACTTCCCGTTCGAACTTCACGGAGGACAGTGCTCCCTGTTTGCCAAAAGGATCACCAGCATTGTTGATGAGAAAATTCTCCATGCCGTTATCTGTGTACCACTTGTAGAATCCGGTAAGGTCAGACACCTGATTACAGGGATAACCCAGTGTGCGCGGCCTTTCCTGATGACACTTTTCAGTCCATGCGTCAAGTTCCGCAAACCCAGACTTCACCGTAGGCTGTGCCCATAGCACCACACTATACACCACCGCTATCGACGTGATGGCCATTCTGCCTATAAAATTCTTCATGTTTGATACTTTTAGGAGGAATCGTGCTGCAAATGTACAAAAAGGTACGAAAAACACAAGAGAGCATATTTATAGAACACCCCTTTACTGGACTGCTCAAGGTGTAACCCCCTATTTGGTACAGCCATATACAAAAAAATTGATTGTCTCCCGACAACCAATCTTTACTAACCTTAAATCTAATACCATGAAAAACAATGCAAATGTACAGCTGTCGGCCTCTCTGTCCAAACATTCTGCGCATAAAACCACGGATTTTCATATTTTTTTGACAGTGACACTTCGTTTTGCTATCTCGCTTTGACAACACAAATGCTCTGCCGGATGATACCATAGCTCTATTCCACTCCACTACGCGTCCTACTAAAAGCACTTTCAAAAGCACTTTCAAAAGCACTTTCATTACCCAAAACAGCGCATTTTGTGCAGTTTTTTTTCGTGCAGTGCGTGAAAAGCTGTACTTTTGCACCGCTTTAAGAGAAGTGTGCAACTTTCTGCTTAGTTGAAACTATATTTATTATGGACCAAACAAATTCTGATTCGAAACTGAAGGCCAACGAACAGGCCGAACACACCCCAACAGCTCCCCAACCGAAGAAGAGTCGCAAAACACTGATCATTGTACTGTGCATCATTGGACTCCTGGCCATTGGCACGACTGTAGCCATCATCACGCTCAACCGCACTTCAAACGAAGAGCAGCTGGCCTACGAAGTGTTGGAAAACAATGACAATCCGCAGGACTACAAGGATTTTCTCGAAAAGTACCCGAACAGTGAACGTGCCAAGGAGGTTCGCGAACGCCTGCAAATACTGGAAAACATGTTGCGCAAGTGGGAAAGCATTGCGCTGTCGGGCCGCGTGCGTGACTTCGAGGACTTCAAGCAAACCTACAGCAACGCCCACTTGCTGCATCTGTGTGACCTGAAAATCGACTCGCTCGACTTCATCAAGGCACAGCAGGAAGGCACTCAGGAAGCCTTCGGCGAATATCTGCGCAAGCATCCCGACGGACAGTATGCCTCAGAAGCCTCCATTGCACAGGGCAACCTGCACGACATGGAAGTGACCGACGATGAACGTGAACGCGTAGCCTCTGTGCTGATTGATTTCTTCCACGGTTTCGAATCACAGGACGAAACGGCCATCTGCTCCAACATCACGGCAACCATGACTACCTTCCTCCACCAAAAGGCTGCCACGAAGGCCACCGTGATTTCGACCATCAAAAACATGTTTCACGAGCACATCCTCAGCTGCCAGTTCAACGTGAACCGTGACATGGAGATTAGCCGCAAGGATGGCCGCACGGGAGGATTCACCGCCACCTTCACACTCGACCAGCACATCGAACGCGACAACGAAGGCAAGACCTTCGGCTCTTACCGCTGTGTGGCTGAACTCACCCCGCAGCTGCTGATTGAGTCGCTCACCATGGAGGAGATTTCGAAGAACTGAGGCCGCTTGACCCTTGAGGTATACGGTAAGAGTCGCTTTGCGATGAGAGCTACGTGGACAAACGTTTTTGCCCCTTCAGGGCGTGCCATGAACGCTTGCTAACTGGAAACGCAGGCATCTTGCCTGCTTCAACATGTAATTGGCTTGTCAACGGGCGGGCTGGAAGCCACGCCCTCCCAGTGCACCACCGCCTCAAGTTAGCTTGAAAACACCAGGCCGATACCATGCCGTAGGCTAATTATACATTGTTCATTATACATTATACATCAAGAAATATGCTTACAATCAATTCTTACGAAGAATTTGCCCAGTACGAAGGCCAGCAGCTTGGCATCTCCGACTGGCTCGAAGTTGACCAGCAGCGCATCAATGCCTTTGCCGATGCCACGCTCGACCACCAATGGATTCACGTGGACACCGAACGTGCCAAGGAAGGACCCTTCGGCCAGACCATCGTACACGGCTATCTCACCCTCTCGTTGCTCCCCTACCTGTGGCAGGAAATCATCCAGGTGAACAACCTGAAGATGATGGTAAACTATGGCATGGACAACATGAAGTTCGGCCAGGCTGTGCTGAGCGGCCAGAGCATCCGCTTGGTTGCATCGTTGCAGAGCATTGCCAACCTGCGCGGTATCTGCAAGGCCGAAATCAAGTTCAGCATCGAAATCAAGGACCAGCGCAAGCCCGCACTGACCGGCGTGGCCACCTTCCTTTATCATTTCAACCAATAAGGGAAAAGGTTGCACCCCCCTTTTCAGAGAAGATATACTTACTTTTCAGAGAAGATATACTTCATTGGCCGATGAAGTATATCTTCGATGGCCGATGAAGTATATCTTCTCTAAAACGTAGGTTGTACAGCATGGGCACGCATGGTTTATGACGCGCAGACATGCACACCAACAGGCGGAAGGCTGCCGGACCTAATTCCCGAAACAGCCCCCATAAGCCTGCCACTAAAGCATTCACCTCATGAGCGATACCTATCTCACTCTGAAAGATTCAGCGGAAGCGCAACTCACCGAGAAGCGCTCCCGCTTTTTGGCTTTTGCCCTGCACGTTGATGACGAAACGCAGGCCAAGGAGGTCGCGGCACAATACAAGAAGAAGTTCTACGATGCCCGCCACGTGTGCTATGCCTATGTGCTGGGCAACCCGCAGAACCAGACCACGCGCGCACAGGACGACGGCGAACCCTCAGGCACAGCCGGACGACCCATACTGGGACAGATCATTTCGCGACAACTCACCTACACCATGGTCGTGGTGGTACGGTATTTTGGCGGCGTGAAGTTAGGCACCGGACCGCTGGGCGTGGCCTACAAGACCGTGGCCGGCGAAGCCCTCGATGCAGCGGAGAAGGAAACCTGCATCCTGCGCGCCAGCTTCCGCATTACCGCCCCCTGGGCCGATGCCGACGTGGCCATGCGCTTTGTGCGAGAGGCGGGAGCCGAAATCACAGCCCGCGACTATACCGCCACCCATACCCTGATGACCGTCAGCGTGCGGCTCGACGACGAAGAAGCCCTGCGCCAACGGCTGTCGAAAATACTCACCTTACAGTTTCCGAAAGAATGAGCACAACCCTTCCCCACCCCGACCGGCTGACGCTGTGCCCCATCCTTCCCCAACACCTCGCGGCAGCCACAGCCTTATATGAAGAGGCTTTTCCCGAATTGGAAAGGCGGCCCACCGATGCCTGGCACGGGCTGATGCGGAATGAAAATAACTTTCAGACCCATGCCATCTGCATAGACGGCGAGTTTGCCGGCTTCATCACCTCCTGGAAACCTGCGGACTTTGTCTATGTCGAGCACTTTGCCATTGCGTCCCACAGGCGGAATGGCGGATGGGGCGGCACGGCCCTTCAGGCTTTCCTGACGCAAAACGCCCAGTGGCCGGTCGTACTGGAGGTAGAAGAACCGACCACGTCCATGGCCCAGCGCCGCATTGCCTTCTATGAGCGTCACGGCTTCAGTATGCTTCGCAACCCTTACTTGCAGCCTCCCTATCGCGAAGGCGACGAGATGCTGCCCCTGCGTCTGATGACCACGCATCCTGAATGGGGACACGACAACTTCGACTCCATTACAAGCACCATACACCGCACCGTATACAACTGGCCGCGTCAGGCATAGCGCACAGCGCGCGCCACGCTGCTGCCGCAGGCCAGCCCTATGCGAAAGGGTCAGGAGGAAAAACTGCTTCCTCCTGACCCTTTTGCTATACCAATCCGCTGCGGGAGCGGCCTACGCGGTCTCACTTGACGTAGAACACGAACGACTTGTCCCACTCCCGGAGAATGTGCATCGTCACACGTTTCTTACTGAGGTTGTAGACTTCCGACCACTGCGTAAATCCTGTGGAACCCTGTTCGCCATCCGGTCCTTGTGCCACAGTCTTCAGCAGGTCCAGACCCTGCGTAGGAGTCACGTTGTAGCCAAGCTCCAGCAAGCCCCTCCGCAAGTTGTTGTAGCGGTCTCTGCCATGATAGGACTGGCCGCCATTGGCCGAATAGAGCATGTTGGGCGACACATAGAAGTTGGTGACGCAGCGCAGGGTGTCGTGGCCCCGCAGCACCTCCATCTGGGTTGGATGTGCTTCGGGAGTAGCCGGGGTGTACTCCACGATGGCATAGTCGCCCTTGGCATCGGCCATGAAGAAATGGTAGCTGGCCGTGCTGTCCTGGTCCATACACATGTTGTACTGTTCGAGCATGTCAATGGCTTCATTGACCGTACTGGCCCTGTCGAGCAACAGGCGCATGGCAACGGTGGTGAATACCTTCTTCTGGCCGGCTTTCTTCTGGAGCGTCTGCTTGCCGTCAAGTTTCAGAACACTTATGGCAAAGCCGTCCTCGTTGACACCGTCGAGCATCAGGTAAGGCAATGCCATCAGCATCGAAAGGTCTGATTTGCCGTCAGTGTAGAATCCGCTCTTATAGTCGATGAACTGTCCGTCGACGAATGACACGGACTTCTTGCCGCCCTTGGGAGCCGTATGTACCGCAATGAGCGGAATCATCACGCGGTTCTTGTCCTTGTCCCAGTGGTTGAAGTCGAAGTTACGGCCCATGAGGTAATCACCAGACTTCTTGTCGGGAGCAGCAAAGGCACTGCATCCGGCATCGTATGAAAGGACCACGCTCTTGCTCTGCGGAATGGTGTCCATGAGATAGAGGGCCACGAACTGTTTCAGTCGCACCGTTCCGTCGATTTCGAACTTCAGGGCCTCGTCGAGCCTGTAATCAACATTGTAGTTTATCTCATAGATGCGGCCTCTGTCGCCCTCTAGGTCTACCATCGAATAGATCATGTCGCGTTTGTCCTTGTCCAGAATCATCACCGCATGGTTCTCGGTGGGTGTGGGTTTAAGGGCGGGCGTGTCGTCATCGCTACATGCCGCAAAGGTGAAGGCCGACAGCAGGCCACATGCAAGTACAGTGTGCATCGACCTGAGGAATTTCATTGTTCCCATAATTGTTTCGGTTGTTAGAAGGGTTGGATGCTGAGAGTCACTTCTCTCCTATCATGCATTTTCTCTGTGCAAGTATCGTAAAAACGACTGGACGGTGCAAACGCAAAATGCCGTTTCTCCAACTTTTTGAAGAAAAGGCATGAATATTGATGTTTAGGCAAAGATTGCAGATTTGACTCCTCGTCAATTTGTCGTTTGGGCCTATGCTTGACGCAAGCATTTACAGGCCATTCCGCCACCGTGCAGGCGAGCAGCCTTCCTTGTGGCCAAACGTCCGGCTGAAGTGGCTCTGTGAGAGAAAGCCCGAAGCTTCTGCTATCTCATGAATCTTCAGTTGCGGCTGCTGCCTCATCAAGCGCTTGGCGTGTTCAATGCGCAGGTCGGTAATCCAGTCGCGGAAATTCATGTGATGGACGTTGTTGATGTATTCAGACAGATAAGTGCGGTTGGTACACAACCGTGCCGACAGTTCATTCAGCGTGATACCCGGACTGAGATAACCCTCGCTGTCAGTCCATTCCCTGACGCGCTTCGCCATGTCTGAATGATAGGACGGAGTGTCCATCTCGCCGGCAGCACCGTGCGCTGCGTCAACTTCCTCCTGCTGCATGGTGTAGTCTTCCAGGAAGGCGTTCTCGACTTTCTCGTAGAAGAGGATGTAGTTCTGGTAGCTGCAATACAGGTAGATATAGAAGGGTATGGATGACAGTATCCACAGAAAGACATATTCATCGGGCAGGAAAGTGAGCAGTGCGCAGCTCACGCCATAGCCTATCGCCCAATAAGTAAATATGGAGAGCCAGCGTATGTAGGACCCGATGTCGTCGGAGTGCGTGTTTTCGAACATTCTAATGGCCCTGTTATAGGTGCGGAGCAGACGCACGGAGAGGAACAGCCCATAGGAGGCCAACCAGACGGCCAGTACCACCGTACCCCAGGGATGAATGGCGGAACCAGCGGGAATCTGCGACAAGGCATAACCAGACACTGAAAACACCAGCCATATCGCTCCATGCCGCGCCAGCCTGCGCTGCGTGATGTAGTGATTGTCGAGCAGGGTCATCATGGCCGAACTGAAGAGCCAGTAGCAGAGGAAGTAGGTCGAAAGGTTCATCAGTATGGTGGCATTCACGTCCTTCAGCCTGATGGTGCAGAACAGGTGTACGGCATAGTTGGCGGCCAGGATGAGCAGAGCCGTGCCCATCAGTCTGCGTGACAGCAGAAAGTTGGCAAACACCTTCTTTTCGGGTGTACGGCCAAGGAGCATGTGAAAGCCGAAGAAGAGCATCAACGGCAGGGCTGCATACAGGGAGTAGCTATATAGCGACTGGTCCATAAGGTTAACTTTCTGATGTTTTTCTTTGGGGGCAAAGGTAGTGCAAGGCGAGCGTAGAGAAAAGAAAAAGCCGGAGGTTTTTTCTTTTCTCTGCCGAGCCGCAGCGCAG
>JBJEAF010000093.1:8566-48310 GCA_051868755.1 Alloprevotella sp.
GGGGGGGCGAAGGGGTTCTGTCCAGCCTGTGTTCTGGGGCGCAGACGCGCGCACAAGCGGACGCAGACCATAAAAAAAGAAGATTTTAGGCCGGGCAGTCTAAAAAAGTCAAACAATATTCGTACTTTCGCACACCAATACAGACAAACAAACAGGAGTTGCCGCCATGTGTTGCGCAAGCACCGTTCCAAAACAGGGCGCAGCGGCATGGACTCGGCCGACTCAAAACAAGTAATGACCACTATGTACAGATCGAAAACCTGTGGTGAACTTCGCATATCGAATGCGGGCGAACAAGTGACGCTGGCCGGATGGGTACAGCGCAGCCGCAAGATGGGCGGCATGACTTTCATCGACCTGCGCGACCGCTATGGAATCACGCAGCTGGTGTTTAACGAAGAACAGGATGCCGCACTCTGCGCACAGGCCAACAAGCTGGGCCGCGAATATGTGTTGCAGGTGAAGGGCACTGTCAGCGAACGCTATGCCAAGAACGACAAGATGCCTACGGGCGACATTGAGATTCTGGTGAGCGAACTGAATGTGCTCAATTCCTCGCTCACTCCTCCCTTCACCATTGAGGAGCATACCGACGGCGGCGACGACCTTCGCATGAAATACCGCTATCTCGACATCCGCCGGGAGAATGTGCGTGCCAACCTCGAACTGCGCCACAAGTTCTGCATCGCCGTGCGCAACTTCCTCGACTCCAAGGGCTTTCTGGAAATCGAAACCCCTGTGCTCATCGGCTCTACGCCCGAAGGTGCACGCGACTTCATTGTACCTTCGCGCATGAATCCGGGCCAGTTCTACGCCCTGCCGCAAAGCCCGCAGACGCTGAAGCAGCTGCTCATGGTGGCCGGCATCGACCGCTACTTCCAGATTGCCAAGTGCTTCCGCGACGAAGACCTGCGCGCTGACCGTCAGCCCGAGTTTACGCAGATTGACTGCGAAATGTCGTTTGTCACCCAAGACGACATCATCTCCACCTTCGAGGAAATGGCCAAATACCTGTTTAAGGAAGTGCGCGGCTACGACTTGGACGAACAGCCCTTCCTGCGCCTGTCCTGGCATGAGGCCATGCGCCGCTTCGGTTCGGACAAGCCCGACATGCGCTTCGGTATGGAGTTTGTCGAACTGATGGACGTGCTCAAGGGCAGCGGCAGCTTCGCCGTGTTCAACGATGCAGCCTACATCGGCGGTATCTGTGCCGAAGGCTGTGCCCACTACACCCGCAAGCAGCTGGACCAGCTCACCGACTTCGTCAAGTCGCCGCAGATTGGTGCCAAGGGTCTGGTCTACGCCAGAGTAGCCGACGACGGTTCGGTGAAAAGCTCGGTCGACAAGTTCTATACGCCCGAGGTACTCAGCCAGCTGCGCGATGCCATGCAGGCAAAGCCCGGCGACCTCATCCTCATCCTTTCGGGTGCCGATGCCATGAAGACCCGCAAGCAGCTGTGCGAGCTGCGTCTCGAAATGGGACAGCGGTTGGGTCTGCGCGACAAAAACAAGTTCTCGCTGCTGTGGGTGGTAGACTTCCCCATGTTTGAATGGAGCGAAGAGGAAGGCCGCTTGTTGGCCATGCACCACCCCTTCACGGCTCCCCGTCCACAGGACATTCCCATGCTTGACACGGACCCCGCTTCGGTGCTGGCCGATGCCTACGACATGGTATGCAACGGCGTAGAAGTGGGCGGCGGTTCTATCCGTATTCACGATGCCGAACTGCAGGCTAAGATCTTCAAGGTGTTGGGCTTCACTCCCGAACGTGCCCAGGAACAGTTCGGCTTCCTGATGAACGCCTTCAAATATGGTGCACCTCCTCACGGTGGTCTGGCCTATGGTCTCGACCGTTGGGTTTCGCTCTTTGCCGGACTCGACAGCATCCGCGACTGCATTGCCTTCCCCAAGAACAACTCCGGCCGCGATGTGATGCTCGACGCTCCTTCGGCTGTTGACCCCAAGCAACTCGACGAACTGAAGATTTCACTCGCTGCCGACAACGAGTAAGCACTTTTACACGCAATCAATCATAGTTTGCTATCCGGCCCATCGGAACACGCAGCCCTCACTTGGGCTGTTACCGACAGCACCGGGCGCAGACTATGATTGAATTGTAAATGACCGCAAACCCTACCAACCGAAAGAAACAAACAACCGCATATCACAACAACATGATCACGCTATCGAACCTGGCCATTCAGTTTGGCAAGCGCATACTCTATCAGGACGTAAACCTCAAGTTCAACAGCGGCAACATCTACGGCATCATCGGTGCCAACGGTGCCGGAAAGTCTACCCTGCTGAAAGCCATATCGGGCGAACTGGAACCCAACAAGGGCACAGTCGAAATGGGACCCGGCGAACGCCTCTCGGTGCTGAGCCAGGACCACTTCAAGTATGACCAATTTACAGTGCTCGACACCGTGCTGATGGGCCACACCACCATGTGGCAGGTCATGCAGGAGCGCACCGCACTCTATTCCAAGACAGACTTCACCGATGAAGACGGCATCAAGGTGGCCGAACTGGAAGACAAGTTTGCACAAATGGGCGGCTACACCGCCGAAAACGATGCCGCCACGCTGCTGAGCGGCTTGGGCATCAAGGAGAAGCTGCACGGCAAACTGATGGGCGAGCTGAGCGGTAAGGAGAAGGTGCGCGTGATGCTGGCACAGGCCCTGTTCGGCGAACCCGACAACCTGCTGCTCGACGAACCTACCAATGACCTCGACCTCGAAACGGTGGAATGGCTCGAAGAGTATCTCGGCAACTTTGAGCACACCGTGCTGGTTGTCAGCCACGACCGTCACTTCCTGGACCAGGTCTGCACCCACACCGTCGACATCGACTTTGGCAAGGTGACGCTCTTCTCGGGCAACTACTCCTTCTGGTACGAGTCCTCGCAGCTCGCCCTGCGCCAGGCACAGAACCAGAAGCAGAAGGCTGAGGAGAAGAAGAAGGAACTGGAAGAGTTCATACGCCGCTTCTCGGCCAATGTGGCCAAGAGCCGCCAGACCACCAGCCGCAAGAAGATGCTCGAAAAGCTCAACGTGGAGGAAATCAAGCCCTCTACCCGCAAGTATCCGGGCATCATCTTCCAGATGGACCGTGAGCCGGGCAACCAGATTCTGGAAGTGAAGGACCTGAAGGCAGTGACTGACGACGGCACGGTGCTGTTTGACCACCTGAACTTTACGGTCGAGAAGGACGAGAAGATTGTGTTCCTGAGCCATGACCCGCGTGCCATGACGGCCCTGTTCGAAATCATCAACGGCAATGCCAAGCCGGCTGCGGGCACGTTCAAGTGGGGCGTAACTATCACGACGGCCTATCTGCCGCTCGACAACACCAGCTTCTTCAACACTGACTTCAACATGCTCGACTGGCTCAGCCAGTACGGCGAGGGCAACGACGTGTACTTCAAGGCATTCTTGGGACGTATGCTCTTCAAGGACGAGGACATCCTGAAGAAAGTCAATGTGCTCTCAGGTGGCGAAAAGATGCGCTGCATGATTGCCCGTATGCAGCTGCGCAATGCCAACTGCCTGATTCTGGACACGCCCACCAACCACCTCGACATGGAGAGCATCCAGGCATTCAACAACAACCTCAAGCTCTTCAAGGGCAACATTCTCTTTGCCAGCCACGACCACGAGTTCATCAACACGGTAGCCAACCGCATCATTGAGCTGACGCCTAACGGCACGATTGACAAGCTCATGAACTACGAAGACTACATTCACGACGACCGCGTGAAGGAGCTGAAGCAGAAGCTCTACGGCGAAAATTCTTAGGTTGCGAGGGATATGGTTATGAGGTTATAAAGTTACCTTGTAACCTGCGAGAGCAGGCATCTGGCCTGCAAAGACAAATGGGAGAGCAGGCAAACCCCTGCTCTCCCATTATTTACGGCCAACTCATTGGCTTGACAACAGCAGAAAAGGCCCACTTTTTCAAACCAACCCGAAGCGCTGGTGCACTGGGAGGGCAGGCTTCCAGCCAGCCAAAATATTTTATATTGACGGGCTGGAAGCCCGCCCTCCCAGTAAAAAAGAACACGGATTGTCAGTCATCATCCACGTAAGCGCGTGTTTGATTCCTGGCAACCCGTGTTTGATTATTCCGTGTCGGAGCAGGCAAGCCGCGCAGCGCGTTACTCGTCTTCGCCCATTTCGAAGTCCAGCATGGCCTGCACCACGAAGCACAAGTCCTCGGCACTAAAGCTGCCCATATTTTCGCGGGCTGCCTTCTTGGCCAGATGTTCGGAAATGGCCTCCTGGTCTATCTCTACATAGCCGTCGGCATCACCCTCGGCTTCGAGCAGGCCGCTCTCGACCAAGTATTCCACCAAGAGGTCCAGAAAGTAATAGAGCAGTTCGTCGGTGAACACCTCCTGCAACTCCTGTGGCAGATGCGTCTTTACATATTGCACGGCTGCCGCATCGTGCTCGGCATCCTGCAACAGTTCATCATCGAGTGACATGGCGTGGGGAAGAAGACTGTGGTTTTACTTCAGCAGGGCCTCTACTTTGTTGACCAGTTCGCTCTTGGGAGCAGCACCTACGTGCTTGTCGACAATTTGGCCGTCCTTGATGAAGAGCACGGTCGGCACGTTGCGTATGCCGAAGCGGCTGGTCAACTCGTCGTTTTCATCGACATCGCACTTGCCCACCAGCACACGGCCTTCATACTCGTCGGCCAGCTCGGCAATGAAGGGAGCAATCTTCTTGCAAGGGCCGCACCAGGTGGCCGAGAAGTCAAGTACAATGGGGAGGCCTGTTGCCTCTAACTCTGCAAAATTTGCGTCAGTGATAATTTTTTCCATTGGTAGAAGGAAGGGGTTTAGGGGTTGATAATTCAAACAAATCTAATTCTTTTTGCTTTCGCGGAACACCAGTGCGAAGAGCACCAGCACGACTAACGAATAGCCGGCAAAGATGAACCACGAGGTGCGCCAACCGTCCATCTGCATGGATAGAGGCACGTTGTAGACATAATGGTTCACCACCTGCTGGGCGGCCAGCGTGCCAAACGAGGCGCCCAGACCGTTGGTCATAATCATAAAGAGGCCCTGCGCACTGCTGCGAATCTCGGGCTGCGTGTTCTGATCGACAAACAGCGCGCCGGAGATATTGAAGAAGTCGAAGGCCACGCCGTAGACAATCATGGACAGCACAAACATCCACACACCGCTGCCAGGGTCGCCCAAGCCGAACAGGCCGAAGCGCAACACCCAGCCCAACATGGCTATCATCATGACCCGCTTGATGCCGTAACGCTTCAGGAAGAAGGGGATGAGCAGGATGCAGCAGGTCTCGCTGGTCTGCGACAGGGCTATCAGTGCGTTCGCATTGTTCGCGCCGAAGGTGTCGGCATAGGCGGGAACGTCCTTGAAGCTCGAAATGAAGGGGTTGGCATAGCCGTTGGTGATTTGCAGGCTCACGCCCAGCAACATCGAGAACAGGAAGAACACTGCCATGCGCCGCTGCTTGAACAGCGCAAAGGCATCGAGGCCCAAAGCAGAAAACAACGAACGCTTCTCGCCCTGCGCCGAACCGACAGGACAGGCAGGCAAGGTAGGCGCATACAGGGCCAGCACCCAGCTCAGCGCACCAGACAACATGAGCTGCCAAGGCGATGCCTGCCAATCCAGGAAGTTCACGGCCAACATGGTACAGATGAAGCCGATGGTACCAAACACGCGGATGGGCGGGAAGTCCTTCACCGTGTCTAATCCTGAACGCGTCAGACCGCTAAAGGCCACCGAGTTGCTCAGCGCAATGGTCGGCATATAGAAAGCCACACTCAGGGTGTAGAGCGAGAAGAGCGGAGCCATCTGGACCGCAGTGCCGGCTTGCATGGCATACCAGGCAGCGGCCATCATGAAGCTGCCGGCCAGCGCATGGCAGAGGCCCAACAGCCGTTCGCCGGGAATCCAACGGTCAGCCACAATGCCCACCAGTCCGGGCATAAACAGCGAGACCAGACCCTGCACGGCATAAAACCAGCCAATGTGCGTGCCCAGACCATGGGTGGCCAAATAGGCCCCCATCGAGGTGAGGTAAGCTCCCCACACGGCAAACTCCAGAAAGTTCATCGCTACCAAGCGCGACTTCAATGCTAAATGATTCATTTTTCAGCGTATCAGATTTTACTTCATTCCTGTTGTTCCATGCAGCTGCGCAAAGCCTGTTGCAGTTGCGCCGTGTCAACTTCTTCCACAAAGCTGGCCCGCACCGTGCCCTGTGCATCGAACACAAACACGCGGGGCACGTAGCGACTGGCAAACAGTTCATAGACCGTGCGGTCCTCCTGCGCTGACCAAGGCATCGTGTAGCCCTGTTCTTGCCAGTAGACCGACACTTTGTCGGCGGTTTCCTCGCGTCCTATACACACAAACTGAGCCTGCGGCTGCCACTGTCTGTAAACCTCCTCAATCCCCGGCATGGCACGGCGGCAGTCTGGACAGGTGGTGGTGAAGAGCACAATGACGCCAGGCTTGCCGCGCAGCGATTGGTCACTCACTTCACTGCCATCGCTGAGTTGCACACGGAAAACGGGCAGCTGTTCGCCCACAGACAGCGAAGGGCCGTAGTCCGTCTTTTCGTCTGAAATGCACGACGACAGCCCGAAAGCCAAGCACAGAGACATATATATATATAGGAGGTAGCGGAGCATGGTTAGAGAGTTGTCGATGCAAATGTACACACATTTTCATTTACAGCGAGTGTTGGGGCAGATATTTGTTTCCTCTCCCAAACAACAGTATGCAAAGCCGCCAGCACACACAAATGGCCCGTGAAGCATGAGATAGGTGCTAACAAACTCGTTCTTTTTGATGCAGTTGGTGCAACATATCACGGATTTTGTATACATTTGCGCGCAAAATGCCACAACGGAACTAAAAGGCAATACCCACGTGGCCAAACAATGCAATGAACTAATCGAACTTATGAACTACGATATACCCGCCGATACCACCCGGCTGCTTGACGACAGCAAGCGAATAGCCCGCGCTTTCCAGCTGCCAGAGATCAACACCTTGTGTATGCTGAAGAGCGTCATCAACAATGACTTGCAGGTGGTTGAGAAACTGGCTGCACTGAAAGTCGATGCCACACAGCTGGGCAGCCGCATTGACGCGCGTTTGGACGAACAGAGCAACCACAGCGACACTACAAGCGAAGAACGACTCGCATTTGATGCTGACTGCTCACGCATTATCAAACTGCTGATGCTCGAAAACCGACTGGCCGCAGGCAAGCGCAATGCGGCCATGCTGCTGGTGATGGCCATGCTGCACGACCGAGACAATGAGGCCAAGCAGCTGCTGGAGTCGTGCGGCGTGAACTACGAATCGTTTGCCAAAGACCCTGCGGAACCCGCAGAAGTGACCAACGACTACCAGTTCCCTGATGAAGCCGACGGGCCTTATCCGGGCGACGAGCGGACGAGCGAGAAGCCCCGCGAAACACGTGCGCAGGAGGGCAAGCCCACCAGCGACACCCCCATCACCGACAACTTCGGTACCGACCTCACGGCTGTGGCCCTGAAGGGAGGACTGGACCCTGTGGTGGGACGTGAACGTGAAACGGAACGTGTCATCGAAATCCTCTGCCGCCGCAAGAAGAACAATCCTATCTTGATTGGCGAGCCCGGCGTGGGCAAGAGTGCCATTGTGGAAGGTCTGGCCGACCGCATTGCACACCACAAGGTGCCCCGGCTGCTGGCCGGCAAGCGCATTGTCGCACTCGACATGGCCTCCATCGTGGCCGGCACGCAATATCGCGGACAGTTTGAGGAACGTCTGCGCCGCCTGATTCAGGAACTGAAGGAACACCCCGAGATTGTGCTCTTCATGGACGAGATTCACACCATCATCGGTGCCGGCTCTGCTCCAGGCAGCTTGGATGCCGCCAACATGCTGAAGCCCGCACTGGCCCGCGGCGAGGTGCAGTGCATCGGTGCCACGACCACAGCGGAGTTCAAGAAGTCCATAGAAAAGGACGGCGCGCTCGACCGCCGCTTCCAGAAGGTGATGCTCGAACCTACCTCTGCCGAAGAGACGCACACCATTCTGAACAACATCAGGGAGCGGTACGAAAAGCACCACAATGTGACCTATACTCCCGAGGCTCTCAAGGCCTGCGTGGAACTGACTGACCGCTACGTCACTGACCGTGCCCTGCCCGACAAGGCTATCGACGCACTCGACGAAGCCGGCGCCCGCAAGCACCTGCAAGGGGCGGAATGTCCGCAGGAGCTGGTCGAGAAGGAGCGCGAAATCGAAAGCGTCAGAAAAGCCAAGACCGAAGCAGCGCAACAGCAAAACTACGAGCTGGCCGCCAACCTGCGCGACAAAGTGACCAAGCTGACGCACGAGCTCGACGAGCTGACGCTGCGCTGGCAGAACGAATCGGCTGCCAATCCTGCCGTGGTCGATGCCGCCGAGGTGGCCGAAGTGGTGTCGCTGATGAGCGGCGTACCTGTCACACGCGTGGCTGCCAGCGAAAGCGAACGGCTCAGGGGTATGCACGCAGCCCTGAACGCCAAGGTGATTGCCCAGGAAAAGGCTGTCGAACGGCTTGCCCGTGCCATTGCCCGCAGCCGCATGGGACTGAAGGGAGCTAACCGGCCCATTGGCACTTTCCTCTTTGTCGGCCCCACCGGTGTGGGAAAGACGCACCTGGTGAAATGCCTGGCCGAATGGATGTTTGGCCGCACCGACGCGCTCATCCGTATCGACATGAGTGAATACGGCGAGAAGTACAGCGTGAGCCGCCTGCTCGGCGCACCTCCGGGATATGTGGGCTATGAAGAAGGCGGACAGCTGACAGAGCGCGTGCGCCGCCACCCCTATTCGGTAGTACTGCTCGATGAAATCGAAAAGGCACACCCTGACGTGTTCAACACCCTGCTGCAGGTAATGGATGAAGGCCGCCTGACCGACGGAAACGGCGCAACAGTCAGTTTCCAGAACACCATCATCATTCTCACCTCGAACAGCGGCACGCGCCAGCTGCGCGAGTTTGGCAAAGGTGTGGGCTTCGACCGCATTGAAGGCGAGCTGTCAGGCGACTTGGCCGAAGGCGTGATTATGAAAGCCCTGCGCAAGCAGTTCGCGCCGGAGTTTCTGAACCGCCTCGACGACATCATCATGTTTAATCCGCTCACCCGCGACGATGCCGCACGCATTGCGCGGCTCGAACTGGAGTCACTGCAACAAAGGCTGGCCCAGAACGACCTGCGGCTGACCTGGAGCGAAGCGGTGGCCGATTTCATGGTCGACAAGGGATTTGACACCCAATATGGTGCCCGCTCGCTGAAGCGTGCCATACAGCACCATTTGGAGGACACCCTGTGCGACTTCATGATGGAACATCCGGGTCAGACCGCCTTCCAAGCCGACATGCACGACGGCAAGGTAGCCATCCAATAAGTCCGCATAACAGACCTATCTTCCCATAACTCATCTCTATCATCATGACTTATCAAGAAACCGACATACCGGGCGTTTTCATCATCACCCCCCGCGTGTTCGAAGATGCCCGAGGCTACTTCATGGAAACCTGGCGCGAGGATGACTTCAACCGGGGCATCGGCCAAACGGTACACTTCGTGCAGGACAACCAGTCCATGTCAACCCGCGGCGTACTGCGCGGACTGCATTACCAAAAGGGAGCCGACTCCCAGGCCAAACTGGTGCGCGTGCTGCAAGGCTGTGTGGTCGATGTAGCCGTTGACCTTCGGCAAGATTCGCCTACCTTCGGCAAGCACGTGATGGTAGAGCTTTCGGCCGACAACAAGCAGCAACTCTTCATCCCGCGCGGCTTTGCCCACGGCTTTCAGGTTCTCTCCGACACCGCCGTCTTCACCTACAAGGTTGACAACCGCTATGCGCCCGAAAGCGAATGTTCCATACATTACGCTGACCCCGACATCGGCATCGACTGGCCTGTCAAGGGACAGGAGGTGGTGCTCAGCGAGAAGGACCTGAGCCACGCCGTCAGCTTCGCCGAAGCTGAGAAGTTTTAGGATGCAGGCAGAATGCCTGCACCCCAGATTATCAGGTTATGAGGTTATTAAGTTACTGCGTTACCTTGGTTATGAGGTTATCAGGTTATGAGGTTATAAAGTTACAGTTGTAACGCTTGAACATGGTTCGCTCAAATAGTAATCTTATAACCTTATCCCTCATAACCTCAGCAAATAGACATAAATCCACAACACATCCGTGAAGCACATACGCAACTTCTGCATCATTGCCCACATAGACCATGGCAAGAGCACACTGGCCGACCGCCTGCTGGAACGTACCCAAACCATTCAGGTGACTGAAGGCCAGATGCTCGACGACATGGACTTGGAACGTGAAAGGGGCATCACTATCAAGAGCCACGCCATTCAGATGGAGTACGAACTCGACGGCGAAACCTACAGGCTGAATCTCATTGACACACCGGGTCACGTGGACTTTGCCTACGAAGTGTCGCGAAGCATTGCGGCCTGCGAAGGCTGTCTGCTGCTGGTCGATTCCACGCAGGGCGTACAGGCACAAACCATCTCCAACCTCTACATGGCCATTGAGCATAACCTCGAAATCATTCCCGTGCTCAGCAAATGCGACATGGTGAACTCCATGCCCGAGGAAGTGGAGGACGAAATCATCGACCTGCTCGGATGCAGCCGAGAGGAAATCATACGCGCTTCCGGACGTACCGGCGAAGGAGTCGATGACATTCTGCGTGCGGTGATTGAACGCATTCCTGCGCCCGAAGGCGATGAGAATGCGCCGCTTCAGGCCCTCATCTTCGACTCTGTGTTCAACCCCTTCCGCGGCATCATCGCCTACTACAAGATTGTGAACGGCTGCATACACAAAGATGAGGAAGTGCTGTTTGTGAACACGCAGAAACGCTACCATGCCGACGAGGTAGGCGTGCTGAAAATGGAACTTTCGCCCCGCCGTGAGCTGCGCTGCGGTGATGTGGGCTACATTGTGAGCGGTATCAAGACGGCCACCGAAGTGAAGGTGGGCGATACCATCACCAGCGTGGCCAATCCCTGCCAAAAAGCCATTGAGGGTTTTGAAGAAGTAAAGCCCATGGTCTTTGCCGGTGTCTACCCTATCGAGACAGAAGACTTCGAACAGCTTCGTGCCAGCTTGGAGAAGCTGCAGCTCAACGACGCCTCGCTCACCTTCCAGCCCGAATCGTCGGTCGCACTGGGCTTCGGCTTCCGCTGCGGCTTCCTCGGGCTGCTGCACATGGAAATCGTACAGGAACGCCTGGACCGCGAGTTCAACATGAACGTCATCACCACCGTGCCCAACGTGAGCTACAACGTGTATGACAAGCACCAGAACCTGCTCGAAGTGCACAATCCTGCCGGAATGCCCGACCAAACCGAAATCGACCATATCGAGGAGCCTTACATCAGAGCCTCCATCATCACCCGCACCGACTACATCGGCAACATCATGTCGCTCTGTCTGGGCAAGCGCGGCGAGTTGGTCAAGCAGGAGTACGTGTCGGGCAACCGCGTGGAACTGTACTACGACATGCCGCTGGCCGAAATCGTCATCGACTTCTACGACAAACTGAAGAGCATATCGAAGGGCTACGCCTCGTTCGACTACCACTCCATCGGCTTTCGTCCGTCGAAGCTCGTCAAGCTCGACATCCTGCTCAACGGCGAGCCGGTCGACGCACTCTCCACCTTGACACACGTGGACAACTCCGTATTCTTCGGCCGCCGCATGTGTGAAAAGCTCAAGGAACTGCTGCCGCGCCAACAATTCGACATCGCTATCCAAGCAGCCATTGGGGCCAAAATCATTGCCCGCGAAACCGTGAAGCAGGTGCGCAAGGACGTGACGGCCAAATGCTACGGCGGTGACATCAGCCGAAAGCGCAAGCTGCTCGAAAAGCAAAAACGAGGCAAAAAGCGCATGAAGGAGATTGGCAACGTGCAGGTGCCGCAAAAGGCATTCCTGGCCGTGCTCAAGCTCGACTGACCTGTCTGGGCAGCCTCTTTTCTTCTCTTTGTCAAATTCCTCTCCGCGCAGCATGTGTGCTGCGCCCCACTCCATCCAACATGCTCATTGAACTGAAAAACGTGGCCCTGAGCCACGATGACAAACCGGTCATTTCGCAAGTCAACTTTCAGGTGGGTGAAAATGACTTCATCTACATCGTCGGGAAAGTGGGCAGCGGCAAGAGCACCCTGCTGAAGGCACTCTACGGCGAAGTACCTGTGCGCGAAGGCGAGGCCCACATCCTCGACTTCGACCTGCGGAAACTCAAACACAAACACATCCCCGTCCTGCGGCGACAACTGGGCATCGTGTTCCAGGACTTCCAGCTGCTCCACCACTATACAGTACAGCAGAACCTCGATTTCGTCCTGCGGGCCACTGGCTGGAAGAAGAAGTTGCGTCCCGCCCGCATCCTCGAAGTGCTGCAGTTGGTGCAGCTCACTGGCAAGGCACACTGTTTTCCCCATGAACTCTCGGGCGGCGAGCAGCAACGCGTGTGCATAGCCCGCGCCCTGCTCAATCATCCGAAAATCATTCTGGCCGACGAACCTATCGGCAACTTAGACACCGAAACCTCGCGCCACATCATGCAGACCCTGTTGGCCATACGCGAACAGGGCACAGCCATTGTCATGGTGACGCACAACTTGAACCTGTTAGAAGAGTTCCCCGGCATCGTGTACCGCTGTGAAGACGGAGAGCTTCGTTCTGTTTAAACCTGTCAACTTGATATCACACATGAAAATTCTGAAATTCGGCGGAACCTCAGTAGGTTCGCCCCAACGCATGAAGGACGTGAGTGCCCTGATCAACGACGGAGAGACAAAGATTGTGGTCCTCTCTGCCATGTCGGGCACAACAAACTCACTGGTAGAAATTGCCGACTACATCAACAAGCGCAACCCCGAGGCTGCCAACAACGTCATCAACAAGCTGCGCGGCCTGTACATGCAGCATGTTGAGGAACTCTATGCTGACAGCTCGCTGGCCGAACAGACCCGCCAGCTGCTGCGCGGCATCTTCCTCCACCTCCACAACCTCACTGCCTGCAGCTACATCCCGCAGCTCGAAAGGGAAATCCTCGCGCAGGGCGAGCTGATGAGCACCAACATGGTGACCAACTACCTGCTCGAACTCGGCGTGAAAGTGAAGCTCATACCGGCTCTCGACTATATGCGCATCGATGAGAACGGCGAACCCGACCTGCCCTACATCAAGGAACACATCACCGATATCCTCAAGCAACACGCAGGCTACGACCTCTACATCACCCAAGGCTTCATCTGCCGCAACATGAAGGGCGAAATCGACAACCTGCAGCGTGGCGGCTCTGACTACACGGCCTGTCTCATCGGTGCCGTGCTGGGAGCTGAGGAAATTCAGATATGGACTGACATCGACGGTATGCACAACAACGACCCGCGCTTTGTGCCGGGCACCACCCCCGTGCGACAGCTCAACTTCGAAGAGGCAGCCGAGCTGGCCTACTTCGGCGCCAAGATTCTCCACCCCACCTGCATACAGCCCGCACGCTATGCCGGAGTCCCCGTGCGCCTGCTCAACACCATGGACCCCGCCGCACCGGGCACCATCATCAACAACCAGATGCAGCGCGGCACCATCAAAGCCGTTGCCGCCAAGGACAACATCACGGCCATCAAGATTGTGTCATCGCGTATGCTGCTCGCCACAGGCTTCCTGCGCAAGGTGTTTGAGATATTCGAAACCAACCAGACACCGGTCGACATGGTGACTACCAGCGAGGTTGGCGTCACGCTGACCATCGACAATACAGCCCACCTGGCAGCCATCACCGAAGAGCTGAAGAAGTACGGCACGGTCGAGACCGACGAAAACATGTGCATCATCTGCGTCGTAGGTGACCTGCGCTGGGGTAATGTGGGCTTCGAAACACTCGTCACCGATGCACTCAGTGAGATTCCCGTACGCATGATTTCCTACGGCGGCAGCAACCACAACATCTCCCTGCTTGTGCGCGAAGCCGACAAGAAAGCCGCCCTCTGTTCGCTCAGCGCAAAGCTGTTCTCATGAGCAAGGTGATTGCGTAGGTTATGAGGGGGGGGGGTAAAGATTATGAGGGATAAGGTTATGAGGTTATAAAGTTACAGTTGTAACGCTTGAATATCATCCGTTCAAACAGTAATGTTATAACCTTGTAACCTAAAATCTCATAACCCAGGAAAGCAGCCTCCTCCCCTATCCCTCACAACCTCAGCAATAACTTAATCACTAATACTTAACACCTACTTCCCCCCATGCACAACAAACTGAACCAGATACCCACTCCTTTCTATTATTACGATGTGGACTGCCTGCAACAGACGCTGCAGGCCATTAACCGCTGCATTGCCCCCCACCCCAACTACCACGTACATTACGCCATCAAGGCCAATGCCAACCCGCGCCTGCTCCGGCTCATCAGCCAAGCCGGTCTGGGTGCCGACTGCGTGTCGGGCGGTGAAGTGCTGGCTGCCATATCAGGCGGTTTCGAGCCTTCTCACATCGTCTTTGCCGGTGTCGGCAAGAGCGACAGCGAAATCCGTCTGGCCCTGCAGGCTGGCATACACAGCTTCAACGTCGAAAGTATGCCCGAGCTGGAAGTCATCGACCAACTGGCCGCCGAGCTCCATACCACCGCACCTGTGGCCTTCCGCATCAACCCCAACGTCGATGCACACACCCATGCCAAGATTACCACGGGACTGAACGAAAACAAGTTCGGCATACCCTTCGAGCAGGCGGCCGATGCCCTGCTGCGGGCTAAGGAGCTGAAACACGTGGAACCCATCGGCCTGCACTTCCATATCGGCAGCCAGATTACCGACACCGAACCCTTCCGGCAGCTCTGCCTGCGCATCAACGAGTTGCAGACGTTGCTCGATGCCCAGGGCATTCAGGTGGCCAACATCAATGTGGGTGGCGGACTGGGCGTAGACTATGACGATCCGCTCGGCCATCCCCTGCCCGACTTCGAAGCCTACTTCCATACCTTTGCCCAGCACCTTTATCTGCGCGACGGACAGCAACTGCACTTTGAGCTGGGCCGCAGCGTAGTGGCACAGTGCGGCACATTGGTGGCCCGCACACTCTATGTAAAGGAGGGCGTGGCGCGCAAGTTCCTGATTGTCGATGCCGGCTTCACCGACCTTGTCCGCCCGGCCATGTACGGCTCGCACCATTTCACGCAGAACCTCAGTGCCGAAACACAGTCTCCAACCGAACGCTACGATGTGGTCGGACCTATCTGCGAAAGCAGCGATGTGTTCAGCCGTGACGAACTGCTGCCAGTTACGCACCGCGGCGACCTCATTGCCTTCCGCTCGGCCGGAGCCTATGGCGAAGTCATGGCTTCGCAGTACAACCTGCGCGCCCTGCCCAAGGCGTATTATTCCGATGAAATGTAGGGGTAAAGGTTATGGGGTTATTAGGTTATTAGGTTATTAGGTTATGAGGTTATGAGGTTATAAAGTTACTACGTAACCTTGGTTATCAGGTTATGGGGTTATAAGGTTATATAGTTACAATTGTAACGCTTGAACATCGTCCACTCAAACAGTAATATTATAGCCTCATAACCTAATAACCTAATAACCTAATAACCTTTTACCCCCCTCATGACCCAAGGATAAGTTGTAGTAGTCGCTGGGCGACATATTCTTGATTTTGGCGAAATAGCGGTAAAAGGTAGCGGTCGAATTGAAGCCACACTGCGAAGCAACCTCGGCCATGTTGATGCGCTGGCCGTTTGCAGCCATAGAACGTATGAGCCTACAGCAGGCTTCGACGCGGTAAGTGTTGATGTAGTCGTAGAAAGTGCCCCCCTTGGCGACATGCAAATACTGCGACAGGTAAGTGCGGTTTGTGCCCATGGCCGCTGCGAGTTCCATGAGCGAAAGCTTCGGGTTGAGATAAATCCGTTCGTCCTCCATGACCCGGCGCAGATTCTCCTCCTGTTCTTCCATACTGCCCATGCGTCGCGCCGCTGCCTCCACCGGGAGAGAAGGCATCCCGTCTGCTGTAGTACCCTGCACCTCCGGCTCTCCCAACACCTCCACCACACGATGCCGCAACGAGAGTACATAGACAAATGACCAGAGCAGCATGCAGCACAGGTTAAACACCGCCTCACTCATCCACGTCGGTTCGTCGAAGGCCAGATAGTAGATGAAATAAAGCAGCGTATAGACTACGGCCACCGTCATCACCCAGTTCACACTGATGGTTTCGGTGTAGGAAAAGTTCTCGGCCACATAGCGGCGGAAGCGCAGGGCATAGACGATGACCGACAGCAGCATGACCAACGTGATGAAGAAGGCAAAGTAGAAGGCGCAGCTCACCACCCTGTGTGTAGGCCAGACCACGAAAACCACGATAAACGAAGCCTGCACGAGTTCAAGCAGCAACACGGTGCGGAGCGAAATGCCGCGTGGCTTGGTCACTTCGAAGAAGAAACAGCAGGCCAAGGGGATGCAGAGCAAGTCGATGAGACTCACCAGGTCATTCAGAAAAATGTCGTAGGCACAAGCTTCGAAGAGAAACATCAGGTCCTTGATGTAGCCCAGCGACATCATAGCAGAGAGCAGGAAGGCCAGTCCCATCATGCGGCTTCGCTTACGCATAGGCCAGATACGAACGGTCCATAACAGGAAGAAGATAATGGCCATGCCGCGCACGGTATGCGCCAATGCTTCGGGTTGAGGCATCATATAGATTATAGGGATGATTGTTAGATATATGCTTATTTCTGGACAGCCGCAATTGGCATCCGCGTCGAGATTCCCCTGCAAAATTACGTCTTCCTGATAAATAGAACGTCATTTAACCGATTCTTAGTTCACTCCTGCTTGACAAAGAGGAGGTGAAATTTTAAATTGAAATGGCATTTTACATGTTTAGGGCAGTCAGAAAATGACACAGAGACTCGATTCTATTTGAACAATCCTGCTAACACATTAACACATTTAACCTTCGCTTGCAAAAGTTCGCCCATATCTTTTTGTGATTCTTGGATTCGAATGACCTGTCTGGCATGTAAAAAACACTACTCGGCATGTAAACCAAACAAGTCCAGACTTAGTTTTTCCTATCCCAGTCTTAGAATATAAAAGGCCAGACCGCAGAAAAGGAATTTAAGGCATGGAAAAAGGGAGAATGCTTCGCTTGTAAGCACTCTCCCTTTTTCTTTTTACGAAGATATAGTTTATAGCTTAACACACCAAATCCGCCAAGGCGGAATTAACAGTCTGAATTTTCTTTAAAGGCTGCCCGATGTTAAATATTAGTTATCAAGTTTTAGTGATTAAGTAGCTACATCGCTATAGAGCTCAAGAAGGAACTTAATCACAATACTTAGATAACGCTTAATCACTAATACTTAGATTTGTCCCCCTCGTCCGGGCAGCAGGTGAGCGTTGATGTATTTCTGCACCAGCTCGCGGTAACTGTCGGACACGGGGAGGTATTTGTCGCCTATCTGTATCTGGCCACGTTCGAACACGCGCACCCTGTCGATGTTGACAATGTACGAACGATGTATGCGGAAGAACCGTTGGGCCGGCAGTGCCTGTTCGACGCTACGCATCGACATGAGACTGAGCGTGGGCCGCTGCTGGCCGGCGAGGTGTATCTTGACATAGTCTTTCAGTCCCTCCACATAGAGAATGTCAGCCAGCGGAATGCGCACGATACGGTGTTCGCTCTTCACGAAGAAGTAGTCGTCGGCCAACGTGTCTGGCTGCAACTTGGGTTCAGCAGACTTGTCGGTCTCACCCGACAACAGGCTGAACCACTTCTGTGCCCGGCTCACGGCAGCTATGAAGTCGGTGTAGCTTATGGGCTTGAGGAGATAGTCGAGGGCGTTTACCTTGTAGCCCTCTATGGCGTATTGGCTGAAGGCAGTGGTGAAGACAATGCGCCTGTGGGTAGTGTCAATCATCCGCGACAGGTCGAGGCCGCTCAGACCGGGCATCTGAATGTCGAGAAAAATCAGGTCGGCTGGTTCGCGCTGCAAACCGCTCATGGCCTCGACCGCACTCGAATAGCGGCCGCAGAGTTGCAGCATAGGCGTTTTGAGAATGTAGCTCTCAAGCAGGTCTAATGCCAGAGGCTCATCGTCGATAATGGCACATTTCATGGCAGTAATGTATTGATAAAAGGATGTATTTCTGATGAAGGGGATAGCTACAAAACTCGGAACTTCAATGTCGGGTAGCTAAGCTCTCACCCTGTCCCATACGTTGATTTCGGCATGGTAGACGGTGCCGTCAGCCGAAGGGCCGTGCTCCCAGGTGTAGCGTCCGGGATAGGACATTTCGAGGCGGCTCACCACCTGCTTGAAGCCGATGCCTCCCGGCGTACCCTCACTGTGAGGCTGCGGGAAGTTGGTGTTGTCACAACTGAAGCGCAGGTGTCGGGCTGTAGCCTTCAGGTCAATGTGTATGAAGCTGGGCTGCGTGGGGCTGACACCGTGCTTGAAGGCGTTCTCGACTAAGGAGATAAAGATGAGCGGTGCTACCGGCACTTCCTCATTCTGCGGCACGTCGATGTCTACCCTCACCTCGACCTGCTGCGCCATGCGCAGCCGCATCAGTTCAATGTAGCAGCGTATGAACTCGACTTCCCGTTTGAGGCTGACGCGGTCAGACTGATTCTCGTAGAGCACATAATGGAGCATACGGCTCAGCTCCTGTATGGCCTGTTGCGCCTTGTCGGTGTCGAAGGCTGTGAGCGCGTAAATGTTGTTGAGCGTGTTGAGCAGGAAGTGCGGGTTAATCTGATTCTTGATGTTCTGCAACTCGGCCTGCGAACGTCCCAGCTCAGCCTGCTGACGGGCCTCCTCGCTCTGCCGCCACTGCTTGCTCAGACGAACCAACACCGCCGCACCCACAGCAAAGACAAGCATGATGCTGTTGCGCAACACAAAGAGCAAAGGGGGAACACCGCGATCGGACGGCCGCAAGGATAGCGGAGAAACGATAGCGGGCGCATGGTCGCGGAGCGGAACCGCCGATACTGCAAGGGGGGGCTGTTCTTCTCGCTTGGAATTCTTTATATGGTTGATGTGTTGTAGCTCATAGCCCGTCTGAATCACCAAGAGCAGAAGCAGGTTGGAAAGGATATAGCACCTGACTTTCCTGACGCGCAGGACGAAGCGGGGAATGAGAAAGCAATAGTTGACATAGAAGACAGCGGCGATGAACAAGTTAAACAGGCTCATCATGCCAAAGTGATTCCAATCTATCCTTTCGTGTTGCCACATGAAGAGCAGGGGCGAGGCGAAAACGTACAGCCACACCAGAATGTGTATGATGGCTTCAATGATGTTTTCTACTTGTTTTCGACGCATTGGATATGGAGCAGGTTAGGCGTGCCACGCACGCCGTTTATAAAAAAAGGCTCTCCTGTGTCGCGCTACTACTCGTAGCGCAAAGCCTCAATGGGGTCAAGGCAGGCGGCCTTCTTGGCAGGATACCAGCCGAAAAAGATGCCTGTGGCCGAACAGACGGCGAAGCTGAGCAAGACGCTCCAGGGCTGTATCTGAATGGGCCAATGGGCAAACACATTGATGCCTACGGCGGCCCCCACACCTACCAGCACGCCGATGATGCCGCCCGTCACGCTGAGCAGCACCGACTCGATGAGGAACTGGTTGAGTATGTCTATGCCGCGGGCACCGACCGACATGCGCAGTCCTATTTCCTTGGTGCGCTCCGTAACGCTCACATACATGATGTTCATGATGCCGATACCGCCCACAACGAGAGAGATACAGGCCACAACAAGCAGCAGGATAGTCATGGTGTCAGACGTAGAGTTCATCATGGCTGCCATTTCCTGCTGGCTGCGAATGGTGAAGTCATCGTCGTCGGTGGCCTTGAGACGGTGGTTGGTGCGCAACAGTGAGGTGACATCGGCTATGGCCAGGTCGGTCATGTCCTCCGTAATGGCCGACGCGTTGATGCCCTGCAGATAGGTGACTGAAAGTACACGCTTCATCACGGTGGTGTAAGGCGCGAGCACCATGTCGTCCTGGTCCATGCCGAAAGAGTTATAGCCCTTCGACTTGAGCACACCGACAATGCGGAAGGGTATCTTCTTGAATCTGATGACTTTGCCCACAGGGTCTTCGCCATTGGTGAAGAGGTTGTCGGCCACGGTCTTGCCGATGAGACAAACCTTGGCACTGGTCTTGATGTCATTTTCGGTAAACACCTCGCCGTCCTGCACCTTGAGCTGGCGAATTTCGAGGTAGCCGGGCGAAATGCCGTAGATAGTGGAGGGCGTGTTGTTGTTGCCGTTGATGAACTGCCCCGACGCGCTGACGCTGGGCGAAATGGCGGCCAGATACTTCGACTGTTCGACCAGCATTTCGTAGTCTTTCAGTTTGAGGCTCTGCATTTCGGAGGCATCCTGACGCGCGCCACCCGGTCCGCGGTCCTGTCCCGGACGAATCATAATCATATTGGAGCCCATTTCGGCAATGTTGGCCTGTATGCTCTTCTTCGAGCCTTGGCCTATGGCAAGCATGGCAATGACCGAGGCCACACCGATGATGATGCCCAGCATGGTGAGAAAGGAGCGCAGCTTGTTGGCGGCTATGGCGCGCAGGGCTATTTTAAACAGGTTGGATATGTTCATGATGATAGAGATGAGATGGGGGGAGGTTTGTAGACAGCAAGCCCTGGACTGAAGGGTTCGCAGCGCACCGCGTCAGTCCTGCGGCAAGGGCAGGGCTGCCAGGGCCTCGGCAGCCGACTGGATGTTGCGGTTCACTGTGTCTTCCTTGATTTGTCCGTCGCGCAGAAAGATGTTGCGGCTGGAGTAGAGGGCTATTTCGGGGTTGTGCGTAACAAACACAATGGTGCGGCCCTCGCGGAAGAGCTGCTGGAAGAGCACCAGAATCTCAAACGAGGTGCGCGTGTCGAGATTACCCGTGGCTTCGTCGGCCAGAATGACCGCCGGATTGTTGACCAATGCGCGGGCTATGGCCACGCGCTGCATTTGTCCGCCCGACATCTGGTTTGACTTGTGATAAAGCCGTTCGCCCAGCCCCACCATCTGCAAGGCCCGGATGCTGCGCTCCCGACGCTCGGAGGCGCTGACCGAAGCGTTGTACATAAGCGGCAGCTCGACGTTTTCTACCGCCGTAGTCTTGGGCAGCAGGTTGTAGTTCTGGAACACGAAGCCGATTTTGCGGTTGCGCAGCACGGCCCTTTCGCGCCGTTTCATGGTGCGCACACTCACCCCGTCAAGCAGATATTCGCCGCTGGTAGGCGTGTCGAGGCAGCCGAGCTGGTTGAGCAGGGTGGACTTGCCCGAACCCGATGTGCCCATGATGGTGACGAACTCGCCTTCATGAATCTTGAACGACACGCCGCGCAGGGCATGTACCGTCTCGTCGCCTACCTGAAAGTTGCGCCTCACGTCTTGCAGCTCGATGACCACCTTGCGGCTGTCGGCCGCTGCACTGTGGTTTTGTTCTGACTGTGCCATATTTTCAGTCTAAAAGTTGAAGAGTTTAAGGTTTAGAGTTTATGTGTTGGGAGTTTACAGTTTATAGTTTAAAGCTTATAAGGATAGTAACTGAGCGGCTGATGACTGCGCTTCATAGTAACCTTATAAACTATAAACTCTTCAACTATAAACTATAAACCTCTCCTCTATCGGTTACTTCTTTTTGCCTCGCGGCCCGGGGGCAAAGGGACTCTTCTCCTGTTCTTCGGCCTCGGCAGCCGGGTCGGCAGCCGACTCCTCGGCCTCCTTAATGTCTACCACTACCTCCGTGCCTTCAGGCAGTCCGCTCAGAATCTGCGTGCGGGTACCGTTGGTGATGCCCGTCTTCACACTATAAGCCTGGAACACGCCATTCTTGCGCACCCACAACTTCTGCGTGCCCTGACAGTCGAGTATCTTCTCCTTCGGTCCAATGGTTTCCCTGGTAGGCGTGAAGCGCAGTGCCTTGGTGGGTACACTCACGATGTCGTGCTGCTGCAAGGTGTAGATAGTCACGTTGGCGGTAAGTCCGGGCTTGAGCTTAAGCTCGGGATTGGGGGCGGAAATCACCACCTCGTAAGTCACTACGTTGCTTTCGGTAGTGGCCTCGTTGCGCACCTGTGTCACCGTGCCCTCAAAGACCTCGTCGGGGAAGGCATCAACGGTATAGGTCACGCGCTGGCCCTCATGTACCTGACCGATGTCGGCCTCGTCGACATTGGCTATCACGCGCATGTCCTTCATGTCCTTCACAATGGTGAAGAGCGTGGGGGTACTGAAATTCGAAGCTACAGTCTGGCCTTCTTCGACCGACTTGCCGAGCACGATGCCGTCGATGGGCGAAGTGATGGTGGCGTAACCGAGGTTGGTCTGTGCCTTGCGCAGTGACTCACGACTGGTTTCGACCGCACTCTGTGCCTGCTGCAAGGACAGACGGGCACTTTCATACTCGTCGGCACTAATCAGGCCCTTGTCGAAGAGGGTCTTCATGCGACTGTGGTTGGCCTGCTGGTAGTCGAGCGTACTCTGTGCGCTCTTCAGCTGGCTGGTGGCGCTGTTGAGTTCGCTGGTCAGGTTGCTCTTGTCGAGTTCGGCAATCACCTGGCCGCGTTTCACCTCGGAGTTGTAGTCCACATAGATTTTGTCGATGATGCCGCTCACCTGCGTACCGACCTCTACCTGTGTGACCGCCTCGATGGTGCCCGTGGCTGTAACGCTGCTTTCAAGCGTGGCCTTCTCAATCTTGGCCGTTTCAAAACTCACTTCAAACTGCGGCTGGCTGCTCTTGAGCCAGAAGTAATAGCCGCCGGCAGCCACGGCCACCACAATCAGGCCGAACAGGCTGCGCTTTAATATGGATTTCTTCATAATTAGATGGAAGAGTTAGCTTGGTCTTTACACTAAGGAAGGCTGCGGTTGTGTCACCTAAAAAAGAAGGGGCTTGCCTCCGTAGAAGGAGAGCAGGCTGCGGTTGAGCAACGCCGTATACTTGTCCTGCAAAAGCGACTGCTTGGCCTGCAAGAGTCCGGCACGGCTGTTGAGCAACTCGGCAATGTGCTTCAGCCCCAGCGCAAACTGCTCGTTCATCAGGGTGTAGCTCTCTTCGAGTGCCTGCACGTTGCTCTGTGCGGCCACATACTTGGCCCGGCTGTTCACGGCATTGAGCCAGTAGGTTTCGACCGTTTCGTGCAACTGCTTGCGCGTGTCCTGCCAGTCAAGCTGGGCAGTGGTTTCGGCCAGGCGGGAACGCTCCACCGCACTCTTCGTCTTGCGGTTGTCGAGAATGGGTATGCTGACCGACACACCGACCTGCGCATTGAAGTTGTTCTGCATCTGGCTGAAGAAGTTGCGGCCGGAACCTGTGATGTGGCTGTCGCCCAGACTGCCCGTAAGGCTCACGGTGGGGCTGTAACCGCTGCGGGCCTGCTGCGTGTTCAGCTTGCTCTGCTCGATGGCCAACTCACTGCGCTTCACTTCGGGCCGACTTTCGAGTGCGGCGGCATAGACCGTTGCCCAATCAGGCAAGGCGCGCAGTACCTCCGACTCGGCCGCCCCGGTGTCACAGATGTCGAAAGGCACGGAGGGCGGCAGTTCGAGCAGCTGGCGAAGCTTCATCTTGGCTGTGGCAATCTGCGTTTCGATGTTGACCAAGTCATAGCGGCCCTGGCTCACCTGTGCTTCGAGTTGGGCCAGGTCGGCACGGGCCATGCTGCCCACCTTGACCATTTCGGCACCGCGGGCACATACGACCGAATCCTGCTGCAAGAGCAGGCGGTTCACCTGGCAAGCCTCCTGCATGTAGAGAATCTGGATGTAGTACTGAGCTATCTCCTCCTGGATGCTGCTGGCCATGATTTGCGTGTCGTACTCGGCTGATCGGGCAGCACATTCGGCCAGCTGGATGTTGCGCCGCGTCTGTCCGCCGTTCCACACCACCCACTGTGCGTTGATGCCGTAGCTGCCACTCTGCATGGCCTTGTCGGCTGCCGAAGTGGCGATGCCGCCATTCACATAGCTGCTGCCTGTGTCCTGAAACGGCCGGTAGGTAAGCCCTTGCGATACGGCGGCACTCAGACTGGGCAGCCAGCCCGCCTGCGCTTCGGTCACATCGACTTCTGCACTGCGCTGGGCGGTGAGGTTCTTCTGCAGCTGCACGTTGTGAGCCAGCGCATAGTCGATGCACTGCTGCAGGGTGAAGCGGGCACTCCCGGCGAAGTGGCCGGGAAAGGTGTCGGCCGCCTCAGTCTGTGCCAAGGCGGGCAGACCCGAAGCTAAAGCCAGCAACATGCAGGCAGATGTTTTGCATAATCTCTTCATAGGCTGAAATGATGTGTGATTGTCGAAAGCACGCGCTGCCTTGAAGCAGCACACTATATAGGCTAATGACTTGGATAGGGTCCACTCTTAGGTCCTACCCAAAAGAAAACCCTGCAAAAGTAAATCTTGCAGGGTGTACGAATGGCTCATATACTTTTGTTGATTCAAATAATAGACCAAAAGGCACGCTGGCTCGACCAACGGGGAAACGAGGCTTTGACGAAGGCTGGAAATCATACGCTTTCCTGTGTGCTACCTCGCCGCCTGCTTGACTTTGCGGAAGAGGTCGGAGGCGAAGATGAAGTTGTTGAGCAACTCGTTGTCGGCATTCATCACCTCATCCTTTGTTCCCTCCCATTCGGCATAGCCCTGATAGATGAACAGGATGTGTTCGCCGATGCCCATCACCGAGTTCATGTCGTGGGTGTTGATGATGGTCGTGGTGTTGAACTCCTGCGTGATGTGGTGGATCAGCTCGTCGATGACTAACGAGGTCTTGGGGTCGAGGCCGGAATTGGGTTCGTCACAGAAGAGGTATTTGGGATTGAGCGCAATGGCGCGGGCTATGGCCACTCGCTTCTGCATACCGCCCGAAATCTCTCCCGGATATTTGTCGCAGGCATCGGCCAGATTCACGTGGTCTAGACAGAAGCGGGCACGGCGCACGCGGTCCTTGTAGCTGTCGTCGGAGAACATGTCGAGCGGGAACATGACATTTTCGAGCACCGACATGGAGTCGAACAGGGCGGCGTTCTGGAAGATCATGCCCATTTCGCGCCGAAGCATGGCCCGTTCGCGCTTCGACATCTGCATGAAGCTGCGGCCGTCATAGAGCACGTCGCCCTCGGTCGGCTCGAACAGCCCGACGATGTTCTTGATGAGCACCGTCTTGCCCGAACCGCTCTGGCCTATCACCAGGTTGGTCTTGCCGCTCTCAAAGCGGGTGCTGATGCCCTTCAGCACTTCTTTGCCGTCAAATGACTTGTGCAGGTTCTTGATTTCTATCATGACAGTATTTGTGTGAGAAAGAGGTCGGAAAAGAGGATGAGCATCGAACAGGACACTACGGCGTTGGTGCTGGCCTTGCCCACCTCGATGCTGCCGCCCTCGACGGTATAACCGTAGAAGGACGACACGCTCGATATGATGAAGGCGAAGAACAGGGACTTCACGACACCCATCCAGAAGAACCAGGGCACAAAGCTGTGCTGCAAGCCAGCCGTGAGGTCGGAGGGCGTGATGATGTGGCCCACATAGGCGGTGGCATAGGCTCCGATGATGCCGCTGAAGGTGCTGAACACCACGAGCAGCGGCATGATGGTGACCAGGCCGGCAATCTTGGGAAGGATGAGGAAGGAAGCGGGATTCACACCCATGATTTCGAGCGCGTCAATCTGTTGGGTGGTGCGCATGGTGCCCAGCTCGGAGGCGATGTTGGAACCGACTTTGCCTGAAAGAATGAGACACATGATGCTCGATGAGAACTCAAGCAGCATGATTTCGCGGGTCACATAACCCGACACCCAATGGGGCATCCAGGGGCTTTGGATGTTGAGCTTGATCTGGATGCAGATAACGGCTCCGATAAAGAATGATATGAGCAGCACGATGCCAATGGAGTCGACGCCGAGCTGCGCCATTTCCTTGACATACTGCTTGAGGAACATGCGCATACGCTCGGGGCGCGAAAAGGTGCGGCCCATGAGCAGCAGGTAGCGGCCAAAGGCGTGCAGGAATTTGAGTATAAGCATGGGTTGAATGGATGGTTTCGTCGTTTGTGGGGGAAGAATGGGAGGAGAAAGATGCCTGACCTCACGGTTTTGGCAGGCTGGAAGCCTGCCCTCCCAGAGCCTCGGGCTTGAGTTTTCCGTGTTCGTCGAAGAGACCGTAGGTGGTGCGCAACACGCGGAACTCGGTGCGGCGGTTCAAGCCGTGACATACTTCCTGCTGCTCGGGCGGCAGCTTGGCGATGTAGGCTTCGGTGAGCGAATCGCCCTCGTGGAGGAAGGGGTGGGTCTCGGTGAGCCGCTTGTTCACCGTTTTGGGCACCTGTTCGCCATAACCGCGCGGGGTCAGGCGGTCGGGTTCAATGCCCTGGGCCGTGAGATACTTCACCACACTCTCTGCCCTGCGCTGCGAGAGCCGCAGGTTGTAGTCATCGTTGCCACGCTGGTCACAATGGGCGGCCAACTCTATGGTGATGTGGGGATTTTCGTGGAGCATACGGGCCAGGCGGTCGAGTGCTTCACAGGAGGCTTCGCTCAGTTCGGCACTGTCGAAGGCGTAGAAGACGTTGCGCACCAGCACAGGCACGCTCACGCTGGGCAGGGGGAACTGCAGGACATGCTGCTTCTCGGTTGGGACGGAATCGGCCTGCAACTCGGCGCGCACATTGAGATAGCCCTTGCAGGTGGCCAGAAAGAGATAGGAAACACCGGGTTCCAGGGGCTTCTCGAACGACCCGTCGCTCAGCACGCCGAATTTCTCGTTCGTGCCGTCGCTGCCCACCATATAGACTTCGGCGGCTGGCAGTTCGTAGCCGTCCTGCTCATAGACCCAGCCCTTTACCGTTTGCAGCACTTCGGGGTAGGAAAAGGAGTAGATGCGGTCCCAGCCGCGTCCGCCCGTGCTGCGGCCCGAACTGAAATAGCCGCGGTTATGCAGTCCCTCGAAGGTGATGCCAAAGTCATCGGCACAGGAGTTCATCGGTACAGGCAGATGGTGCACGGTCCAACGGTCCGTCAGCGTGTCGAGTTCGGCCCGGTAGAGGTCGAGACCGCCCAGACAGGGTGTGCGGCCATCGCTCGAAAAGTAGAGTTCGCCGCTGGGCCGGAAGGCTGGAAAGCACTCATCGCCCGGCGTATTGATGTCGGGACCCAGATTCTCCAACCTGCCGAAACCGTGGTTGCCGCCCATCTCTATGCGCCACAAGTCCAGACCGCCCTGTCCGCCGGGCAGGTCAGAGGTGAAATAAAGCCACTTCCCGTCGGGCGACAATGCGGGGTGGGCATAGCTCGAAAGCGTGTCGGCGGTGAGCTTCAGCTGGGTGGGCTTACCCCATTTGGCATCAGAGCGGCTGGCCTGCCAGATCTCGGCCATGCGTGGATATTGCGGATCAGTGCGACACACGGTGAGGTACATGGTCTTGCCGTCGGCGGTCAGCACGCAGGCACCCTCATCGAAGTCGGTGTTCAGCTCGCCCTCTACCGGTTCGGGTGCTTTCCACTGTCCGCGCTCGTCCTTTTTGCTCACAAAGATGTCGCCGTTCTTCGTGGCGGTAATGAGGCTGATGTCGCCCGATGCCTGCGGCCGGGTGGATGTGAAGTAGAGCAGTCCGCCGGCATCGTCGACCCAGGCGGGGCAGAAGTCGGAACGCGAACCTGTGAGCCACGTGGCGGCCTTGACCTCATAGGCCGAAGTCCCGCGCAACAGCCCGGGCACAAGCCGGCAGTTGGAGAGGGCCTGCTGCACCGCGCTGCTGTGGGGCATCGTGTCGGCGCAGGCCAGCAGCAGCTTCTCGGCTGCCCTGGTGTCGCCCTGCTTCAACAGCGCGCGGGCCAGTTCGAGCGTGGCCGTGCTGTCGGCAGCATGGTAGCGCAGTGCATTGCGATAGGAGCCTACGGCACGAGCCGTGTTGCCGTAATGGGCATAGGCACGCGCCATCTTCAGCGCAATACGTCCGCGCAGCGGCTTCTGCTTGGGCGGTGCCTGGGTGTAGGCGCGCTTGTACTGGCCTGCCGCCTCGGCATATTCGCCCAGGGCAAGTGCGGCATCGCCGCGCCGCTCGCTCTTTTCGGCACTGCCGCATGAGGCGAGCATGGCCGCAACGAGCGCAAGCACTCCTATTATATATATATATAGCAGTCTGGTCATAGCAGGAAAGGGTTATCGGCGGCAAATTTAATGAAAAGTATTGGTTAGGGGCTGCGCACAAAGGTCGCTTATTGATTTTTATCCCTGTTTCATGCGCCCGCCAAGCGGCGGAAGACGGCACCGAAGCCGAAAAGGCGCCCGGTCGCACGAAACAGCCCGGCCAAGTCTCCAAACATACGGGCATAAAAAAATATGCGGTTTCTATATGCGTATTCGAAAAATGTTATACTTTTGCTTTGCTGAATCGGGGACGACACCCTGAAATACATCGTGCGCCCCCTGTTTTACCTAATCTTTTAGCCCTGAAAAGCAATGACGGAAGCCATGAATCTGAAAAAGGCACTCAAGGAGTTTTTTGGGTTCGATGCCTTTAAAAGTAATCAAGAAGCCATCATCAAGAGCCTGCTCGATGGCCGAAACGTTTTTGTGCTCATGCCTACAGGAGGAGGCAAGTCGCTGTGTTACCAGCTGCCCTCGCTCCTCATGGAGGGCACTGCCATCGTGATTTCTCCGCTCATTGCCCTGATGAAGAACCAGGTGGATGCCATCAGACACACCAGTCAGGAAGACGGCATTGCCCACTTCATCAACTCCTCGCTCAACAGGAGCCAGATCGAAAAGGTGAAACGCGACATACGGGGCGGCGTGACCAAGCTGCTCTATGTGGCTCCCGAATCGCTCACCAAGGAAGAGAATGTGGAGTTTCTGAAAACGGTGAAGATTTCTTTCTACGCCGTGGACGAGGCGCACTGTATATCGGAATGGGGCCACGACTTCAGGCCTGAATACCGCAAAATCAGGCCCATTATCAACGAAATCGGACCTGCGCCCGTAATTGCGCTCACTGCCACAGCCACTGAAAAGGTGCGTACCGACATCAAGAAGAATCTGGGCATGACTGATGCGGTTGAGTTCAAAAGCTCGTTTAACCGGCCTAACCTGTACTATGAGGTAAGGCCGAAAACAAAGGATATCGACCGCGATATCATCCGCTTCATCAAGCAGCAGCCCGCCTGCAGCGGCATCATCTACTGCCTGAGCCGCAAGAAGGTGGAGGAGCTGGCTGAAGTGTTGCGCACCAACGACATCAAGGCCGAGGCTTACCATGCCGGCATGGACTCGGTGACACGATCCAAAACTCAGGACGACTTCCTCATGGAGCGCATCGACGTAATCGTGGCCACCATCGCCTTCGGCATGGGCATCGACAAGCCCGACGTGCGTTTTGTCATACACTATGACATACCCAAAAGTCTGGAAGGCTATTATCAGGAAACGGGACGCGCAGGACGCGACGGCGGCGAAGGCAAGTGCATCGCCTTCTATTCGAGGAAAGACCTGCAGAAGCTAGAAAAGTTCATGGAGGGCAAGCCTATTGCCGAACAGGACATCGGCCGACAACTGCTCAAGGAGACTGCGGCCTATGCCGAAAGCTCACTCTGCAGACGCAAACTACTGCTGCACTATTTCGGCGAACTTTATAGCAAAGACAACTGCGAAAACTGCGATAATTGCAAACATCCTAAACAACAAGTGGAAGCAAAAACAAACTTAACAAAGGCTTTGGAAGTAATCCTGGCAACGAAGGAGAACTTCCGCGACGACTATATCAAAGACATTCTGCTGGGACGACGCACCGATGAGGTGTGTGCCCACCACCACGACGACCTGGAAGAGTTCGGCTCAGGCGAAGAAGTGGACGAACGCATCTGGAATGCCGTGATACGGCAAGCACTCATTACGGGCTATATAGACAAGGACGTCGACAACTACGGCGTGCTGAAGGTGACCAAAGAGGGACGGAAGTTCCTGGATAACCCCGTGTCCTTCCAGATTGTAGAAGACCGAAACTACGAAGAAGAGGAGATGGAGGTGGAACCGCAGGCAGGAGCTGCATGCGCGGTTGACCCCGCTCTCTACAAAATGCTGCGCGACCTGCGCAAGAAACTCTCGAAGGAACTCGACGTGCCGCCCTACGTCATCTTCCAGGACGGCTCGCTCGAATCGATGGCCACCATCTACCCGCAGACACTCGAAGAGCTGCAGAACATCCCGGGCGTGGGAGCCGGAAAGGCGAAACGCTACGGCACGGAATTCTGCAAACTAATCAAGCGGCACTGTGAGGAGAACGAAATCGAACGCCCCGAAGACCTCCGCATCCGCACCGTGGCCAACAAGTCGAAAATCAAGGTGAGCATCATTCACAGCATCGACCGCAAGGTGGCACTCGACGACATCGCCGTGGCCAAAGGCATCGAATTTGACGAACTGCTCGACGAGATTGAAGCAATCGTGTACTCGGGAACCAAAATCAACATCGACTATTTCATCGAGGACGTGATGGACGAGGACCACATCGAGGACATCTACCAGTACTTTAAGGAGAGCGACACCGACGACCTCGAAGAGGCACTCGACGAACTCGGAGAGGACTACTCGGAAGAGGAAATCCGACTGGTTCGCATCAAGTTTATCTCGGAAATGGCCAACTAACGCATCAAGAAAGAATATAACCTATATGAACGTAAACGCAAATCCCGCTGAACCCGCCGAAAAGAAGGGCCTGAACTTTATCGAACAAATCGTGGCAGCTGACCTCGCCGACAACAAGAACGGAGGACGGCTGCAGACACGCTTCCCGCCCGAGCCGAACGGCTATCTCCACATAGGACATGCCAAGGCCATCTGCATGGACTTCGGAGTTGCACAGAAGTTCGGCGGTGTGTGTAACTTGCGCTTTGATGACACGAATCCGCAAAAGGAAGACACCGAATACGTAGAGGCCATCAAGCAAGACATCGAATGGCTGGGCTTCAAGTGGGGCAACATATACCACGCTTCGGACTATTTCGACCAGCTCTACCAGTTTGCCATCCGGCTCATTGAGGAAGGAAAGGCATACGTTGACGAACAGACCAGCGAACAGATAGCCCAGCAGAAGGGCACTCCTATCCAACCCGGACAGGACAGCCCCTACCGCAACCGCCCGGTTGAGGAGAGTCTGGAGCTCTTCCAGAAGATGAACACCGGCGAAGTGCCCGAAGGGGCTATGGTGCTGCGTGCCAAAATCGACATGGCCAACCCCAACATGCACTTCCGCGACCCCATCATTTACCGCGTCATCAATAAGGAGCATCACCGCACGGGCAGCAAATGGAAGGTTTACCCCATGTATGACTTTGCCCACGGACAGAGCGACTACTTTGAGGGCGTGACCCACTCCATCTGCACCCTGGAGTTTGTGCCCCACCGACCGCTCTACGACTACTTTATCGACGAACTCAAGCAGGGACAAGACCTCGACGACAACCGTCCGCGCCAGTATGAGTTCAACCGCCTGAACCTGACTTACACCGTCATGTCGAAGCGCAAGCTGCTGGCACTGGTACAGGAAGGACTGGTCGACGGTTGGGACGATCCCCGTATGCCGACCGTATGTGGCTTGCGCCGCCGCGGCTACTCGCCCGAAGCCGTGCGCAAGTTCATCGACATGATCGGCTACACCAAGTTCGACGCGCTCAACGACTACGCCATGCTCGAAGCAGCTGCCCGCGAAGACCTCAATGCGCGTGCGCTGCGTGTGAGTGCCGTGCTGAACCCCGTGAAGCTCGTCATCACCAACTATCCTGAAGGAAAGACCGAAGAGATGGAGGCGCAGAACAATCCCGAATGTGAAGCTGACGGCAAACATACCATCACCTTCAGCCGGGAACTGTGGATGGAGCGCGATGACTTTATGGAAGACGCGCCCAAGAAGTTCTTCCGCATGGTGCCGGGCAAGGAAGTCCGACTGAAGAACGCCTACATCGTGAAATGTACGGGCTGCAAGAAGGACGCCGACGGCAACATCGTTGAAGTGTATGCCGAATATGACCCCACCAGCCGGAGCGGTCTAGAAGGGGCCAACCGCAAGGTGAAGGGCACACTCCACTGGCTCAGCACGACCCACTGCCTGCCGGCCGAAGTGCGTCTCTACGACCGACTGTTCACGGTCGAGAATCCCAGTGCCGACCCGCGCGACTTCCGCGAACTGCTCAATCCGGAATCGCTCAAGGTGCTCACCAACTGCTACGTCGAGCCTTTCGCCGCAAACAACGACACGGGCAACCGCTACTTGCAGTTCCAGCGCACGGGCTACTTTACGCTCGACACGCACTCCACCCCCGACCACCTCGTCTTCAACAAGACGGTGGGACTGAAGGATAGCTGGAAGGCATAAGAACTTTCTGTGTAGGGCCATGATCTTTGGAAGAACATGGCCCTCATTTATCAAAAATTCCGGAAGCATCATGACCGACAAATACCTGCAAGAAGCCATCGAAACCTACGAACGCTTTGTGGCACAGGGTGGACCGTTCTACATGGACGCGTCTACCCTTATGGACATCGAGGAGCACTACGAAAAACAGGGCATGGAATTTGAGGCCGAACAACTCATGCGCACGGCCGAAAAACTGCATCCCGACAGTGAAGACGTGCTCGCCGTCAAGGCTTTCCGGCTGAAGGTGCGCGGCAGGTGGAACGAGGCCATGCTGGTCATCAAGCGCATTGCCAACCAGCAGGCGCGCGACGTGCAGGTCTTTCTGGCGGAATGGGAAACAGCCCAGGGCTACCCCGAAAAGGCCGAAAAGCGAATCAGGCAGCAGATGCCCGAACCCCGGCAGATTGAGGACTACGACTGGCTGCTCAATTTGGCCGAGGTCATGGTGGACTACGGTTACTACGAACGGACTGTCAGGGTCATCGAAGAGATTCCGGCCAACTACCCGCTGAGGCGGCGGGCTGACGAGCTGCTGGCCGAATGTCACTGGCAGCTACACCACTATGACCAGACTATCGAGGTAGCCAACCGGATGATTGATGCCGACCCTTACGATGCCACGTTGTGGGGCTATCTGGCCGATATTCAGCAAAAATGCGGTAACTTTGAGGACTGCATCGAGAGCTGCGACTATGCGCTGGCCATCGACCCGAACATGCAGCAGGCCATGAGTCTCAAGGTGTTTGCCGCCTTCGGGCTGCAACGCTTCGACGAGGCCATGGCGTTGTGCCGGCAGTTCATTCCGATCATGCCCGATGACTACACGCTGCGCATGTATGCCGGCGAACAGTGCTACGCCGCCGCACGTTTCGAAGAGGCTTCTGACTACCTGCACGAGGCCATGCGGCTCTGCCCTACCGACAACCCCGACCACAAGCGCATCCTCACGGACCTGGCTTTCACCCTGGCCCGGACAGGGCGCGAGGATGAGGTGGAAGAACTGATGCTCACGCTCAGCCAGACCAACATGACACCGAGCGAGTGTCACTATCACACGGCTGGTGTCATGCTGGAAGGCGGACACACAGAACGGGCGATTGAGCAGCTGGAAAAGTCGTACTTTGCGCCGCCGCAAGGTAACGAGGAGCGTTTCCGCGTCATGGAGATGCTGATGAAACAGGGGTGGTTCAAGCCCGCCGAACACCTGTGGCGGCACTTCGTGCAACACGACCTGCGCACCAGCAAGCTCGAAGCCTACGCCTATGTGACGGTGGCCATGAGGGGCTTGCACAATGCAGAAGCCTATCTGGGGTATCTCAAACTTTCGCTGCAGTTCTGTCCGCTGGAGATTATCCCCCTGCTCTCTTATGACTATAAGACGTTTGACCCAGACGAGATTCTCCGCAAGGCGCAGCAGGAATGCGCGGAGTGGTAGGCTGAATGCGAAAGGGGAAAGTGCTTTTGCGATAAAATCTGCTGGCCAACAAAGTAACTGACAGCCTCAGGCATCAGCCCCCCAATCCAAATGGTGGGCGTAGCATCGGGAGAAGACCATCCCGGTACTACGCCCACATTTTGGGTTGTATATGTATAAGGTGTATCTGTGCGGCGCAGCGGTCAGAGCGTGATGCTGATACAGCCGCGCGTGTTGCTGAGTCTGCCTGCTTGTGACATGCGGGCCAGCATGTGCGACACATTGAGGCGGGTGGTTCCCAACTGCACGGCCAAGTCGGTCATGCGCACGTAGAGTTGCTTCTGCCCCACGGGGCGCAACGAACGGCTGAGCAGGAACTGTAGGAAATGCTGCTCCAGACTGGAGGCCGGCTGCTGCCAAACGGCCCGTTCGCAGGCCTGGCCTTGGGTACAAATCATGTTGTAGAAGTTTATTTGGAAGGCAGCATAGGTGGAAAGCAGCTGCTGGACACTCTGCTTGGACAGCATCACGACCTGCAAGGAGGTGTGTGCGCGATAGGTCCGGGTGTAGCGGTTGTGGAGCCCGAACAAGGAAAGGGGCTCCACCACCCAGGGAGCCTGAAGGGTCTCGGCCAGCTTGTAGCTGTGGTCGGGACTTTCGCCCACCGCCTGCAATTCGCCGCCCAAGACGATACAGAGCGAACGGCACTCGCTGTCCTGATGAAACAACACTTCGCGCGGACTCAGGGTGCGGAAGTCGAAGGGTGTCTGCGCCACTATGTCGAGAAAATCCAAACGGCTGAAGCCCTGAAACAGGGGAACGTAAAGCAGCCTGTTGGAGAAAGAGTGTTCCATAATGAATCCCCCCACTTTTCGAAGGTCAAGGTGTAGGTCTGAGTCAGGGTGAAGTTCAAGGCTTTAGTTTCACCGACTCTGTATGCAGTTGGCCGTGTTCGTCGGCATAGATAAAGAAGGCGCGCAGTCCCTTTTGCGACTCTACAATCGTGCGGGCACTGTCAAGGCCCAGCACCATGAAGGCTGTGGCAAAAGCATCGGCCGTGGCACAGTCGGGAGCCATGACGGTAGCCGAGAGCAGGCTGTGCTGCACAGGGCGTGCCGTTCGCGGGTCAATGGTGTGAGCGTATTTCCGTCCGTTCACGGTGTAAAAGTTACGGTAGTTGCCGCTCGTGGCCATGGCCGTGTTCTCCACGCTCAGCACGGTCTGCAACGACTCGCCGCCTGTGGTGTCGGGGCGGCTCACCCCGATTTGCCAGGGCTGCCGCGTCTGCGGATTGCGCCCCTTGGTGACCACCTCGCCCCCAATCTCCACCATATAGTTTCTCACGCCTTTTTCACGCAGCAGCCGGGCCACCCGGTCTACGCCGTAGCCCTTGGCAATGGCTCCGCAGTCCAAGCTGATGCGCGCGTCGGCCTTGTGCAGCACACTGTCGTTCCCCAGCGAGATGCGTCGGAAACCCACTAACTGGCGTAACGAATCGACCTGCTCGTCAGTCGGCAGCTCGCCGTGCTTGAAGCCGAAGCCCCAGGCGTTGACTGCGGGCATCACTGTCACATCGAAGGCTCCCTGTGTCAGTTCGCTCACCGCCGCCGCCTTTTGGAGCACCTCGTAGAGCATGGCATCGGTGCGGTCAGTCTGTCCGGCATTGATGCGCGACAGGGTGCTTTGCCTGTTGAATACCGAAAGGCTGGCATCGACCCGCTCCAACTCGCTGAGGATGAGGGTGTCAAGATTTTGGGCCGCCTCGTATTTGATGTGGTAGACTGTGCCAAATATGCATCCCTGGGCCGTGCGCAGCGTGGCGGTCCCGCGGTAGCGCAAGATCCACACCGTGGCGGCAACTAGCAGCAGGAGAAACAGCGTGGCGGCCAGCTTCTTGGCCGTGAAGCGTCGGGTCGTATTCATCAGATGTCGAGTATAAGGTTAAAGGTGGCTCCCATCGAGTGGGTATCGTTCTTGCCGTAGCCGGGCACATACCACGGACTGCCCACCACCGAGGTCTTGTTGTAGAACCTCATGCGGTAGCGTACGCTCCAGCCCAGCCTGACCATGCCCCAGATTTTGGCTTCGAGTCCGAAGAGGATTTCACCCCAATGGTTGGTACCCTTCAGGTCACGATAGACGAAGGGTTGCGAAGTGCCGTAGTTCAGGTCGGGCACATCGGGGGCCGAAAGGTCGTAGTTGAAGGAGCTGAAGCCGTAGCGCGCACCGACAAAGATGCGTCCGGCATCGCGCACGTTCTTCGCCACGTTGTAGTCCACGCCGAGGCGGAAGAAGGGAGCCCGCGTCTTGTAGTGAATCTCGGTGGTTTCGTTCTGGTGGTCGCTCACGCCGATGCCCGCCTCGAAGGTGGGAAAGAAACGTCCGCGCAGGTTCAGGCGGCCCGCCGCTTCATACTCGCCGTAGGGCGAATACAGAGCCAGCGCGGCACCGGCCAGATTGACCGATACGCTTCCGCCGGCCCAGAGCGGCACACGTTCGGCGGCAGCCAGCGCGGCGGCGGCTTCTTGGGGCGAGGCATACTGCACACCGCGCACCCGAGCCTGCCGCACCGTGTCGGCGGCCTGTCGCTGCGGTTGCTGGGCGAGTGCCGTGCTAACGGTCAGAAGTAGTGCGCAGATAGATGCGAATATTCTCAATGTCATCGTAGTTTACAATAGGACGAATCAACGAAACGCTGTCAACCGTGAGGGGCATTTCGGCCAGCGGATGGGAAGTGGCCCGGACGGCTGTCAGGGTATGGAAGAAGGAGGGGGGACAATCGAGCGACTCGAAGTGGGGCTGCGGCTGGTGCTCCACGACCAAGGTGTCGGTGGCCCACTGGCCCTGTGCGTTCGAGAAGTGCAGCAACAGGGTGTCTCGCTCGCCGCTGTCCTTAAGCGGAGCCAGAAAATTCTCCACGCCGGTCGAGGTGTTGACCACCGTCAGGCCGTTGGCCGCCAGTCTGACGCTCAGGCTGTCAGCCAGCTTCAGCGGGCTTTGCGTTTCGGAGGAGTAGAAGTTGCACTGCATCAGCACCACATTGTCGAGCGGGCAGTCTATGTTGGAGCACGCCGCCGCGCCGCCGACCAGCAGTCCCAGTGCGAGCAGGCGCTTCAGCGGGTGTAGAAGGCTTGTCATATCCGAAAGGTGTGGTTTCGCTCAAATGGTCTTTTCAATCTGGTAGTCGTTGCGCCCTGCGGCGTTGCGGCTGATGAGTTCGCCCAGAAATCCGGCCACAAACAGCTGGGTGCCCACAATCATGGTGGTCAGCGCAATGTAGAAGTAGGGCGAATCGGCGACTAACGGGGCATGGATGCCCTGAGAGAGGTGCCACAGCTTGACGCCGCCCACCACAATGCAGGCCACGAAGCCGAGGAAGAACATCACCGAGCCGAGGAAGCCGAACACGTGCATGGGTTTCAGCCCGAAGCTGTTCAGGAACCACAGCGAGAGGAGGTCGAGATAGCCGTTCACGAAACGGTTGAGTCCGCCAAACTTGGTCTTGCCGAACTTGCGCGCCTGGTGGTGTACCACCTTCTCGCCGATGCGCGAGAATCCGGCGTTCTTGGCCAGATAGGGAATGTAGCGGTGCATTTCGCCATACACCTCGATGTTTTTCACCACCTCCTGCCGGTAGGCTTTCAGTCCGCAGTTGAAGTCATGCAGGTTGTGAATGCCGCTCACCTTGCGCGCCGTGGCGTTGAAGAGTTTGGTGGGAATGGTTTTCGACAGCGGGTCGTAGCGTTTCTGCTTGTAGCCCGACACCAGGTCGTAGCCCTCTTCGGTTATCATGCGGTAGAGTTCGGGAATCTCGTCGGGCGAATCCTGCAAGTCTGCATCCATGGTGATGACCACCCTACCCTTGGCCTGCTTGAATCCGCAGAACAGGGCGGGCGACTTGCCGTAGTTGCGGCGGAACTTGATGCCGTGGATATGGGCATCGTGGGCCGCGAACTGCTCGATGACTTCCCACGACTCGTCGGTGCTGCCGTCGTTCACGAAGATGATTTCATAGCTGAAACCGTTGTCGTTCATCACGCGTTCAATCCAGGCCCTGAGTTCGGGCAGGCTTTCTGCCTCGTTGTAGAGTGGCACGACCACTGAAATGTCATATTGATAGTCTTGCATGGTTCAGTTTTATATTTATGAAGAGCAAAGTTTCCGTTTTTCTCACGAAACAGGGGTATTTTAGAGTCCGAAACGCCCTGCTCGCCGCGTGTTCAGCACTCCCGACAGGATAGCCACAAAAGGCCCTACCAGAAATGCGCCGTAGAGGGCCAGCGACGCATAGGTGGCAGCCCCGACACGCTGCATCGCCGCCACCAGTCCTTTCACGCCCTGCCCCTCGGTGAGGAGGTTTATCTGCGCATCCATGCCCGACTGCTGCATCCAGGCCTTCATTTCGGGCGTGTCGAGCGAGTTGGCATAGGCGGCAAAGAGGGAGCCGTGGTCGAAGTAGCGCAGGTAGACAAAGATGAAGAGGGCGACCCACACCGAGGCATAGAAGCCCGTGAAGAGGGCGTGCATGAAGCCGCACGAAAAGCTGAAGGGCTCCTGCGGCCCAACCGTCTGGCTGCGGAACTTGCGGGTCAGGACGACGGTCATCACGGGTCCGCCCAGCAGCATCACCGTGAAGAGCATGCTGAAGAAGGGATAGGTCAGCGACCACTTGAACACGGCCAGGGTCATACAGGCGAACAGGCCGAGCACGATGCCGTGCTGCATGGCGTAGCCGTTGGTATGTTTGAAGATATCGTTGGTTGGCATGTGTTGGATTGGGTTTCGAAGTCGAATCGGCCTGACAGCCCTGCCGAAACGTTTCTTATATGGCTGTGCAAAGGTAATGATTAAGTATTAGTGATAAAGGATTAGTGATAAAGTTTTAGCGATAAAGCCGTTTTTAAGTATCAGTTTAAGTTTCAGTGACTAAGCTCTGGTAATGCTATTTGACAGGCAGAAGCTCCATACGCTCCAGCAGTAACCTTATTCATTTTTCGCAGGACGTTGCCGTTTGTAGACAAGCGTTCAGGGCACGGGCTTTCAGCCCGTGCCCTGAACGCTTGTCTACTGGAGATTACAAAATGCCCTGCGCCATCATGGCCTTGGCCACCTTCATGAATCCGGCCACGTTGGCACCCTTCACGTAGTTTACGTAACCGTCGGGCTGTGTACCGTATTTCACGCAGTTGCGGTGAATGTCCTCCATGATGAGGTGCAGGCGGTGGTCCACCTCCTCGGCCGTCCATGAGAGACGCTCGGAGTTCTGGCTCATTTCGAGACCCGAAACCGACACGCCGCCGGCATTGGCTGCCTTGCCGGGCGCATAGAGGATGCGGGCTTCCTGGAACACGCGGATAGCGCCGGGCGTAGAGGGCATGTTGGCTCCCTCGCTCACGGCTATCACGCCATTGGCCACCAAGGCACGGGCGGCCTCTTCGTTCAGCTCGTTCTGCGTGGCACAAGGCAGGGCGATGTCGGCCTTTTCAAACCAGGGCTTGGCTCCCTCGACATACTTGCAGCCGTACTTTTCGGCATATTCGCGGATGCGTCCGCGGTAGAGGTTCTTCAGCTCCATGATGTAGTCGAGCTTTTCGCGGTCAATGCCGTCGGGGTCGTAGATGTAGCCGTCGGAGTCAGACATGGTGAGCACCTTGCCACCCAGCTGCAGCACCTTTTCGGCGGTGTACTGAGCCACGTTGCCCGCACCCGAGATGAGCACGCTCTTGCCCTTCAGGTCCTGTCCCTTGGTCTTGAGCATTTCCATGAGGAAGTAGACGTTGCCGTAGCCTGTGGCCTCCGGACGGATGAGCGAACCGCCGAACTCGC
>JBJEAF010000094.1:0-15381 GCA_051868755.1 Alloprevotella sp.
GCACAGCCGGGATGTTGCTGAAGCTGGCACGAACGCAGGCTTTTGCCCGCGCTCCCGGCGGGTGGAGGCAAAAAACGGCCTGACGCTTTGGCGCATCCCGCAGTTTGGCGTACCTTCGCGGGCAAAACAAATTATGCAATCAACTTTTCAACCGAAATGAAGAAGATTCTGCTTTTGGGTTCGGGCGAACTGGGCAAGGAGTTTGTCATTGCCGCCCAGCGTCTGGGACAGCATGTCATCGCCTGCGACTCGTATGCCGGAGCACCGGCCATGCAGGTGGCCGACGAGTGGGAGGTGTTCTCTATGCTCGACGGCGAGGCTCTCGAACGGGTGGTGAACAAGCATCGGCCCGACATCATCGTGCCCGAAATCGAAGCTATCCGCACGGAGCGGCTCTACGACTTCGAACGGCAGGGCATTCAGGTGACACCCTCGGCCCGCGCCGTGAACTTCACCATGAACCGCAAGGCGATACGCGACCTGGCGGCCAAGGAACTGGGACTGAAAACGGCCCGCTACTTTTATGCCACGACCTACGACGAACTGGCGGAACATGCGGGGCAAATCGGTTTCCCCTGTGTCGTCAAGCCGCTCATGTCGTCGTCGGGCAAGGGGCAGTCGCTCGTGAAGACGGCCGACGACCTGCCACACGCCTGGGCGTATGCCATGGAGGGCAGCCGGGGCGACATTCAGGAGGTTATCGTCGAGGAGTTCATCTGCTTTGACAGCGAAATTACCCTGCTCACCGTGACGCAGCAGAACGGCCCGACGCTGTTCTGTCCGCCCATCGGCCACGTGCAGAAGGGCGGCGACTACCGCGAGAGTTTCCAACCCGCACACATCGCGCCCGAACACCTGGCCGAAGCGCAGCGCATGGCCGACAAGGTGACACACGCGCTGACGGGAGCCGGAATATGGGGCGTGGAGTTCTTCCTGAGCCACGAGAACGGAGTGTACTTCTCGGAGCTTTCGCCCCGTCCGCACGACACGGGTATGGTGACGCTGGCAGGCACGCAGAACTTCAACGAGTTTGAGCTGCACCTGCGCGCCGTGCTGGGGCTGCCCATACCCTGCATCAAGCCGTTGCGCATCGGTGCCAGCGCGGTTATCCTCTCGGGCATTGCCAGCGAATCGCAGCCGCACTACAGGGGACTGGAGCGCACCTGCGAAGAGGATGCCGACGTGCGCATCTTCGGCAAGCCGACGACAAGGGTGAACCGCCGCATGGGTGTGGTGGTGTGCAACGCTCCACTCGACGGCAATCTCGACGAGGTGCGCGACAAGGCCAAGCGGTTGGCCTCCTATGTGGAAGTGGTGGAGTGAAATCTCCTTTATAGGTTATAAGAGATAAGGTTTCCTCGAAGGTTATAAGGGATAAGGTTATGAGGTTATAAAGTTACCAATAGAGCGAAGGAGTTATCTCCGCTCAAATAGTAATGTTATAACCTCATAACCTTATCCCTTATAACCTTCGAGGAAACCTTATCCCTTATAATCTAAAGGAGCTACCTGTGTCGCCGCTGGAGTTCGGCCTCGATGTCGCCGAGGGTGACGCCCATCTGTTCGCAGAGCACGATGAGGTGGTAGATGAGGTCGGAGGCTTCGTAGGTGAAGCGGCGGCGGTTGCCGTCGACGGCCTCGACCACGCTCTCGACGGCCTCTTCGCCCACTTTCTGTGCAATGGCCTTGACACCCTTGATGAACAGGCGGGTGGTATAGGAGCCTTCGGGCATCTCGGCATGGCGCTGCTGCACTACTTGGAAGAGGCGGCGTACAAAGCCTTCGTCGTCGGGGGTGTCGAAACAGGCGGTGGTGCCCCGATGGCAGGTGGGGCCGTGGGGCTTGACGCGCAACAGGAGGGTGTCGGCATCGCAGTCTACATGGCTGCTCACCACTTCGAGGTAGTGGCCGCTGGTTTCGCCCTTCGTCCACAAGGTTTGGCGTGTGCGGCTGTAGAAGGTGACGCGTCCTTCGCGTTGGGTCTTTTCGTAGGCGGCTTCGTTCATGTAGCCGAGCATGAGCACCTTCAGGCTTACGTGGTCCTGGATGACTACGGGCAGGAGTCCGTCGGCGCATTTACTGAGATTGAAATCGCTGAATGGCATGGGGAGTTGGGGGAATGTGAGATAAAAACAAGATGTCGTTTTGTTGGAGGGCGGAGCTACAACCGCACGGGCACGTGGTGCGCGGCGAGGGCTTCCTTGACCTGACGGATGCTGGCCTCACCGTAGTGGAAGATGCTGGCTGCCAAGGCGGCATCGGCATGTCCCTGGGTGAGGACTTCGACGATGTGGGCCACGCTGCCGGCTCCGCCGCTGGCTATGACGGGGATGCGAAGCGACCGGGTGAGTGAGGCGAAGAGGGGTATGGGATAGCCCGAACGGGTGCCGTCGTGGTTCATGGAGGTGAGCAGGATTTCGCCCGCCCCACGCTCCTGCACCTCGCGGGCCCAGGCGAAGAGTTCGATGGAGGTGGTGCGCGTGCCGCCGTGGGTGGTGATGTGCCAAATGCCGCTCTCGTCCTGCCGCGCGTCGATGGCCACGACGACGAACTGGCTGCCGTAGCGGCGGGCTATCTGGTCGATGAGCTGCGGCTGCTGCACGGCGGCGCTGTTGATACTGATTTTGTCGGCTCCGGCATCGAGCAGGCGGGCGGCGTCGGCCAACGTGGCGATGCCTCCGCCCACGGTGAAGGGGATGTTGATGCCGTCGGCTATGCGCTCCACAAGCTGCGTGAAGGTGTTGCGCCCCTGCTGGGTGGCACTGATGTCGAGATATACCAGCTCGTCGGCACCGCTCCGGGCGTAGTGGCGGCCCAGCTCGACGGGGTCGCCCACATCGGCGAGCTGCTCGAAGTGGATGCCCTTGACCGTCCGGCCGTCTTTCACGTCGAGGCAGGGAATGATTCGTTTGGTCAGCATGGAAGGAATTTTAGTTTAAAGTTGAGAATTGAGAGTTTACAAGACTACTGTAAAGCGCAGCAATCATCCGTTCAGTGACGATTCTTACAAGCTTTTAAACTCTTCAACTACAAGCCTTTTTTCTACAAACTATTTGCTACAAGGAACTCTTCGCATTCAGCCAGGGTGACGCGCCCTTCGTAGAGGGCCTTGCCGACGATGACGCGGCGCAGTCCGAGGTCATTGAGCCGGCGGATGTCGTGCATCGAGGAGATACCGCCCGACACGCAGAAGCTGACTGCGGGGAAGGCTTCCTGCAGGCGGGTGTAGAGTTCGGTCGATGGGCCTTGCAACATGCCGTCGCGGGTGATGTCGGTACAGATGGCCTGGATCAGGCCGTGGGGCAGGAAGCGGCGCACGAGGTCGTCGATGCTGAGGTCGAGGTCTTCGAGCCAGCCCGAAACGGACACTTTCCCCTCGCGCACGTCGGCTCCAAGCACCATGCGCTCGGGGCCGAAGCGGTCTAACCAGCCGGCAAAGACTTCGGGCCGACGGGCGGCCAGACTGCCCACCACGGCCCAGGTGGCTCCGGCATTGAAGGTATCGCGCAGGGCTTCGTCGCTCTTCAGCCCGCCTCCCCACTCTATCTGTGCACCGGCGGCAGCGGCCATGCGTTCGAGGGTGCGCAGGTTGCAGGGAGCCGATGCCTTGGCTCCGTCGAGGTCTACCACATGGATGCGCTGCAGGCCGTGGTCGGCAAAGCGGCGCACCATGTCGGCGGGATCGGCATCGTAGGTGGTCTGGCGGGCATAGTCGCCCTGTGACAGGCGCACGCAGCGACCGTCGATGAGGTCAACGGCGGGAATGATCTGTATCATGGAGAACTCGTTCGGTTACAAATTCAGGAAATTGCGGAGTATGCGCTCGCCCACTTCGCCGCTCTTCTCGGGGTGGAACTGGGTGGCGTAGAAGTTTTCGTACTTCAGGGCGGCGCTGAAGAGGCAGTCGCCGTGGCGCGTGGTGCCCACGGTGTCGGGACAGAGGGCGGGATAGTAGGAATGGACGTAGTAGACGTGGCTGCCGCCGCTGATGTCGGCAAAGAGCTTGCTGTCGAGGTTGCCGATGCTGTTCCAGCCCATGTGGGGCACCTTGGCCCCGGCACTTTCGGGAAAGCGGCGGACGAAGGTGTCGAACACGCCCAGACAGTCGCAGTCGCCCTCTGCCGAATGGCGGCACAGCACCTGCAGGCCCACACAGATGCCCAGCACGGGGCGGCGCAGGTTGGGGATCAGTTCGGTGAGCCGGGCCTGACGCAGGCGCGCCATGGCCTCGGCGGCATGGCCCACGCCGGGCAGCAGCACGCGGTCGGCCTGCTGCAGGCGCACAGGGGCGGCGGTCAGCTCGTATTCGGCTCCCAAACGGTGGAGGGCATTCTCGACCGAACGCAGATTGCCCATGCCGTAGTCTATAATGGCTATCATAAGGTTCCTTTGCTTGAAGGTAGTTCGTACTTAAACACGTTGCGGCTGACGGCCTGGCGCAGCGCACGGGCAAACGCCTTGAACACGCCTTCGATGAGGTGGTGGTTGTTTTCGCCCTCGGCTTCGATTTGGAGATTACACTGCATGGCGGTGCTCAGCGACTGGAAGAAGTGGCGGTACATCTCGGTCGGCGTGTCGCCCACGCGGTCGCGGCTGAAGGGCACGTGCCAGCTGAAGTCGGCACGGCCGCCGAGGTCGAGCAGGACGGTGGCGCGGGCATCATCCATGGGCAGCACGAAGCCGTAGCGGCCAATGCCCAACTTGCTGCCCAGGGCACGGCGCAGGGCTTCGCCCAGGGCGAGGGCCACGTCCTCCATGGTGTGGTGCTCATCGACCTCCAAGTCGCCCGCACAGCGCAGGTCAAGGCCGATGCCGGCGTGGTGGGGAAGCTGCTGGAGCATGTGGTCGAAGAAATGCAGGCCAGTGTGGATGTGGGTGGGCAGTTCGCCATCGAGGTCCACCTGCACGCGGATGCGGGTCTCGGCTGTCTGACGGCGCACTTCGGAGCGGCGGACGGTGCGGCGCAGGTACTCGGCCAGGTCGCTCCAGCGGGGCGTGACCAAGGCCAAGCTGCCGCGCAATGCGTCGGGCAGCTGCTGTCGGTCGCCGCCGAGCCACAGGGCACGCGCGCCCAGGTTGTGGGCCAGCTCTACATCGGTGAGGCGGTCGCCGATCACGTAGCTGTGGGCCAGGTCGTAGTCGCCCTGCATGTAGGCGGTGAGCATGGCGGTGCCGGGCTTGCGCGTGGGAGCGCCGTCGGCGGGGAAGCTGCGGTCAATGTATTGTGCGGCGAAGTGTATGCCCTCGCCGGCCAGGGTGTCGAGCAGTTTGTTGTGGGCGGGGTAGAAGGTCTCTTCGGGGAAGGAGGCTGTGCCCAGTCCGTCCTGGTTGCTCACCATCACCAGCTCGTAGTCGAGTTGGGCAATGGAGCGCAAGGCCGAAATCATGCCGGGCACGAACTCGAGCTTTTCGAGGCTGTCTATCTGCTCGTCGGCGGGCTCGCGTATGAGCGTACCGTCGCGGTCGATGAAGAGTGCGCGCTTGAGCGGCCTGCTGTCCGTTGGGGTTGAAGCCTGTGGTTCGGGAGTGCCACCCCTTTCCGCCGCGCTGCCGTAGCGGCGCAGCAGGTCGAGCAGGCGACGGTTCTCGTCGGGCGTGCCAATGGTGATGCGCAGGCAGCCTTCGCATCCGGCCACACGGTGGCGGTTGCGCACCATTACGCCCTGGCTCACGAGCCAGTCGTAGAGGCGGTCGGGGTCGGCTACTTGAATAAGGAAGAAATTGGCATCGGTGGGGTAAACCTTCTCCACACAGGCCATGCGGGGCAGGGCATCGGCCAGCAGCGCGCGCTGGGCGCATATTTCCTCGACCTCGCCCAGCAGTCCCTGACTGATGCGCTGCATGACGGCCTCCTGGGTGGGTCCGTTGACGTTGTAGGGGTATTTCACCTTGGCGTAGAGCGCGGCCACTTCGGGGGCGGCAAAGGCCATGCCGAGCCGCAGGGAGGCCATGCCCCATGCCTTCGAGAAGGTCTGGAGCACGATTAGGTTGGGATGACGCTGCAGGGCTGGCAGCATGGAGCCTCGGGGCGAGAAGTCCACATAGGCTTCGTCGACCACCACCATGCCCCTGAAGCGGTCGGCGAGCTGTTCGAGCCGGGCGGTGTCGAAGGCATTGCCCGTGGGATTGTTGGGCGAACAAATCCACAGCAGCTTGGTGTGGGTATCGGCGGCCTCCAGGAGGGCTTCGACGGGCAGGCTGTAGTCGGGTCCGAGGGGCACGGTGCGCAGGGCGACATGGTTGGTGTCGGCTGCGACCTGATAGACACCGTAGCTCGGCGCGATGGCCACGGCATTGTCTGCGCCCGGCTCGCAGAAGATGCGGAAGGTGAGGTCGATGGCTTCGTCGCTGCCTGCGCCGCCCACAAACAGCTGTTCGGGCTGCACGCCCTTGAGCCGGGCAATGGCCTGCTTGAGGCGCAGCTGGTGGGGGTCGGGATAGCGGTTCACGCCATTGTCATAGGGGCTCTCGTTGGCATCGAGCCAGGTGTGTATGCTGCCGCCGCGACACTCGTCGCGGGCGGTGGAATAGGGCGCGAGCTGCCTGATGTTGGGGCGCACCCACGAAAGCACTTCGGTGATGGTGGTAGCAACGGGCTGCGCGTCCGCCGGTGTTGCGGTCTGAAAACCGTCGGCAGTGGCTGTGCGTACGGTCACGGCAGCGGCATGGGCATCGAGCCCCTCGGCCTGTGCCATGGTGGTAATGGTGGGGGCCAGCGCGGCCAGTCCGGCGGGGCTGAGTTCCTGCCAGGTAATCTTGCGCTGGAAGCTGTCGATGTTCACGCCGCTGTAGGCCCGCGCCCAGCTGCCGGTGGGCAGGGTGTGGTTGGTGCCCGAAGCGTAGTCGCCGGCACTCTCGGGCGAATAGTGGCCCAGGAAGATGCTGCCTGCGGCGGTGATGCGGGCGGCTATGCTGCGGGGCGAACGGGTGGCGATGATGAGGTGCTCGGCGGCATACTGGTTGGCAAAGGCGATGCGGCTGTCTTCGCTGTCGAGCACCACGATGCGGCTGTGGGCCAACGAGGCGGCCACTGAGTCGGCACGGCTGAGCAGCGCGGCCTGACGTTCGACCTCGGCTTCGACCTGCCGGGCAAAATCGGCACTGTGGCACACGAGCACGGCCTGGCTGTCAGGCCCGTGTTCGGCCTGCGAGAGCATGTCGGCTGCCACGAAGTCGGGCCGCGCACTGTCGTCGGCCATCACGAGCACTTCGCTCGGACCGGCCGGCATGTCGATAGCCACCTGGTTCTGGACCAGCTGCTTGGCCTTGGTGACGTAGCGGTTGCCGGGACCGAAGATTTTGTCTACCCGGGGGATGCTCTCGGTGCCGTAGGCCATGGCTGCCACGGCCTGCGCTCCGCCCACGCGGAACACGCGGTCGATACCGCACAGCCGGGCGGCGCAGAGTATTTCGGGAGCGATGTGTCCGCTGCGGCCTTGGGGCGTACAGAGCACGACTTCGGGACAACCCGCTATCTTGGCGGGCAGGGCGAGCATGAGCACGGTCGAGAAGAGGGGGGCCCTGCCGCCGGGTATGTAGAGTCCCACGCGCTGCAGGGCCACGGCGTGCTGTTCGCAGACCACGCCCGGCTGGGTTTCGACCTGCACGCCCTCTGGCAGCTGTGCGGCATGGAAGGCACGGATGTTGCGGGCGGCCTGCTGCATGGCGCGCTTCACTTCGGGGGCGACGGCCTCCTCGGCCTGTTGCAGCTCGGCCTGCGTCACCTCGAGGGTGTCGAGTTCGGCCCCGTCGAACTGGCGGGCGAAATCGTAGAGGGCGGCATCGCCTTGTTGTTGCACGCGGCTCACAATCTGCTGCACGCTGCGGGCTATGTCGTCGTCGGCCGGTATATTCCGTTCGGCCAGCTGCGGCCATTCGGCTACTGGCGGATTGAGTATGATGTCCATGGTTCCTATAAGGAAAGTTTATAGTTGAAGAGTTGAAAGCTTATAAGGACAGTCACTGAGCATATCGTTATAGTTTAGAGCTTATGGTTTGAAGTTTATAAGGCCACTATGAGGTGCTGTCGTCAGCCGCTCAGTGCGTATCATTATAAACTTTTCAACTATAAACTATAAACCCCAAACATCCAGCTTTGCTTCCTCCTATCTTATCATATTCTCCAAGGCGAGCACCAGGATGCCTTCGGCACCCAGCACCTTGAGCTGTTCTATCTTTTCCCAGAGTTCGGCTTCGCGAATCACGACGTGGAGCGAGCACCAGCCTTCGTCGGCCAAGGGGAGCACGGTCGGGCTGCGCATTCCCGGGATGAGGGCTACGGCGGCGGCAACCTGCTGTTTGGGGATGTTCATGAGCACGTATTTCATGCCGCGGCTTTCGATGATCGACGAGAAGCGGAATTGCAGTTTGTCGAGGTCGGCCTGCTTTTCGGGCGCAAGCTGCGGGTGGGCGATAAGGGCGGCCTCGGAGTGGAACACCCTTTCGACCTCGACCAGCCCGTTCTGCACCAGCGTACCGCCGCTCGACACGATGTCGAAGATGGCGTCGGCCAGCCCCACGGCGGGGGCTATCTCCACCGAACCGGCTATCTCGTGAATCTCGGCCTGCACGCCGTGCTGCGCGAAGAAGTCGTGCAACACGTGGGGGTAGGACGTGGCCACGCGCTTGCCGTTGAACCAGTCCAAGCCTCCGTAGCCGGCATCGCGGGGCACGGCCAGCGAGATGCGGCAGGCACCGAAGCCCAAAGGCATCACCACGCGCACGCTCTGCCGGCGTTCGGCCACTTCGTTCAGCCCCACTATGCCCACGTCGGCCACGCCCATGGCCACGGCCTGGGGTATGTCGTCGTCGCGCAGGTAGAGTACTTCGAGGGGAAATCCCGTGGCCTGCGCCACGAGTTTGCGTTTGCTTGCCGTCACGTCTATGCCGGCATCGGCCAGCAGGGCCATGCTGTCTTCATTCAGCCGTCCCTTGGCCTGTATGGCTATTCTTATCATAGGTCTTTTGGTTTTGTCTGTGCCGTCTCCCCTGAAGCCGTGGCTCACGAAAGGGGAAAGCCGAACGGTTCTTCAGAGTTGCAGCATGCCGAGTTTAGCGGTGCAAAAATAGACATTTGTGTGTTTTTACAAATATTTCGTCACAGAAATCTATCTTACTGCCTTCCGAAACGTTCTTCTCACTTCCGCGCGCTGCCTGCCGGACCCGGCTGCGCTCCTGCACGTCACACCTCAACTACGGCACGTTTGTTCGATTTTTCTTTTTTAGAGCATCTTTCGGGCAGGTGGCCTTGAATAATCCTTACCTTTGCCGCCTACATCATCATGTTACCTATATGATTCTGACTACACGAACCCTACTGGTTGCCGTCTGCGCCCTCATAGCCTGTGGCCTGCAAGCGCAAACGGCACTTACGCCCGACAGTTGCCGCAGGCTGGCTTTGGAGCGCAACAAGCAGTTGGCCATCAGCCAGACGGCCCTGCAGAAGGCGCACTTCGAACAGCAGGCCGCACGCACCAACTACCTGCCCAAGCTGAGCCTGACGGCCGGATATATGCGCACGGGCAAACAGGTGTCGCTGCTGAGCGACGAACAGAAGCACACGCTGAACAACCTCGGCACCTCGGCTGCCGGGGGCATCAGCCAGGCCGTACAGCAGTTTGCCACGCAACACCCCGACCTGCTCCCCCTGCTGCAAGGGCTCACGGCCTACCTGCCGGGGCTGGAACTGGCGGGCAACTCGCTGGGACAGCAGCTCACCGACGCGCTCCACACTGACACGCGCAACATGACGGCGGGACTCATCCTGCTCACACAGCCGCTCTACATGGGCGGCAAGATCAGGGCCTACGACCGCATCACGCAACTGCAACAGCAGGTGGCGGCCGACCAGCTGCGCGCCGACCGCAACGAGGTGGTGCTGGCCGTTGACCAGGCTTACTGGCAGACAGTCTCGCTCGCCAACAAGCAGCGGTTGGCCACGCAGTACCGCGACATGCTGGCCCACCTCGACAGCGACATGGCCAAGATGGTGGCCGAGGGGGTGGCTACGCGGAGCAACGCACTCTCGGTGGGCGTGAAGCTGAACGAGGCCGAAATGACGCTGGCCAAGGTGGACGACGCGCTCACGCTGTCGCGCATGTTGCTCTGCCAGCTCTGCGGACTGCCGTTGGACTCCAAGCCTATGCTGGCCGACGAGCAGCGGGCGTGTCTGGAGGCCGACGAGTCGCCGCTCGCACCCGATGTCGATGCGGCCCTGCGCAACCGTCCCGACTTGGGACAGCTCGCCACGGCCCACGAGATTTACGCCGAGAAGGTAAAGATCGAACGATCGGCCTTCCTGCCGCAGGTGGCCCTCACGGCGGGCTACTTGGTGTCGAACCCGAACGTGTTCAACAGCTTTGAGCGCAAGTTCAACGGCACGTGGGGCATCGGGGTGATGCTGAAGGTGCCGGTGTGGAACTGGGGCGAAGGCAAATACAAGGTACGGGCCGCACGGGCCGAAGCCGCCATGGCGGGCCTGCGCCGCGACGAGGTGCGCGAACAGGTGGAACTGCAGGTCACACAGGAGGCCTTCCGCGTGAATGAGGCGGTGCGCAAGCTGCAACTGAGCGTGCGCAACCTCGACAAGGCCGAAGAGAACCTCCGCACGGCCCAGGTGGGATTTGCCGAAGGGGTCATCAACACCTCTGACCTGCTGGCGGCCCAAACAGCCTGGCTGCAGGCGCACAGCGACAAGATTGACGCACAAATAGACACGAAGCTCTGCCGCGCCGCCTACGCCAAGGCCATCGGACTGTAGGCTTGTTGTTCATTCAGCTTTCGCGAGTTCTTCCAGATTGGGGAACAAGCGTTCGGGGCACGCCCCATTGCAGGTTGTCAAGCGTCCAAGGCACGCCCCGAAGGGGCAACGAGCGCATAGCCCAGGGCATCGCCCTGGGTTGGTTGACCGCCGCAAATGCGCCCTGCAAGGGCAAAAGCGTCTGTTAGTAACGCTTGTCTCCTAACATTCATAACGCTTGTCTTCTAACGCTTTTGCCCTTTCAGGGCGCACTTCATCGCTTCATTCCACCCAGGGCGTTGCCCTGGGCTATGCGCTCGTTGCCCCTTCGGGGCGCGCCTTGGACGCTTGACAACCGGCAATGGGACTCCATGGCTTGAACGCTTGCCAACCGTAAGCCCATAACCTCATAACGCGTTACCCCTCCAGTAACAACAAAAACACTTCTTCCAGATATGTCTGCACAAAAACCCAACTTCCTGCCCGCTATCCTGATTCTTGCGGGCGTAGTGCTGCTGGCCGCTGTCGGCGGCCTGTATGCCTTCAGCGAAACCGACGAGACCATACAGGGTCAGGCCGATGTCACCGAATACCGCGTGTCGAGCAAGGTGCCGGGCCGCATCCTGAAGTATTATGTAAAGGAGGGCCAGACGGTCCACGCCGGCGACACGCTGGCCGTGCTCGAAGCGCCCGACGTGACGGCCAAGATGGCTCAGGCACGGGCGGCCGAACAGATGGCCGAAGCCCAGAACCGCAAGGCCGAGAAGGGCGCGCGCCAGGAACAGATTGCCGCTGCCTACGAAATGTGGCAGAAGGCCAAGGCCGGAGCCGAGATTGCCCAGAAGACCTTCGACCGCGTCAGACGGCTCCATGAGCAGGGGGTCATGACGGCCCAGAAGCTCGACGAGGCCACCGCCAACCTCAACGCCTCGGTGGCCACCGAGAAGGCTGCCAAGGCGCAGTACGACATGGCGCGCAACGGGGCCGAACGTGAGGACAAGGAGGCGGCCGCCGCCATGGTGAGCCGTGCCCAAGGGGCCGTGAGCGAGGTGAACTCCTACCTGCGCGAAACGGTACTGACGGCCTCGGCCGATGGCGAAGTGACCGAGATATTCCCACAAGTGGGCGAACTCGTAGGCACGGGCGCGCCAATCATGAACATTGCCCTCATGCACGACATGTGGGTCTCGTTCAACGTGCGCGAGGACCTGCTCCGCTCTTTCCCCATGAACGGCACCGTCGAAGCCACCGTGCCCGCATTGGGCGACCGTCCGGTGCGGCTCAAGGTGTACTACATGAAGGATCTCGGCTCCTACGCCGCCTGGAAGGCGACCAAGACGACGGGCCAGTTCGACCGCAAGACCTTCGAAGTGAAGGCCGCACCCGTCGAAGCTGTTGAAGGCCTGCGTCCGGGCATGAGCGTACTGCTGCAGCAAGCTGCCGAATAGTGCCCCACTCCACCCCTCTAATCCTCACACGCTATGAAGTTCCCATTCCTGCGCGAGTGGCGGCGTATGCTGCGCCAGCCCGTCTATGCCTTCTGCATGGTGGCGGCCCCGCTGCTCTGCTGCCTGTTCTTCACCTCGCTCATGTCGGAGGGCCTCCCCGAGAAGCTGCCGTTAGGGTTGGTCGATGAGGACAACTCCGCCACGAGCCGCAACATCGCGCGTAACCTCGATGCCTTCCAGATGGTCAACGTGGCCCGCGTATATGCCAACGTGGGCGAGGCACGGCGCGCTGTGCAGCAGGGAGAGGTCTACGGCTTCTACCTCATTCCCCACGGCACGGCCTCCGAGGCCAACCGCCAGCGCGTGCCTACCGTGTCGTTCTACACCAACCACTCCTACCTCGTGGCCGGCTCGCTCCTCTACCGTGACATGCGCATGATGTCGGAGCTGGCCTCGGGTGCGGCCTCGCGGTCGGTGCTCTATGCCAAAGGAGCTACCGAACGGCAGGCCATGGCCTACCTGCAACCCGTCGTCATCGACATGCACGCGGTGGGCAACCCGTGGCTCAACTACAGCATCTACCTCTCGAACCTGCTCATTCCGGGCGTGCTCGGCCTCTTCGTCTTCATGATCACTGTCTACAGTCTGGGCACCGAACTGAAGTTCAACACAGCGCGGGCTCTGCTGCGACGCTCCGGCGGCTCTACGGCTGCGGCCCTCACAGGCAAGCTCCTGCCGCAGCTGCTGGTGTTCCTCTTTACCGGTACGGTGTGTGTGTGGTGGCTCTACGGCCACCTGCACTTCCCCTGCCACTGCGGACTGCCACGCATGTGGCTCATCATGGCCCTCTTCGTGGCGGGCTGCCAAGGACTGGGCGTATTCATGTTCACGATGCTCCCCACGCTGCGCCTGGGCCTGTCGTTCGCCTCGCTATGGGGCGTCATCTCGTTCAGCATCTGCGGCATGTCGTTTCCGTGTATGGCCATGCACCCCGTCCTGCAGGGCCTGGCCTGGCTCTTCCCGCTGCGCCATTACTACCTGCTCTACGTGAACAGTGCGCTCAACGGCTACGCCCTGCCGAATGCGTGGCCCTACGTGTCGTGCCTGCTCGCCTTCGCCCTGCTCCCCCTGCTCTGCCTGCCGCGACTGGGCAAGGTGCTCAGGGAATACGCCTACCTGCCGTAGGAGGGTAGCGTTGCTTAGGTTATGAGGTTATCAGGTTATAAGGTTATAAAGATTGTGCAAGTGAGCGCATAGCCCCAAAGCGGGGCGCGCCCTGAACGCTTGACAACCTGCAATAGGACCCGCCCTTGAACGCTTGTCAAGCAACTGCAAATACCTGCAAAACCCGAACACAATAAATCATCCCCCATGAACTACTGGAAACAAGCCTTTTCGGACTGGAGCCACCTGTTTCGCGAGGAGCTGCTCGGCGTCTTCAAGGACCAGGGCGTGCTCATCTTCTGCCTGCTCGTGCCCCTGGGCTACCCGCTGCTCTACGCCTTCATCTACACCAACGAGGTGCTCCACGAGCTGCCCGTGGCCGTGGTTGACGACTGCCGCAGCACGCAGAGCCGCGAGTTCCTGCGCCACCTGGATGCCACGTCCGACGTGCGAATCACCGCCTACTGTGCCGACATGGCCGAAGCGCAAGAGCTGGTCAAACGGCGCGAAGCCTACGGTGCGGTCTGCGTGCCCCGCGACTTCAGCCGCCGGCTGGCACGCGGCGAACAGGTGGCCGTGAGTGCCTACTCCGACCTCGGCGGTATGCTCTATTATAAAGCGGTACTCACCGCCGCCACCAACGCGAGCCTCGACCTGAACGCGCAAATCAAGGTGAAGCGTGCGGGCGGCACGACCGCCGAACAGGACCAGGTGGCCGAACATCCCATCACCTATCAGGAGGTGTCGGTCTTCAATCCGCAAAACGGCTTCGCCACCTTCCTCATTCCCGCCGTGCTGGTGCTCATCATCCAACAGACCCTGCTGCTCGGCGTGGGCATGGCAGCCGGCACAGCGCGGGAGCAGAACCGCTTCCGCTCGCTCGTGCCCTTCGGCCGCCACCGTCGCGGCCTGCTGCGCATCGTGTGGGCCAAGTCGCTGGCCTATCTGCTTGTCTACATTCCCATCTCGGTCTATGTGTTGGGCGTGGTGCCCCACCTGTTCGAGCTGTCACAGCTGGGCCGTCCGGCCGACATGGCTCTCTTTATGCTCCCCTACGTCGTGGCCAGCATCTTCTTTGCCATGACGGTGAGCGCGCTGGTGCGCAACCGCGAAATGTGCATCCTGCTCATCGTGTTCACCTCGGTACCGCTGCTCTTCATCTCGGGCCTGTCGTGGCCGGGCAGCGCGGTTCCGTCAGTGTGGAAGACCATCAGCTACCTCTTCCCCTCCACCTTCGGCATCAAGGGGTTCGTGGCTATCAACAACATGGGCGCGCCGCTGGGCGACCTCCGTCAGGAGTGGGCCATGCTGTGGCTGCAGGCGGTGGTCTACTGCCTCACTGCCTGCGTGGTCTACCGCACCTCCATGCTCCACTCGCGCCAACGGCTGCTACAGGCTTGGCAAGCCGCCCGCCTGCGCCGCAGGCAACTGCGCTCCCACTCCACAGAACATGCCTGAAAACAACTCGGCACTTAGAAAATCCTAAGTGCCGAGTTGTTTTTCCTAAGTGCCGAGTTGTTTTTTTCTAAGTGCCGCCCAGAAAATCCTAAGTGCCGAGTTGTATTTCCCACTTGCCATGGCAGCATCCTGCCATGGCATGGCCGTTTTTTGCCATGTCGTGGCAGCATTCTGCCACGCCGTGTTGTTTTCACGAAGTGCCGGAGAGGCACAAAGCGATGCCACTTCACAAAAACGATTCCTTTGCGGGCGTTTATAACCTCTCTTCTTCTGCACATTTCACCAGCAAATGCGCAAACAAAAAGAGGCCTAAACATAATTATTCTTAACTTATGTTTTTTCACCCCCCCCTGTTAGCTAATATTTCGTTATGCTTTCTATATTTGCAGCAACTTTTAAGCAGTCTATACCTGAGCTTGCAGAATCTTACACGCGTCCGGAAATTTAAAAGTTTTCATCTCGTTGGAAAGGACGCAGACAACAATAATGACAACCTAAAACCCGATAAAAACAGACTCTGATTACCCTAAAGCCGAGACGAGACCTGAATTATTTAACCTTTTAAACTAAAAG
>JBJEAF010000095.1:0-15329 GCA_051868755.1 Alloprevotella sp.
ACACCAAAGGCTGGCGCGTTATTCACGTGCCATGCCTCATTGTGATCCGCTTGGGGTTCGAACCCAAGACCCCAACATTAAAAGTGTTGTGCTCTACCAGCTGAGCTAGCGGATCTACCTGTTTTGCTGTTAGGCGGTGCAAAAGTACGTACATCGTTTGAATTGGCCAAATTATTCCGTCCTTTTTTCGCTTTCTGCGACTTGGCCGCCTGCTTGGCCGCCTGCTTGGATGGGAGCAGGGTGGTGCGGAGCTTCCTGCTGGTCATCGTGGGTTTGCGGAGTGTGGACGGTGGTGCCGGACTGTTCGGCCGGCGTGGTGTCGGGGGTTACAGGCTTTTCGACATAGATGCCTGCTTCCTTGGCCACGGCAATCGTTTCGGGGTCAAGCTTGTCGTTCAGTATGTCGCTGTCACCCACCACGTAACGCTTGTAGTAGGAAATGGCCAATGTGGTGACAGGGAGTGCCAGGATGAGGCCGATGATGCCGAAGGCGTAGCCCCACACCGACAACGAAAGCAGGATGATGGCTGGCGGAAGCCCCATGATCTTGCCCATGATGCGCGGGGTGAAGATGGTATCTTGCAGCACCTGTACCACCAAATAGACGATGAGCACTAACAGCAGCAGCCACCAGAAGTTCTGTCCCGTTTCGGCCGACTTCAGCAGGGCGAGCAGGGCAGCAGGCACAAAGCCCACTACCTGCAGATAGGGCACAAAGCTGATGAGGCCGATGAGGCAGCCCAGACCGATGGGCATGGGGAAGCCGATAATCAGAAAGCCTATCGAGAACATGACGCAGTTGCTGAGGGCTACCAGGGCCTGACCCCGGAAGTAGCCGGCCATGCCATGTTCGATGTCGGCTACCAACTGGGCGGCAAAGCGTCGCTTGTGGCGCGGGATGAATGTAATCCAGCGGTTGGCATACTTTTCGTAGTCAGTGAGCAGGAAGAGCAGGTAGAGCAGTCCGATGAGTGAGGCCACCACGTTGAAGATGAGGTTGGCCGTGCTCCACAACACTTCCCACACCTTGGGCACGGTGGTCTTCACGGCCGCCATGAAGTCCTCCTGTTGCAGCAGGTTCTCAATCTGATACTCGTTGACGTGGCGTTGCAGGTAGTCCTGCACGTATTCCGGCACGGCAGTGCTGTCAGCTCCCCGGTGAATGTAGTTGAGAGCCACGTCCTTGAGGTGCGCACACTCCTCGACCATGGGCGGCACGATCAGGTAGAAGAACCCGCCCAGCGTGCCGCAGGTCAGCAGCAGGGTCAGGACAATGGCGGCCAGACGGTTGCGAATGAAACAGTACTTCTGGAGAAAGCGCACGATAGGGTAGAGCAGGTAGGCTGCGACCCAAGCCACGAAGAACGGGATGAGGACCGCGCTGAGATAATAGATGAGTGCGCCGATACCCACCACGAGCAAGACACCTATGGCGCCCCGCACGAAGCGGTCGAAGGTGATGGGCGACCGCCCTCCCATTTTGAACTGGTCCATAATCTGAATGGTATTATGCTTCGCGGTGAATCACCGTGCCGTTGGCCTGGTGGGTGGCCAGCACCAGCACTTCGGCTATCTGCACGTGTTCGGGGGCAGAGGCCGCAAAGAATGCCACATCGGCAATGTCGTTGCCGGTGAGCGGCTGGATGCCTTCATACACCTTGTCGGCACGGGCATCATCACCATGGAAGCGAATGTTCGAGAAGTTGGTTTCGACCAGTCCGGGCTTCAGGTTGGTCACTCTGATGCGGGTGTGGGCCACGTCGATGCGCAGTCCGTCGGTGATAGCCTTGACTGCACTCTTGGTGGCGCAGTACACGTTGCCGCCGGCATAGGCTGCATCGCCAGCCACCGAACCGATGTTGATGATGTGTCCGCTGTTGCGCTGCACCATGCCGGGCACTACGAAGCGTGTCACGTTGAGCAGTCCCTTGATGTTGGTGTCAATCATCTCGTCCCAGTCGTCAAACGAGCCTTCATACTCCGGTTCCAGTCCGCGGGCCAGTCCGGCATTGTTCACCAGCACATCGATGGCCTGCCAGTCGGCGGGCAGTGTTTCGATAGCCTGTCGGGTAGCCTCGCGGTCGCGCACGTCGAAGCAGAGGGGCAGCACCCTGACTCCAGCGTCCTCCAATTCCGTTTTCAATGTCTGTAGCAGTTCGTTGCGCCGTGCCGTGATAATCAAGTCGTAGCCTCCTTGTGCAAAACGTCGGGCGCAGCCGGCACCGATGCCGCTGGTAGCTCCCGTTATGAGTGCGATTTTTCGTTTCATGTGCTTATATATATAATGAGTGTTCGTGTCTGTTTGGATAGGGTGGGGCGGTGCTGCCGGACGCATGTCGTTTGGGTAGGCCGCACGTGCCCAATTCGTGGCAAAGGTACTTCTTCTGTGTCGCAGGCCAAATACTTGGGTGGCATTTATTATCGGTTAACTTCCTGTGTCGGGCAAAGATAGGCTGCGGCTCGGCAGTGTACTATCTATTATATAACAAGAAAAGGTTGAACGGATGTTTCATCCAATGATTCAAACCGGGATGTAGCCATCCCAGTGCACCATCGCCTCAGATTGGCTTGGCAACAGGGCGGGCTGGAAGCCACGCCCTCCCAGTGCACCGCCGCTTCAGATTGGCTTGGCAACAGGGCGGGCTGGAAGCCACGCCCTCCCAGTGCACCGTTGCCTCTTAGCTACAGTTATTCTTATTTGGGCCTGCGCTTCATTTACTTTAATCCGTTACTTTGGCTGAGAAAGGCTGCGTTCGGCCATACAAAAGAAAATCCTGCGGAGTTTTCTTTTGTATTGCTCTCACTTGCACTATCTTTGCCCCGAATTTGTGACCGAAAGTTATGGGAATGCTTTATTTGGTGCCCACTCCTGTGGGTAATTTGGAGGATATCACGCTGCGCGCGCTGCGGGTGCTCAAAGAGGCCGACTTGGTGCTGGCCGAGGACACGCGCACGTCGGGCCTGCTGCTCAAACACTTTGAAATAAAGAACCAGCTGCTTTCGCATCACAAGTTCAACGAGCACCAAACGGCCGATGCCTTTGCCGCCCGTATGGCAGCGGGCGAGGTGATGGCCCTGATATCGGATGCAGGTACCCCCGGCATCTCCGACCCTGGCTTTATGCTGGTACGCGCCTGTGTGGCGCGTGGAGTGACCGTGCAGTGCCTGCCCGGCCCTACCGCTTTCGTGCCAGCCTTGGTCAGCTCGGGCCTGCCGTGCGAGAAGTTTGCCTTCGAGGGTTTCTTGCCCCAGAAGAAGGGACGCAGCACGCGCATTGAAGCCCTGCGCACCGAGACGCGCACCATGATATTCTACGAATCGCCTTATCGGGTGGTGAAGACGCTGGCGCAGTTCGCCGAGGCATTCGGCCCCGAAAGGCGCTGTGCCGCCTGCCGCGAGATTTCCAAACTCCACGAGGAAACGGTGCGCGGCACGCTGGCCGAGGTGCTGGAGCACTTTCAGCAGACGGAACCGCGGGGCGAGTTTGTGCTGGTCGTTGAAGGCTGCGAAGCACCCAAGAGAGAAAAGAAAAGGAATAATGGTGACCGGCAGACAGAGCCAGACGAGCTTTGAGACAGCCCGCACCGTTCAATGTCAGAAAACCAAAAGAGAACGAATATGAAGAAGATTGTAATGCTGTTGGCAGCGGTGTGCACGATGTGCATCGTGTCATGCAATACCAAGAAGGAGAAGGAACAGGAAGCATACGACCCCAGTGAGGCTACCATCGACTCCCTGCGCCAGGCACTCACCCAGTCGCAGAACGAGTCGAGCGACCTCATCGAGACCCTCTCGCAGATTCAGGACGGATTTGACCAGATCAATGAGGCCGAGGGACGTGTCAACGTAGAGAACCAACAGGGCGAAGGCGCCAACCGGCAGGCCATTGTCGAGAACATGGCCTTCATCCAGCGCACCCTGCGCCTGAACCGCGAGCTGATAGCCAGCCTGCGCCAGCAGCTGCGCAACTCGAACCAGAGCGATGCCCGGACCAAGGCCAAGCTGGAGGAGATGGTCGAAAACTTCAACAAGCAGCTCGAAGAGAAGAACCGCGAAATCGAGGAACTGCGCGCCCAGCTGCAGGCCAAGGATATCCAGATAGCCGAACAGGGCGAGCAGATCAACACCCTCAACGAGAACGTGGGCGACCTGACCCGCAAGAACGAGGAAAAGGAACGTCAGGTGGAGGCTCAGGACAAGGAGCTGAACACGGCCTACTACGTGTTCGGCACCAAGAAGGAGCTGAGCGAACAGCGCATTCTGGATGGCGGCGAAGTGCTCAAGTCCAACAACTTCAACAAGGACTACTTCACGCGTATCGACCTGCGCGTAACCAAGACCATTAAGCTCTACTCCAAGAGTGCGAAGCTCATGACCAACCACCCCGCAGGTTCCTACACGCTCGAAAAGGACGCACAGGGCCAGTACGTGCTGCGCATTACCAACCCCACCACCTTCTGGAGTGTCAGCAAGTACCTCGTGATTACCGTAAAGTAATACAGCCATGCAGAAAGTGTTCATCCTGCTGCTTTCGGCAGCCTTCACACTCAGCTCGTGCAGCAGTTACCGGCAGTTCAATGCCGTGGCCACAGGCAGTTCGCTGGGCGGCATGTTCGGTTCGAGCATCGGCGGGCTGATGGGCGGGCCGCGCGGTGCCGACACAGGCACACTGGCCGGCATGGTGATTGGCGGTGCTATCGGTGCGGCAGCCGCTGCGCCCCGCAGCGAGCAGAAAGGCAACGATGCGTCACGCCAACGGCAGGCCGAAGCCTATGGCAACGGCGTGGACGAGGTTCACTACGGCACCTATCGGAGTCCCAAGTACAAGTCGCCTGAGGCGGCCCATGCCGATGTCGAATACATCGAGGTGGCCAACGTGCATTTTCTGGACAGCAACAACAACCAGTGCCTCGACCCCGAAGAGGAAGCCTGCTTGGTCATGGACATCTATAACCGCGGCGACCGCACACTCTACAACGTTACGCCCAACATCACCTGCAGCAGCCGCAAGGTGGCAGTCTCGCCTGCGGCCACAGTGGGGGCCTTGCCCTCGGGGCAGGGCGTGCGCTACAAAGCCACGGTGCGTGCCCCGCGCCGCCTGAACGATGACTGGGTCCTCTTTGCCGTCAACTTCGGTTCGGGCAAGCAGGCTGTGGTAGCCAAGCAATTCAAAATCCGTGTGGCCCGTCGTTGAGCCGGGTTGTCACGCCACCACATCATCAGGGAACGGAGAATTTCGGAGCGGTGCGCAGGCAGACTCCGCCCCAGATTCTCCGCTCCCTTTTTATGCGCCTTGTCACATGTTACGTCACCACAAAGCCATACTCAAGCTGGGCCTGCCCATTGCCGTAGGGCAGCTGGGCGTCATCATCATGGGTTTTGCCGACACCATGATGGTCGGGCGTTACAGCACGGAGGCCCTGGCCGCCTCCTCGTTTGTCAACAGCGTGTTCAACCTCGTTGTCTTTCTGCTCATGGGCTACAGCTACGGGCTGACCCCGCTCATCGGCTCGCTGTTCGGCAGGGGTTGCAAGCCGCAGGCCGGCACTACGCTGGGCAGTGCCGTGGTGTGTAACCTCCTGTTCGCCCTGCTGCTCATGGCGGTGATGGGGTGGGGCTATACACAGCTTCACCACATGGGCCAGCCCGACGAAATCATGCCGTTGGTGCGCCCCTACTATCTGGCCGTGTGGGCTTCGGTGCCCTTCCTGGCCCTGTTCAACGCCTTGCGCCAGTTCACCGACGGCATTACCGAAACGCGTACGGCCATGTGGGCCTTGCTCACCGGCAACGGCCTGAACATACTGGGCAATTGGCTGCTCATTTATGGCATCGGGCCTTTCCCCGAACTCGGACTGCTCGGCGCGGGACTCAGCACCTTCTGCTCGCGTGTGGTCATGGCTGTCATTCTGCTGGCCGTGTTGCTGGGGCGCAAGCAGTATGCCCTCTATCGCAGCGGCCTGACGCGGCAGTGCTTCGGCCGTGCCTCCTTGCGCCACATCAACCGCCAGTCGCTGCCCATCGCGCTGCAGATGGGCATGGAGAACGGAGCCTTTGCCTTCAGCGGCATCATGGCCGGGTGGGTGTCGGCCATCGACTTGGCTGCCTTTCAGGTCATGCTCACCATCAGCACGCTGGGCTTCCTGTTCTACTACAGCTTCGGGGCCGGACTGAGCATCCGCGTGTCGGTCTTCTACGGCCAGCGCAACTGGACCGCGCTGCGCCAGACCACGCGTGCCGGTTGCCACATTCTGTTGGGCTTGGCTGTGATTTCTTCGTTGGTGTTTGTGTGTATGGGCCGGCAGTTGGTCGGCCTGTTCAGCACCGATGCGGCCGTGTGTGCCTTGTCGCTGTCGCTCATACCACCCTTGGTGCTCTACCAGCTGGGCGATGCCATGCAGATTTGCTTTGCCAATGCGCTGCGCGGCACGTCGCAGGTCATGTCGATGATGTGGATAGCCTTTGTCAGCTACATCGTGGTCAACCTGCCCGTGGGTTATGTGCTGGCCTTCCCCTTGCGGCTCGGTTCACGGGGCTTGTTTGTGGCCTTCAGCTGCGGCCTCTTCACGGCGGCCATTTTGTTTTTTGCGGGCTATCGGGCGGTATTGCGCAGGAGTATGGCGGCAGGAAGCATGAAGCGATGAAGCACTTAAAGAAAGGGCAAAAGCGTTTGCCCTTAACGCCAGTGTTCTAACGCTTTTGCCCCTTCGGGGCGCATTTGCGGCGGTCTACCTACCCAGGGCGTTGCCCTGGGCTGGGTGCTTGTTGGGCTTTCAGCCCGCTCTCTGGCGATTTATTAATCGGTAGCTCGGAACTAAGGAAGAGCAACTCGGCACTAGGAAAAACGACTCGGCACTTAGGAAGAACAAGTCCAGGCTTAGGAAAAACAAGTCCAGACTTAGGAAAAACAAGTCCAGACTTAGGAAAGACAACCCGGCACTTCGTGAATCGTGCAACAAAAAAAGAGTGAGCGGGACGCGTCCCGTCACTCTTTTCTTGCCAAGCTGGCTTGGCTGTGTCTTTCTGCCTTGGGCAAGACCTGCAAGTCCGTGTGCGTAGGTCGTTGGCTGGCTGTCTGTTATTCGCCCGGAGCGATGGCACCAGAGGGGCAAACATCGGCGCAAGTGCCGCAGTCAACACATACGCTGGGGTCGATAGAGTACTTTTCGCCTTCAGAAATTGCGCCAGAGGGGCATTCGTCAATGCAAGTGCCGCAAGCAATGCAATCGTCGCTAATTACGTAAGCCATAATAGAAGAGTTAAATTGTTAATTGAGTTGTTAGTAGAAGGGTTGTCCTTGCTTTCAGTCCAGACCGTCTCGGCCAAGAGGCTCGGTGCGGAGAGGACTGCGTGCAAAGGTAGTGCATTTTTTTTTGAATGCAGAAAGACTTTGGCAAGAAAGTTACAGAACTTTTTGCAGAGCCTGTGCCGCGTTGATTGTCCTTGGGCCGTGCGGCGGGAGACCGAGGTGTGCTGTCCTTGGAGGAGAGGTGCGGATTTATGTGCCTGGTTGTGGCAATAAAAGGGCCGTTTCTGCGTTCTTATACCGATACATATTGTCAATCATGAAAGTGTTTCGCTTACTCCTTATTATATATAGTGCCTGCCTGTGCCATGCGGTATGGGCGCAGCCTCGACGTGTGCAGAACAAGCCCTTCATCGACGAGCGGCAGTTCCACTACGGCTTCTTTGCCGGCATACACGACCAGTCCATCCAGCTGCAAAACAACGGTTACACGGACCCTGCCACGGGCCAGCAGTGGGTGGCGCAGGCCGACCAAATGGGGCTGGGCTTCTCGGTGGGCGTGCTGGGCGAGTGGAAGCTGAACCGCTACGTCAGCGTGCGGGCCGTCCCCTCGTTGCATTTCGGTTCGAAACATGTTGTGCTGCGCGACCTTTCGACCGACAACCGCGAGTCGCAGGACCTCAAGTCGTGTTATGTGGGTGTGCCGCTCGATGTGAAGTTGGCTGCGCCGCGCTTCAACAACTACCGCCCCTATGTGATTGCGGGGCTGTCGCCCATGTACGACCTCGGCATATCCAAGCAGGCCAAGCTCAAGGTCAAGCCCTTCACCCTCATGGCCGAAGTCGGCATGGGCTGCGACTTCTACATGCCCTTCTTCAAGTTCATCCCTGAACTGAAGTTCTGCTTCGGTTTGGGCAATGTGCTGCAAAAGAACCGCCCCGACCTGACCGATCCGAGCCAGCTCATCTACACCCAAAGCATCGAGCGGGCCACGGTCAGCATGGTTGTGCTTTCGTTCTACTTCGAGTAGGGACTGTTCCCGTGGCTGTCCCGCATGGCGGCGTGAGCCTTCGCTCCGCGTGAGGCCAGGCGCGCCGTACCTTTCGGGACGATGCCTTCCCTGTCCTTGCCCGTTCGGGGCAGGCTGGCCCCTACTTCATTTAGCCCCATTTACCATGTGAAAAGCCAGTGCCGCAGGGCATTTGTCGAAATTGTTTCAAAAATGTTACAGTCGGCTTGGTGCGGCTGTTTTTAAAGTCTATCTTTGCTCGCAGATTAGGGCTTGAACGTTGCCTGAAAAGGTGCTGTTTCGCCCGGCTCATGGTGCCGTCCGGCACGGTGTGTGCGTCCACATCCGCCTCTTCAGTGTGCCAAGCCCCAACCTCAGTCTAAACTGTTGAAAAACAAGAGAGCTTCCGGCTTTCCAACCTTGAAAGCGATGAAGAATATTACCGAACACATCGATGCGTTGCTTCGGGCCATGCCTCCCATCACCTTGGAGCAGATGTCGGAAATCCGGCTCATGAAGCGCACCGACCAGAAGTACCTCACCAACCTGCCGACCCTGTTGCGCCTGCTCGAAATGACGCGCGACAGCTACTACTCGCAGGAGATAGAGGGCCGGCGCATCAGTCCCTATGCCACCACCTACTGGGACGACCCCAGCGACCTCATGTTCCGTACCCACCAGGCCGGCCATGCCCCCCGGCGCAAGGTCAGGGTGCGCACCTATCTGAGTTCCGACCAGTCTTTTTTAGAAGTGAAGAAAAAGGACAACCACGGCAAGACTTCCAAGAGCCGCGTGCCGGTGCCCTCGTTGCAGGCTGTGCTCGAAGAGCAGGCCGGGCAGGACTTCCTGCAGCAGAAGACCGGTTTCAGCCTCGAACACCTCGTGCCGACAGTAGGCAACCGCTTCAACCGCATCACCTTAGTCAACCGGGCTAAGACAGAACGGCTCACCATCGACTTCGACATCCAGTTCTACAACTACAAGACGCAACTGTCGGCCGCCATGAGCAACATTGTGGTCATTGAGCTGAAGCGCGACGGACGCGTGCCTTCGCCTATCCTGCCCATGTTGCGCACGCTGCGCATCAAGCCCTCAGGCTTCAGCAAATACTGCATCGGAGCCTGCGTCACCGACCCGACCTTGCGTGTGAACCGCTTCAAGAAACGCCTGATCCGTGTCCGCAAGGTGAGCCAGAAAGCCACTTTTGAACAAACCAACTAACCCATAGCCTCCTTCGGACGTGCCGCTTTGTCCCCCGGTTGGGGAACGGAAGGCAACGGGCCGGGGGGATGGCCTATTTGTCAACAAACCATGAATCACTTTTTCGAAACCCTGTTCAGCGCAGAGAACCTGCAAATTTCCGACATGATGGGGCAGCTCATCGTCAGTCTCATCATCAACACCGTAGTCACCTGGTGTGTGGTTCAGTTCTTCTATTATCCCAAGGGACACCGCCGCGACTACTACTTCACCTTCATTCTGCTCAGTGTGAGCATCTTCATGCTCATCGCCCTGCTGCTGCGTGAGGCCAGCGACATGGGCATCGGGGCCGCCTTGGGCCTGTTTGCCATCTTCGGCATCATCCGTTATCGCACCGAGAGTGTGCCCATCCGCGAAATGACCTATCTGTTCTTCCTCGTGGCCCTCAGTGTGCTCAACGGCAAGAGCGATGGGTTGAGCCTGCTCGAACAGCTGCTCATCAACGGCATTCTGGTCGTTTGCGTATGGATGTGCGAGAGCTTTCTCACCAAGAGCAGCGAAGGCTGCAAGTTCGTGAAGTACGACAACATCGACCTCATCAAGCCCGAACGCTATGACGAGCTCAAGGCCGACCTCGAAGCCCGGTTGGGCCTCCAGATCAACCGTGTCGAAGTGGGAGCCGTAGACTTCCTGACCGACATGACCATGCTGCGTGTGTTCTACAACGATCCCGACAAGCGCATCAAGTCGGTTGACCGCCTGTTCAAGATTCCCGTAGGGTAGGCCTCCTCTGGCATGACAGCCTGTGCCGTCCCTCTCCGAACCAAGAAGAAACCTCTTTCGAAGCGAAACACCCCATGAAACAATCCCTACTGCTCGCCGCTGTCTTGCTGGCCATGCCTGCCTCGGCGCAGGACGATTTCAGCCTGTGGACTGAAATGACGGTCCAAAAAGATTTGGGCAAGAAGTTCTCGGTCGATGCCGCCTTTGAGTTCCGCGCCGAGGACAACGTGAGCCAGCCGGCGCGTTGGGCCGTGTCGGCAGGTGCTACCTACAAGCCCCTCAAATGTCTGTCGCTCAGTGCCGGCTACGTGTTCCTGCGCGACTACAACTTTCAGGAAGCCGAGGTGGACTACAAGACCGACGACAACGACCAGCCCACCACCGAGTTCAACGGCTACAACGTAGACCACGCCTATTGGCGCAACAAGCACCGCGCCACCTTCGACGTGACGGGCAAGCTCCCTTTAGGACGCTTCACGCTGAGCCTGCGCGAACGCTACCAGTTTACTCACCTGCTCGAAGCCAACACCCTGCGCGACAAATACCGCAAGCTCGTGCCCGAGGAGATGCTGCCCGGATGGACGGGCGACCGCTATGAGTATGCAGGACAGACGTTCGGCAAGTTCGAACAGACCGACAAGGTGAAGTCGGCCAAGAACCGCCACTACCTGCGCTCGCGCCTCGGTGTGGAATACAACATCCGCCACTGCGACTGGACCCCCTACGTGTCCTATGAGTTGAGCAACAACCTGGCAGAGAGCTTGCAGCTCGACAAGAAGCGGCTCACGGTAGGTGTGGAGTGGAAGGTGACCAAGCAGCACCGTCTCGACTTTGCCTACGTCTACGAAAACGGAGCCGACGACGATGCACGCTCCAACAACCACGCCCTGTCGCTGAGCTACAAGTTCAAGTTCTGAACGCGAAGCGTGTCTGGAGCATGGAAACGCGCCGAAACCGCCTGACACGGCGGCGGGTTGTCCGCACCGCGAGTGTCGAATGCTGCTCCCCTCTGGTTTCTATATGCATCATCCAGTCAGCTTCCCGCATCATCCTCCCCGAAAACTTACAAGCATAAAAGCATAAAACATTTTGATTATGAAACACATCCTACTCACCTGCCTGGGACTGCTCTTTGGCCTGGGCATACAGGCGCAGAGCTACGACTATCTGACCCTGCGCACCCTGAATGGCGATGAAACCAGTCTGGGCATCGACAACCTGCGCATCACTTTTGCTGACGGCAAGCTGAATGCCGACAACGGGCGGGAAAGCGCCAGTGTACCATTGACCGACATGAGCTGCATGTTTTTCAGCCTTCAGCCCACGGGCATCAGCTCGCAGGCCGGCTTGACTGACGCTTCGCTACAGGTGCGCATCGTGGGCGGTCGCCTCATTACCAATGCCCCCGCCGGCAGCAGCATCCGCGTGTATGGAGTCGATGGCCGCGAGGTCAGCACCACGCGGCTCACCGCAGGCACCTATCTCGTGAACATCAACGGTCGTACCTTTAAACTATTGGCAAAATGAAACTGAAACTATTCCTTATAGGTGTGCTTTGCACTGCGCTCACCGCTTCGGCTCAGACCATGAAGGTGGTGCAGGGCCAGGTGACCACCTTGGTCCCCTCCGCTTCAGTGGGCGACATCTGGTTTGCTGACGGGGGCGCAAGCTTTACCGTGCAAAACAACTCGTTCAGTACAGCCACCGTCAGCGAGATTCTCTTCGACCGTTCGGAAGTGCAGCCCGCTACCCTCAGCGTGAACTATCAGGACGGTCTGGCACAGGTAACTGTCTCGGCTGACATAGCCCCGCTGCTGGCCATCCGTGTGCAGGGTGCCCACGTGTCGGTATTGGCCGCTGCCGACTTGCAGCAGGAAGTCAACTATGTGCTGACAGGCAGCTCGACGAATGGCTCGTTCTGGATGGACGGTGAATACAAGGCTACGCTTACGCTCGACAACCTCACGCTCACCAATCCCGACAGCTCGGCTGTGTGCATCGAGAACGGCAAGCGCATTGCCGTAGTGCTTCCTGCCGGTACCACCACCACGTTGGCCGACGGCACGGGCGGCGCACAGAAGGCCTGCTTCTTCATCAACGGACACGCCGAGTTCCAGGGTGCGGGCACGCTCAACCTTTCGGGCATGACCAAGCACGCCTACGCCTCCGATGAGTATACCCTCCTCTCGGCAGACTTCGGCCAGCTCAACATCCTTCAGGCTGTGAGCGACGGTATGCACGTGGAGCAGTACTTCCAGATGGACGGCGGCACGGTGAACATAGCCGGCACGCAGGGCGATTGCATCGATGTGTCTGTTACCAAGGATGCCACCGATGAGTTCAACGGCCAGGCGTTTGTCAACGGTGGTTCGCTTTCGCTCAGTGTGACAGCCGACGATGTGAAGGGCCTCAAGACCGAAAACAATCTCACCGTGAGCGGCGGCACCATATATGCCTTGGTATCGGGTCTGGGCACAAAGGGCTTCAGCGTGGGTACCGACCTGCTCATCAACCAAGCCTCGGGCCAGCCGACCTCTATCACCATGGACGTGACGGGCACCACCTACATGCCCGGTGATGAAGTCCTCGAATCGAAGTGCCGCGGCATCAAGGTGAAGGGCAACTACACCTTCGATGGCGGAAACATCTCGATGAACGTCACGGGCAAGAAGGCCAAGGGCATCTCGTGCGACGGCACCTACACCTACAAGAGCGGCACAACCAATGTGATACCGGAGTAGGACCTATCATACAATTTCAGGCGCACTGTAGCGCTAACGACTGGGAGGGCGGGCTTCCAGCCCGCCTAAATATATAAAGCGGGCTGGAAGCCCGCTCTCCCAGTGCACCGTCGCCTCTTGTCCGCGGTTATTGTTATTGAGAACTTCGCTTCATTTCATAATCCGTTACTTAAAAGAAAAACGACTTCTTCATTGTGCCGGTGTAGAAGCTCGCAGATTTTATCTACATTTGCAGGCGCAAACAAAAGGAATATGATAGACATCTTTATTATTGTGCTGGTCGCTTGGGCTGCGTTCAACGGCTGGCGTAACGGATTGTTGAAAGAGGTGGTATCGTCGGTCGGCTTCTTGGTCGGTCTGCTCGTGGCCGCCACCTGCTATAGCTCCTTCGGAGAGTATCTCGCCGTCGAAGGTTCAGAGACCAACATGTTTACCAGCCTTGTGGCCTTCCTGCTGCTCTGGATTGTGGTGCCCATCGTGCTCGGACTGGTGGCCAATCTGCTCACCAAGGCCATTAAGGGCATGAAGCTCGGCATCCCCAACTCCCTGCTCGGCGCGCTGGTGGGTGCTTTTAAGTATGTGCTGCTGATTAGCTGTGTGCTGAACGTGATGGATGCCCTCCATATCATGAACGAGCAGAAGCGCGCCGATTCCAAACTCTATGAGCCGGTGGCCGGAGCATTGGGCATCTTCTTCTCCACCGATGGGGTAGAGGCCGCACCCGACGATGAGGCTCAGGGTGATACCCTCTGGGTGGACATGCGTGCCAAGAGCTGAGTGGCACGCTTTTTCTGACTAAACTATGTTTATGGATATGCTGGAAAACGCAGACAAGAATCCCGCTGCCCAAAACAAGGGGGCAGCGCAGGACAACGCATACGTGAAGGGACTCACCGAAAAGCAGTATGAATATGGTTTTACCACCGACGTACACACCGAAATCATTGAGCGCGGGCTCAATGAGGATGTGATCAGGCTGATTTCGTCGAAGAAGGAAGAGCCCGAGTGGCTGCTGGAGTTCCGACTGCGGGCCTACCGCTACTGGCTCACCCTGAAACAGCCCGACTGGGGCCATGTCAACCTGCCGCCCATCGACTATCAGGCCATATCGTACTATGCTGACCCCACCCGCAAGCAGCGCGAGAAGGGAAACAAGGAGATTGACCCGGAACTCATGAAGACCTTCGACAAGCTGGGCATCCCTCTCGAAGAACGCATGGCACTGGCCGGCGTGGCGGTCGATGCGGTGATGGACTCGGTGAGTGTGAAGACGACTTTCAAGGAGAAGCTACAGGAAAAGGGCATCATCTTCTGCTCCATCAGCGAAGCCGTGCGTGAAAATCCCGAGCTGGTGCGCAAGTACTTGGGTTCGGTAGTGCCCTACCGCGACAACTACTTTGCGGCCCTCAACAGTGCGGTGTTCTCCGACGGCTCCTTTGTCTACATACCCAAAGGCGTGCGTTGTCCCATGGAACTGAGCACCTACTTCCGCATCAATGCCATAGGCACGGGTCAGTTTGAGCGCACGCTCATCGTGTGCGACGAAGGCGGCTATGTGAGCTATCTGGAAGGATGCACGGCCCCCATGCGCGATGAGAACCAGCTTCATGCTGCTATCGTGGAGATTGTGGTCAATGCCGATGCCGAGGTAAAGTACAGCACGGTGCAGAACTGGTATCCCGGCGACAAGGAGGGACGAGGCGGTGTCTATAACTTGGTGACCAAGCGCGGCCAGCTGCGCGGTGCCCGTTCACGGTTGTCGTGGACACAGGTCGAAACGGGTTCGGCCATTACCTGGAAATATCCCTCCTGCGTGCTCATGGGCGATGACTCGCAGGCCGAGTTCTACTCCGTGGCAGTGACCAATAACCATCAGGAGGCCGACACGGGCACCAAGATGATCCACATCGGGCGCAACACGCGCAGCACCATCATCTCGAAGGGCATTTCGGCCGGCAAGAGCCAGAACTCCTATCGCGGCTTGGTCAAGGTCGGAAGCAAGGCTGCCGGGGCGCGCAACTATTCCTCGTGCGACTCCCTGCTGCTTGGTTCGCAGTGCGGTGCCCACACGTTTCCCTACATCGACGTGGCCAATCCCGATGCCACCGTAGAGCATGAGGCCACGACCTCCAAAATTTCAGAAGACCAGCTGATGTACTGCAACCAGCGCGGCATCCCCACCGAAGACGCCGTGTCGCTCATCGTGGGCGGCTATGCCAAGGAGGTCATCAACAAACTGCCCATGGAGTTTGCCGTTGAGGCCCAGAAGCTGCTCAGCGTTTCGCTGGAGGGCAGTGTGGGGTAGCTATGTAAAGTTTTGAGGGGGAGTTTAAAGTCTATAGTTTAAAGT
>JBJEAF010000096.1:0-3700 GCA_051868755.1 Alloprevotella sp.
CCGAAGGGGCAACAGCGCATAGCCCAGGGCATCGCCCTGGGTGTGTTGACCGCCGCAAATGCGCCCTGCAAGGGCAAAAGCGTTCATGGCACGCCCTGTTCAAGCGTTTCATGCGCTTAAAGAAGGGGCAACAACGCATCACCCCGGCATAACATTCACTCGGACGCAAACTCCAAACCCTCCCACTTCCCACTTCCCAACCATAAACATCTCAACTTATAAACTATCAACTGAGCGAAGCCAACCGCTCCGCTCCACCCCTATGAAAATACTGAAATTTGGCGGGAGTTCGGTCGGAACTCCCCAAAGCATAACACAGGTCAAGCATATTGTCGAAGGCACGGCGCAGCCAGTTGTCGTCGTGGTCTCGGCCTTGGGCGGTGTCACCGACCAGCTCATCCGCCTCACCTCGCAGGCAGCTGCGGGGCAGACCGTCTATTTGGACGAACTCGAAGCACTGGCCCAGCGCCACCGCGACATGGTGGCCGCCGTCATCCCGGACGAAAGGCGCGGCGCACTCCATGCACAGCTCGACGCGCTGCTCACCGAGTTGCGCAGCATCCTGCATGGTGTCTGCCTCATCCAGGACCTGACCCCCAAGACCGCCGATGCCATTGTCGCCTACGGCGAACGGCTATCCTCCCTCATCGTCGCGCAACTCATCGACGGGGCGTGCCATTATGATGCCCGCCACATCATCAAGACCTTCCGACAGGGTGAGAAACACCTGGTCGACTTCAAGCAGACCAATGCCCGCATCGCCGAAACCTTTGCCGACCTGCCGCCCGTGGCTGTGATGGGCGGTTTCATTGCTTCCGATGCCGCCACAGGCATTACCACCAATCTGGGACGGGGCGGTTCCGACTACACCGCAGCCATACTCGCCGCCGCCCTTCAGGCTGAGGCACTCGAAATCTGGACCGATGTCGATGGCTTCATGACCGCTGACCCGCGCATCATCCCTACGGCCTACACCATCGACGAACTGTCCTATGCCGAGGCCATGGAACTTTGTAACTTCGGTGCGAAAGTGGTCTATCCGCCCACCATCTACCCTGTGTGCAGCTGCAACATCCCCATCTATGTCAAAAACACCTTCCACCCCGACCACCGTGGCAGTGTCATCCGCCGCGATGCCGCCCCCAGCGAAAGGCCCATCAGGGGTATATCCTCGGTGCGCGACATGAGCATGGTCACGGTGAGCGGTCCCTCCATGGTGGGAGTCATCGGCGTGAACCGCCGCATCTTCACCACCTTGGCCGACGGCGGCATCAGCGTCTTCATGGTGGCGCAGAACTCTTCCGAGACCAGCACGTCGGTGTGTATGACACCCGCCGATGCCCTCCGGGCTTGCCAGCTGCTCGACAGCGAGTTCGCCCTCGAAATAGCCGACGGCTCCATGAACCCGGCCCTGCTGGTCGATAACCTGGCCAGTGTGGCCGTGGTAGGCGAGCGTATGCGCCGTATGCCGGGCATTGCGGGACAGCTCTTCAGTGTGCTGGGACGCAACGGCATCAGTATCAGTGCGGTGGCCATGGGCGGTCAGGAGATGAACCTCTCCTTTGTCGTAGACCGCGAGCAGTTGCGCAAGACGCTCAACGTACTCCACGACAGTTTTTTTCTGAGTGAGCATCAGGACCTCAACCTCTTTATCTGCGGCACGGGCACAGTGGGTGGCAGTCTGCTGCGTCAGATTGTTTCGCAGCGCGACCAGCTCCTTCAGCAGCGCGGTCTCAAGCTCAACCTTGTGGGTGTGAGCGGACGTTCCCATGCCGCCTACAACCGCGACGGCCTGCCCCTTGACCGATTGCAGGAACTCATGCAGCAGGACGGCGAAGGCGGCGTGGAGCGCATGATGCAGGAGATTGAGGCAATGAACATCTTCAATCCCGTGTTTGTCGACTGCACCGCCTCGCCTGAGGTGGCCTCCCATTACGAGTGGCTGCTCAATCACCACGTGAACATTGTGGCAGCCAACAAGATTGCGGCCTCCTCGCCCTTCGACCACTATCAGCATCTCAAGCAGCTGGCCCGCGAGAAGGGAGTGAAATACCTCTACGAAACCAACGTGGGAGCCGGCCTCCCCATCATCCACACCATCAACGACCTCATTGCCTCGGGCGACCGCGTGTTGCGTATCGAAGCCGTGCTTTCGGGCACACTCAACTACGTGTTCAACACCCTTTCGCCGCAGGTCACACTCAGCCAGGCCGTGCGCATGGCCCAGCAGAACGGTTATTCCGAACCCGATCCGCGCATCGACCTGTCGGGCCACGACGTGATCCGCAAGATTGTCATCCTGGCCCGTGAGAGCGGTTATCGCGTCGAGGCAGCCGACATCGAGCAGCACCTTTTCATCCCTGCGTCGCTCTTCGAGGGCACCTTGCAGGAATTCTGGGAGGAACTGCCCCGTCAGGACGAGCACTTCGAGCGCGAGCGTCAACGTCTGGAGCGCGAGCACAAGTGCTGGCGTTTCGTGGCCGAATGGGCTGAAGGCAAGGGGCGTGTCAGTCTGCGTGAAATCCCGCAGGAACATCCCTTCTACAACCTTGAAGGTTCCAACAACATCATCTTGCTCACTACCGAGCGTTACCGCGAACATCCCATGCTCATTCAGGGCTATGGTGCCGGAGCCGACGTAACGGCAGCCGGCGTGTTTGCCGACATTATGCGTGTGGCCAACGTGTAGCCCGCTCGGGGGCAGTCTCAATGTGCTGTCCCGTACCACTTTATATAGGGGGTGTCCTGTAAGACTGAAAGTCAGGACATCCCCCTGTTTTTTTGTGCGTAGAATGCCGGTAGCTGTCTTTGGTCCCTTGGCTTCCGACCGCATGGCCCGCTTGGTTCGTCTCCGGTTTTTGATGTTGTTTGTTTGGGCTGTCTTCATGCTGTCTTCATAGTTCCTCATTCCGCCCCACCAATGTTTCTCATTTTACCTTCTGGCTCGTCATCTCCTTACAAGTCCTGCTTTTGTTTATCCTGGGCCAGACTTGGGCGCGCCAACTCCCCCGACAGGAAAAGATAACGTAAGGGAGGGTGTAAGGTGTATGTAGGCGTGCCTTGTCCGCTGTTGACAAGCCATGAAAACGTGCGGGCTATCGCCCGCTCTCATTACATGTGGCAGGCTGGAAGCCTGCCCTCCCAGTCGTTAGCGCTTCATGCCGCCCGTTGTCAAGATAGTTTGATGCGACGGTACACTGGAAGGGCGAAGCAAAGGCCCGCCCTCCCAGTCGTTAGCGCTTCATGCCGCCCGTTGTCAAGATAGTTTGATGCGACGGTGCACTGGGAGGGCGTGGCTTCCAGCCCGCCCGTATTCACCCTACTCGAAGCGAAGGTGCACTGGGAGTGCGAAGCAAAGGCCCGCCCGTATTCACCCTACTCGAAGCGAAGGTGCACTGGGAGTGCGAAGCAAAGGCCTGCCCGTATTCACCCTACTCGAAGCGAAGTACACTGGAAGGGCGAAGCAAAGGCCCGCCCGTATTCACCCTACTTGAAGTGAAGGTACACTGGGAGGGCGTGGCAAAAAGCTCATTGTCATGCCATGTAAACAAGCGGGCTAACGCCCGCTCTCATTATAAGTGGCAGGCTGGAAGCCTGCCCTCCCAGTCGTTAGCGCTTCATGCCGCCCGTTGTCAAGATAGTTTGATGCGACGGTGCACTGGGAGGGCGTGGCTTCCAGCCCGCCCGTATTCACCCTACT
>JBJEAF010000097.1:0-3689 GCA_051868755.1 Alloprevotella sp.
CCGCCTTCGGGCCCCATATCTACGAGGTAGTCGGCCACCTTGATGACATCGAGGTTGTGTTCAATCACGATGACCGTGTTGCCGCGCTCCACCAGTTTCTGGAGCACCTCCATCAGCACGCGTATGTCCTCGAAGTGCAGTCCCGTGGTCGGTTCGTCGAGGATGTAGACCGTCTGTCCCGTGTCGCGCTTCGACAGTTCCGTGGCCAGCTTCACGCGCTGGCTCTCGCCGCCCGACAGCGTGGTCGAACTCTGGCCCAGCTTGATGTAGCCCAGGCCCACCTGTTGCAGCACCTCGATTTTGTGCCTGATGGCGGGCACGTTTTCGAAGAACTCCACCGCCTGGTTGATGGTCATGTCGAGCACGTCGGCGATGCTCTTGCCCTTGAAGCGCACTTCGAGCGTCTCGTGGTTGTAGCGTTTGCCGTGACAAGCCTCGCAGGGCACATACACGTCGGGCAGGAAGTTCATCTCAATCGTCTTGTAGCCGTTGCCCTTGCACACCTCGCAGCGTCCGCCCTTCACGTTGAAGGAGAAGCGCCCCGGCTTGTAGCCTCGGATCTTCGCTTCGGGCAGGTTCACGAAGAGCGAACGGATGTCGGAGAATACGCCCGTGTAGGTAGCCGGGTTGGAGCGTGGCGTGCGGCCCAGCGGACTCTGGTCTACGGCCACCACCTTGTCCACCAACTCTATGCCGTCCAGCCCGTCGTAGGGCAGGGGGTCGCGCAGCGAGCGGTAGAAGTGTTGCGACAGGATGGGGAGCAGCGTGTCGTTGACCAGCGTGCTCTTGCCGCTGCCCGACACGCCCGTCACGCAGATGAGCGTCCCCAACGGGAAGTGTACGGTCACGTTCTTCAGGTTGTTGCCCCGTGCGCCGCGCAGGGTCAGCCGGTTCCCGTTGCCCGTGCGGCGTTGGGCGGGCACGCCAATCTGCCGCCGTCCGTTCAGGTAGTCCGCCGTCAGCGTGTGCTGTTGCAGCATTGTCTGCGGCGTGCCTTGGTAGACCACCTCGCCGCCCAGCCGTCCGGCCCGCGGTCCCATGTCCACCACGTAGTCTGCGGCCAGCATCATGTCCTTGTCGTGTTCCACGACCACCACCGTGTTGCCAAGGTCTCGCAGTTCCTGCAGCGAGCGGATGAGGCGCACGTTGTCGCGCTGGTGCAGGCCGATGCTCGGCTCGTCCAGGATGTAGAGCACGTTGACCAACTGCGAGCCAATCTGCGTGGCCAACCTGATGCGCTGGCTTTCGCCGCCCGACAGCGTCACCGACGAGCGCGACAGCGAGAGGTAGTCCAGTCCCACGTCGAGCAGGAACTTCAGGCGCGACAGCAGTTCTTTCAGTATTTCGTGCGCAATGGCGCGGTTCTTCTCTTCGAGTTTCGGCTCCACGTCTTGCAGAAAGTCATACAGCTCTGCAATGTCCATGTCGGCCAGTTCGGCAATCGTCTTGCCGGCAAAGCGGTAGGCCAGGGCCTCGCGGTTCAGGCGCGTGCCGCCACAGGAGGGACAGGTTGCCGTCTTGGAGAACTGTTCGGCCCAGCGTTGCGAGGCCGCCGACATGTCTGATTCCGCCATTTGGCGAATGTACTTCACCAAGCCGTCGAACTCCACATAGTAGTCGTCGGTCGTGTGTGCCGTGGCGGCGGGAATGCGCAGGCGGTCAGCCGTGCCGTTGAACACCTCGTCGAGGGCCTCCTCGGGAATGTCACAGATCGGCGTTTTCAGGTCGCAGCCGTAGTGTTCGAGCACCGACTGTACCTCCCAGAATATCAGCGCGTTGCGATACTTGCCCAGTGGGGCCAGTCCGCCTTCGCGGATGTTCAGTTGGGGGTTCGGCACCACCTTGTCGCGGTCCATGACGCTCACAAAGCCCAGGCCCTTGCACTTGCTGCACGCCCCTTGTGCCGAGTTGAACGAGAAGTTGTGCGGGGCCGGCTCGCGGTAGGAGATACCCGAGGTGGGACACATCAGCTGCTTCGAGAAGTAGCGTGCCTCGTTGGTCTCCACGTCCAAGAGCATCATCAGGCCGTTGCCTTGCGCCAGGGTCTGGGTCACGCTCTTCTTCAGCCTTTCGGCATCCTTCGCCTTCACCGCCAGTTTGTCGACCACCACTTCGATGTCGTGGTTCTTGTAGCGGTCCAGCTTCATGCCCTTCACGACCTCCGTCAGTTCCCCGTCCACGCGTACCGTCAGGAAGCCCTTGCGCAGCACCGACTCGAACAGCTCCTTGTAGTGTCCCTTGCGGGTACGCACCAAGGGCGCGAGCAGCAGCACCTTGCGGCCTTCGTAGCGGTGGAGGATGAGTTCGACGATTTGCTCTTCGGTGTATTTCACCATCCTTTCGCCCGACACGTAGGAGTAGGCGTCGGCGGCGCGGGCGTAGAGCAGTCTCAGGAAGTCGTAGATCTCCGTCACCGTGCCCACCGTCGAGCGCGGGTTCTTGTTGGTCGTCTTCTGCTCGATGCTGATCACAGGGCTGAGGCCCGAAATCTTGTCCACGTCGGGCCGCTCCAGATTGTCGAGGAAGTTGCGGGCATAAGCCGAGAAGGTTTCGATATACCGCCGTTGGCCTTCGGCATAGAGTGTGTCGAAGGCCAATGAGCTTTTGCCCGAGCCGCTCAGGCCCGTGATGACGCTCAGGCTGTAGCGGGGCAGCGTCACGTCCACGTTCTTCAGGTTGTGTACGCGCGCGCCCCATATTTCAATGGAGTCTGCCTCTTTGTTTGTCATGTCTCGTGCCGGGTTTCCTGTTCGCCTGCTGTGTTCCCGTGTGGCGGGCGGCAGGGTGGGTGTATGCCGTTCGCCTCGGGATGGGGCGGGGCAGTAGTCTGCTATTCCGTGCTTCCTGTGCCCGACTCCGTGTAGCCGCGCAGTATGTTGATGGTCTTCTTGATGTGGTAGCGTTTGCCGTCGGCGCCCCGTGCCTCAATCAGCAGGTAGTAGGCCCCGTCGGGCACGTCGCTGCCGCCGCTGCGTCCGTCCCAGCCGTCGGCGGGGTCGTTCCACTCAAAGAGCTTCTTGCCCCAGCGGCTGAACACCTGTGCCTTGAAGCTCACGATGCTGGTGTAGCCCTCCTTCACGCGGAACACGTCGTTGATGCCGTCGCCGTTCGGCGTGAAGGCGTTGGGCACTTCAAGCTTCGATTCTGATATCGTCACCGTGAAGGGCTCGTCCATCTGGAAGGCTATGGTGTCGTTGCCTTGCACGAACGACACCAGCAGCTCCACCTGGAAGGCTCCCGACTGTGCGAAGGTGTACTGCGTGTCCTCCTCGTAGCGCACCAGGAAGGGCTTCTCTTCGCCCAGCTTCTTGAACTGCCATTCGTAGAGGGGGGTGTAGCCGCCCACGTTTTCGGGGTTGGCCTTGAAGGTGCATACCAACGGGGCTGACCCGTCATACTGCACGTCCTCCACCTCCATGCCCTCTTCGTCTGTATAGGTCATGGTGGGGTTCGCGTTCGGATAGTCGTTTTGCGCTGCCGCGCCCACAAAGGCCAGCAGGCAGCACAGCAGGCTCATAAGCTGTTTCATGTCGTGTCGTCACAGAAAGTTCGCAGCAAAATTAGTCATTCTTGGCCAAACATTTTGCCCTGCGGCATACAAATCGGCAGCCAAGTGCTCCCTCTGCAGGCTTTTCGGGCTCAAGCCGAAATCCCGGTGCATGATTTTTGGATAAATGTGTGAATGCAAG
>JBJEAF010000098.1:0-14980 GCA_051868755.1 Alloprevotella sp.
CTGAATATCTATGCCGGTTTCTTCTTTGCCCGCAAGCGTCAGTACCGGTGATGGGGAGTTGAGGGTTTCAGGGGGTCAGGTTTCAGGAGGTTTCAGGTTTCAGGAGGTTTCAGGTTTCAGGAGGTTTCAGGTTTCAGTGGGTTTCAGGGGGGCAGGGCGTTAGTTCATAGAGATTGGAAGGCAGAACAGCATTTTTCTGAGCAGATATTTTGTTGTTTCTTATATTGTTCGCAACTTTGCGAACGATTTCGAGCAAAAGCGTATATGTCAAACAAGGATTACAGCATCAGGCAGGAACAGTTGGCACGGTTCGCCAAGGCGATGGGGCATCCCGCACGGATAGCCATTCTGCAATTCCTCGCCAAGCAGCAGGCCTGCTACTTCGGTGACATTCACGAGGAACTCCCCATAGCCAAGGCCACGGTGTCGCAGCACCTGAAGGAACTGAAAGAGGCTGGGCTGATACAGGGCGAGGTCGAAGTGCCTAAGGTGAAGTATTGCATTAACCAGGACAACTGGCTGTTGGCTAAGGAGCTGTTTGGCGGCTTCTTCGGACAATGCCTGCGCAAGAATGAAGCTTGTTGCCAATAACGGGGGACATACGTCTGTTGTCCCCTTATTATTATACCTTGAATGTTCGCTGTTTTACGAATTACAAACCATAAATGATTTACGTATGAAGAGACAATTGTTGTTCGTGCTGATGAGCCTGTTTGCCGTGGTGGCATGGGCGCAGACGAAGGCTGCCGACCGTGTGGAAGTCCTGTACTTTCACGGTAAGCAGCGTTGTGCCACCTGCATGGCCATCGAGAAGTATGCGCGTGAGGTGGTAGAGAAAGACTTTGCCGTGGAACAGAAACAGGGCAGGGTGGTGTTCAGGGTGGTCGATATTTCGACTGCCGAAGGAGCGCAACTCGCCAAGAGCTATCGTGTCAGTTGGTCGTCGCTCTATGTCAACCGTTGGAAAAATGGCCGGGAGAAACGGAACGACTTGACACAGTTTGCCTTCAAGAATGCCCGCAAGCATCCCGATGTGTTCAAGAAAGGCGTAAGCGGAAAGATTAAGGGACTGATGAAATAGTATTAGGCTATGGATATACTGCAAACATGGTTGGAGACGAGTGAGGCGCCCGTACTGACGGCCTTTATTCTGGGACTGCTCACTGCGGTCAGCCCCTGTCCGTTGGCCACCAACATTACCGCCATTGGCTACATCAGCAAGGACATAGAGAGCAGTAAACGCACGTTTCTCCACGGGCTCCTCTATACTTTCGGACGCATCGTGGCATACTCCCTGCTTGGAGCATTGTTCATCTGGATGCTAAGAAGCGGCATTGACACTTTTGACTTGCAGTCCGAGGTGAGCCGTCTGGGCGAGCGGCTGCTGGGTCCTGTACTTATAGTTATGGGCTTGCTGATGTTGCTGGGCGACAGATTGCCATGGTCCCGCTTCGGCCTGCAAGCTTCGGGGTGGAGCGGGCGGCTGCGCGGGGCATGGGGCAGCGTGCTGCTCGGCGTGCTGTTTGCCATGGCCTTCTGCCCCACAAGCGGATTGTTCTACTTCGGTATGCTCATCCCCATGTCGGCATCAGCTGCCGGCGGCTATGCCTTGCCTGCCGTCTATGCCTTGGCCACGGGATTGCCCGTGGTGGCCGCGGCATGGATCATCGCTTACAGCGTGTCGAATATCGCAGGCTTTTACCGCAAGATGCAGGTGTTCCAACTGTGGTTCAACCGTTTGGTGGCGGCACTGTTCATCATTGTGGGAATCTATTACATCTATACGTTTTACATTTAACTGATATGGAAAAGAAGGAAAAGAAAGGTTTCTGGGCTTCCCTGTTCTCGCCGAAGCCTTGCAGGTGTTCATGTGGGGAGGCATTTGTCATTCCCGCCGAGGAACAAGGTAAGGAATCGGCAGACGTTGCCCATGGCGACAGCCAAGGCATCAAAGAAATAAAAGTGTTGGGGCCCGGCTGTGCCAAATGCAAAAGCACCTACGCTGTGGTCGAGAAGGTCGTAAAGGCCAGCGGTCTGGACGTGAAGCTGACCAAAGTGGATGACATCGAGGAAATCATGCGCTACAACATTCTGGCAACTCCGGCCATTGTCGTGGACGGCAAGGCTGTGATGAAAGGCCGGGTGCCGACCGTTGAGGAAGTGGAGCGGATTCTTGGCTTGGTGAACTGAGTTTTATAGCCCTTAAAATAGAAGATATACTTACTTGGCCCGAGAAGATATACTTACTTGGCCCGAGAAGATATACTTACTTGGCCCGAGAAGATATACTTACTTGGCCGATGAAGTATATCTTCTTTGGAAAGTAAGCACTACTGCGTTTTTCAGAAGCAAAATTTCACGAATATGATTCAACGTTTTGCCGATTGGCTTGTTTATTCCATGATGGGATTGGACGGCACCACCGCATGGGGCGGCGCTGTCAACTTTTTCATTTACGACAGCATCAAGATTCTGCTGTTGCTCTTCCTCATCAGCACCGTTATGGGCATTGTCAACGCCTATTTCCCCATCGAACGGTTGAGGAATTATCTGGCTAACCACCGTCTGTATGGACTGCAATACCTGCTGGCATCCGTATTCGGGGCCATCACCCCCTTTTGCTCCTGCTCCTCCATTCCGCTGTTCATCGGCTTTGTGAAGGGCGGCATCCCCTTGGGAGTGACGTTGGCTTTCCTTATCACCTCGCCCTTGGTCAACGAGGTGGCAGTGGCGATGTTCCTCGGTTCGTTCGGTGTGCAGGCCACAGTGATATATGTTGTCAGCGGCATGTTGCTGGGTTGCATGGGCGGCATCGTGTTGGGGCGTATGCGCCTTGAGCCTTACCTGAGCGATTGGGTAAGGCAGGTGCAGGCACAGTCGGAACAGCAGTCGGAGCAATGGGAAAAGGACAACACCACCTTTTTCCAGCGTCTCCCCACCATCCTCAGCGATGCTTGGCAGATTGTACGTAGTGTGTTGCTTTATGTGCTGATCGGCATCGGCATCGGTGCCTTTATGCACGGTTTCATTCCCGAAGGCTTCTTCGAACAGTACATGTCGCGCGACAACTGGTATGCCGTGCCGCTGAGTGTAGTCCTGGCCGTGCCGATGTATGCCAATGCAGCGGGCATCGTTCCTGTTGTCGAAGTGTTTGTGGCCAAAGGCATTCCTCTGGGCACAGCCATTGCCTTCATGATGGCCGTGGTGGGCCTTTCGCTTCCCGAGGCCACGCTGCTGAAGAAGGTCATGACCTGGCGGCTCATTTCGATATTCTTCATCACTGTCACCTTCTTCATCATCCTGTCGGGCTATATGTTCAACATCCTGCTGTAGGGTATCAGTAATCTTGCCGCCGGTGGAAGCGCATGAGGAAATCGATGTCGTGGCGTTTCTCCTCGCGGGTGCTGAACCGAGAGAGCAATTTGTCGTCGTAGAGGTCGGGCAGGTAGTCGTGGTCCAGCAGGTAGTTTACGGCATGGGTGGTCACGCATTCGGCATCCCACAGAAAATTGCAGGCGTACTTTTGTGCTTCGGCCTTGTCGTAGAACGGATTGTCGGGGGCTGCGATATAAGGAGAGAAGCCAAAGAAGAATTGCAGGCAGTGCTTGGCTTCTTCGGTGTCGATGAAGATGACGGGCAGCTTGCCTTCATGCGCGTCGGCAATGCTGAGCAAATGGTGTGGAAACTGAAGCTTTTGTTCCAAGAAAACCTTCATCTCGTTTTGGTCTGCAAAATAGGCTATCTGCCTGCCGCCGGTCCGTTTCAGCATTTCTTGGGCTGTGAGGGTAGCTGTGCCGGGTCGCATGTAGTCCGGGTCTTCCTCACACAGCTCCTTCCATGTATTCTCTATATCAGACAGGGTCATGAGGATGCCGTTCAGGTGCCATTCGCCACGATAGCACACGAATGACGAGGCCGTGATGCCTTCAGCTTCCTTCCATTTTTTCTCGGGCAGATTCAACTCTTCAGCTTTTATCTCTATTTGCCTGCCATTGGTGTGTGTCAGTGTCAGCCAGTTCTCATGAAGCCGGCTCTCCGTTGCTGTGAGCTGTTCGGACGGCGCATGGTTAATCTTATAGGCCCCCATGTCTATGGTTTCTATTCCAGCCACTTCGGCAGCCTCCTGTTCCATGCCTTTCGTACGCATGAGGGCCGCGAGATAGTCTTTGGGATAGCACGCGAGCGGACCGATTTGGTTCTTGAAGATACAGCTGGTAAAGGCAAGATAGAAAGCCATACTGTCAGATATGTTCAGATTGTCTTCTTGGTCAGCAACTTGGAGTATGGCTTCAAATTGATTGGAGAGTAATTCTTCGTTTCTCTTGTCTGCGATGAGATAGCAGTCTCTATACAGCCACTTTAGCATGTGGCGTAAAGCTTCAAAGTCAGTGGCGGCCTTTTCCAGCAAGGCAGCCATATCTTCAGCCAGTTGCTCGTTGATGGGAGCTTTCTCATAGACCTGTTCAAGTATATAGTATGCGTGGCGCGCCATCTCGTCAATGACGTTCGCATCGGCGAATACCAACTGGTCGGTGACATCGCTTGCAATACACCATATCATGTGGCGGACGGCATTCAGGCTCGGTTCGTCGGCGAAATATTCTTCTTCCTGGTGGTAGAGAGGCACAGGAAAGCCGTACCATTCCTGGCACAGGCCGGAGTAGGCACGCCATACGCCGCATTCGCTGACAATGTCCTCCAAATAGTTGGTCAGCACGATGGCCGAACGGCGTATGATCTCGTTAGTATTATCGTCAAATTCGTCTTCCAGATAGCTGAACCTTTTCAGCAGCAGGTTTGCTACTCCTCGGTAGTACACATCGGTCTGGTATGGCTTATTCTCCGGATGCCACTGTTTGATTTCGTTGTTTACAATTGGTTTCGGTTTCATTAGGGAAGGTTTGTTTTAGTTGTAGAAGCATGACTTTGTAAACGACCGGGCGGCGTGTGTTCATGACAGAGCGTTGCGCTCTCAAACCATGTTAAGGAAGTTGTCTCAGCAGTTGCTTACGCCGCTTGTAGTCGGGCAGGTAATGGTTCATCAGGGCGTGGAAGCAGGCGTTGTGGGAAGGCTCTTTCAGGTGGCATAGCTCGTGGACGACAACGTATTCCAGACATTCGCGCGGATAGTACAACAGTCGGATGTTCAGGCGGATGAACCGTTCGAGGGGTTTGCAGGTGCCCCAGCGCGTCTTGACGTTGAAGGGCACCCAGCTTATGGGAACGAAGTCCTCATCCATGCGCGGCAGCCAGAGGGCCAGCAGACGCTCCACTTCGTCTGAGAAGTTGCGCAGCAGCCACTGCTCTATCAGCTTCCTGCGCTGTACTGGCAGCAGGTCGGCCCCGCCTGCTATACAGAGGCGGTCGGCTTCGGTGTAGACGGAGTTTGGCTGGTTGTCGGCACGAGCGGTGAACCGCAGCGTGTAGGGCGTGCCGAACAGGCTGAACACTTCGCCCTCTTCGAAGGCATGCGCCTTCCGCTTTTGCTGTTCGGCATATTGCTTGCGCTTGGCTGCGACTGTCTCGTGCAGCCAGTCGCGGTGTTCTTCCAGAAACTGGGAGACCCGGTCGGGACTGAGACCGAAGGGGATGCTCATGGACACACTGCCGTCGGCTTTGACTTTCAGCCGCAGGGTGCGTATGGGCTTGTAAACCGCATCAATTTCTATACCGTCGTAAGTCATTGGGCTGAAGATAACGTGGCCGTAAGCCTTATTATACATTATACATTGTACATTGCTGAGGGTCTACCACTTCACCTCGACCGCAGCGGGAAAGAGCCGCTGGGGGTCGCCGAAGGCCATGGCAGAACGGATGAGGTGAGTAGCCGACAGGGCGGGTCGTGTCTTGCAGACCGTTTGGCCGTTCACCGTTACGGTGACGGGGCGTTTGAGGTCAACCAGATGTTCGTTGAGGAAGAGGGTGAAGTGACCGTGTAGGGCAGGGGAGTAGCTGCGTTCAAATTGCAACTCGATGCCATACACTGGGTCGCGGTGGGTGCAGGTGTAGGCGACGTTTTCGACCGTGATGCTCACCTGGTTGTTATTGGCGTGCAGGTCGTAGCGGGTGCGCAACACGGAGTCCGGACGCTGGTGGATGAGCAGGTTGTAGAAGCCCGTGCGGTGGCGGCCGTCCATCTCAAAGTCCTCCCAGATGAACTGCTTGGGCCACGGATTGCGCACGAAGTGGAGCAGCCAGGGCGTGGTGGGCGAATAGTCTATGTGGTGGCCTTTTCCCTCGATGAGTTGCACGCGGTGGCGGTAGACGGCGGGATTGAGTTCTTCGAGGCTGTCGAGGGCCTCGGCGGTGCAGCGTGTGAGCAGATTGCGGTAGAAGCCCCGGTCTTCGGCTCCCGTGAGGAGGCTGAACCCGATGTGTCCCACATTCTCGGCAGGTGCGTTCTTCAGCGGCTCGCCGCCTGCCATGGGTCCGGCTCCGGCCAGGTAGTCGGCATAGAAGGAGGCCAGACGCTGGGACCCGTAGCCGCCTTCAGAGATGCCGAACACGTACACGCGGTCGGGGTCTACGTCGGGGCGCATCAGTGCCTGCTGCAACAGTTGTTCCCAGGCGTACTGCTTGCTGCGCTGCCACCAGCGGTACCAGCCGCCTTCGTTGGGTATTTGCGGAATGAAGTAGAGCGAGGGCGCATCGTCGAAGCGTTGGGCCAACAGCAAGCCTGTCTGCCATTCGGCGGCCTTGGGGCCGGAGCCGTGCAGGTAGAGGAACAGCGGGTAGCCGCCTTCGGGCTGTTGTCCTTTGCTGCCGAAATAAAACGGCATGACGGCTTGCGGCTCCAGTTCTTCGGGCAGCTGCCAGTGGTGGGGCTGTGCGTAGCTCAGGCTGTCAGGCTGCGGCAACAGGTTGTCGGGCTGAGCTTCATGGTGGGCGCGGCACCAGGCTTGCCACACCATGGTGCGCTGTTCGTCGAGTTTCTTGAGCGGAAAGGGGCGGCCGGGGTTGGCCGGTTCCTGTCCTTGCAGGGCCTGGACGAAGAAGCGCGTGACCTCATCGGGCGACTGCGCGAAGGCAGCCAGGGGAAGCAGGGCGAGGAGAAGAAGGCGGAGTTGCATAATGTATAATGAATAAAGTACAATGTACAATGTATAATGAGGCTTGCGCCGATATCATGGCCGTAGGCCAAATTATACATTATTAATTATAAATTGACCGCGTCCTGCATCATGGTCAGGTCGTCGGGTGACAGTCCGGCATCGAGCAGCAGGGAGGCATCTTCCTTCAGGAAGTCGGCGTTGCCGGTTTCCTTCACCACTTGCCGATACAGCTCGAAGGCTTCAGCAGGGTGGCCTTGCAGCCAGGCGGCGTGGGCGGCATTCAGCCGGTCGGTAGCTGTGGGCGAGGCTGCCAGCACCTTGGCGTAGTACTGTCCCGCTTGTTCGTATTTGCCGGTGAGCAGCGAGCACCAGGCCAGAGCGCGGTCGGAGTGCCCCGTGTCGGGAGCCAGATAGTTAGCCTTGAACAGGAACTTGAAAGCATTGTCGTACTGCTTCAGGTGAATGAGGCATTCTGCCTGACGCAGAGCAATATCGGCATCTTCTGGGTGGATGTCAGCCAGTTCGTTGTAGTAGTTGAGAGCCTGCGTGTAGTCGGCCTCGTTGCGGTGAAGTGTGGCCAAGCGGCGCAGCGTCCAGGCTGAATGGGGTTTCAGGGCATCGGCGGTGAGGTACGCCTGCAAGGCCAGGTCGTGGCGGTTGCACTGTTCGGCACAGTAGCCCAGCTTTTGCAGCTGTCCGGCAGTGCGCTGGCTGTGCGGAATGCGCTGGTAGAGGTCGAGGGCCAGGGCGTACGACTTGTTCTTAAACGAGAAGTCGGCCATACGTCCCATAAAGTCGGGCTCGCGCAGCAGCACGTTGAAGGGGGCATAGTCGGCCAGAAAGAGGTTCTGCTTGAAAGGATTGGCAAATGACTCGCGGTGAAGAAACAGGTGGCAGAAGCGGTAGAGACCGTGCACATAGCTGCGCAACGTTTGCTTGAAGTCAGGCGTGCCAAGTGGATGATTCTGAACGATTTCAGCCCACGCACTGTCATCAGCCTGCGGCATCATCTGCGACAGCTTGCCGCCTTCCTTTTCGTTTTGCACCATGGGTCCAATCAGGCAGAAGGCGTACTTGTCGGTGTCGCACAGCCCCACGCCGCCGAGCAGCATTTTCACCATGGGATTGGAACGGGAAGCGTCGGGTATCTCAGGATGTCGGAGCGTGAAGGGCCAGAACCAGTTGCAGGGCCGGTTGAAGAAGGGGAAACGCTGCCTGATCATCTTGAACGAGGCCAGATACATGTCGGCCCCGCGCTCTTGCAGGTTGATGAACTCCTGCATGAAGTCGGCCAGCTTGGAGGGCGTTCCGTCCTTCTCCCATTCGGGGTTCAGGTCAATTTCGCTGAGCTTGTCCTTCACGGCTTCCAGTCCGATGTTCCGGTTGAGCCGCAGCTCCTTCACCTTCTTGATGACTTCGGGCATAATCTCCTTGACCAGTCCGCGTTCGATGCGCTGCGTTTCGAGTGAGAGCAGCAGCTGGGCTTGCAGCATTTCCAGCTCTCGGTCCAGTCCCGGCACGTCGAGCAGCAGTTTCAGCCGCGCCGTCTCTTCGGGATAGCGGGCAATGTGTGTGCTGTGGAACAGGTGGACCGTCACTAATCCTACTAAGGCACGCACCCGCAGGTGGAGGTCGGAGCTCAGGCAGGTGTCGAGCAGCAGGCGGTATTTGGCCACATCGAAGAACTGCATGGCACTCAGCGTGAGGGCACTCACGGCCAGACACTGCCGGGTGTGTTCGTCGGGCGAGCAGGCTGTAGTGGCCAGGAAGTCGCTCAGCGTACGTTCGTCGGCAGCTTGGCAGGGTGGCATGGTCCACAGCCAGTCGAAGAGGTCTCGAGGCGGCGTGCCGCTCTGGAGCAGTTCGCTGACGGGACAGCCGGCCCCTTTGAGCGAAAGCAGTGTGCGGCGGGTGGAGGTGTAGAAGGAGTCCTCCTCGGTGAGCAGGCCCAGCCGCGCCAGCTTGAAGCACCATTCGTGGGCGTTTCGCACAAAGAGGCGGTACATGCGTTGCCGTTCGGGGTCGTTGGCCCCGCGCCTGAAGTAGTCCAGCATCATGCGGTAGTTGTTGGCCAGTGCGTCCAGTTCGTCGGCCTCGTCGCCGGCTTTGAGCAGCACGGCCATGCCGTGGAGTGCGTCGAGGGCATTCAGCAGGTGTCCGTCGGCAAGCGCCTTCTGGGCATCAGCCAGCAGGTAAGTATAGGTAGAAGTCTGTGGCATGGTAAGGAGAGCGTGGGGTCACGCAGTTAGAATTTTACCGTGTCGGCTACCTCTTTGGGCAGTCCGTAGTCATTTTGCAGGATGAGCGAGTAGGCCGCCGCCCCTTTCTTCGCGATAGAGTCGAGTGCCATTTTGCGTCCCTTTTCGAGCAGTTCCAGCTGCCGTTTCCCCGTGTCGGATTGTGCCAGCGAGGCTTTCACCACCAAGCAGCCGCGTTCTCCGTCCCCCTGTGAGGTGTAGAGGGTGCGGCATCCCTGTGCGGTGGCCATCGCGGTGTAGGGCCAAGGCAGCACCGCCCCGTCTACCTGACCGGCAGCCAGCATGGAGGCGCGCAGCTTCAGGTCGTTGATTTGCGGGCGGTACACCTGTTCTGGCCTCAGCGAGCCGGTCTGCAGTGCTTCGGCCAGCACAGCTGTCGAGGCCGACTGTCGGCTGATGGCCAGCGTGCGCCCGTTCAGGTCTTTCACCTGCTTGATGCGTTGCTTGCTGTTCACCAATAGCTGCCAGCGGCCGGTGTCTTTCAGCAGCGTGTGCCACGGCTCAGCCGGCTTGCCCCAGTGCATGAGCCTTTCGTTGTCGGCCCAGCCGCCGTCGGCTGTGCGCGAGCGCAGGGCGGTGTCGCAGTCCATCTGCGAGTGGTAGGAGGCAATTTGTACTTTCAGCCCGAGCGAGTCGAACAGGCCCGTGCGCTGGGCGTAGTAGAGGGGCAGGCAGTCGCGGTTGGGCATCAGGGCCAGGTGGAGGGCGGTCGAGTCATAGCGTTCGTTGCCGAAGTTCATCGGTACGGTCGGCGCATCCTGCTTCTGGCAGGCAAGGAGGCAGAAGAGGAAGGCCCAGGCGAGGCACAGTGTCGTTTTGGAGAGAGTCATGCGTGAGGAAAATCTTGGACCGGGGTAATGCTAAAAGAAGGCCCGCGAAACCGCCAAGGCAGGTCGCGGGCCCTTTAATCAAATGAAAGGTTGAGTGGCATCAGCCCTTGATGGCTGCAATGCCCGGCAGGATCTTGCCTTCGATAGCTTCGAGCAGTGCGCCGCCACCGGTCGAGATGTAGGACACCTGGTCGGCCATGCCGAACTTGTTGATGCAGGCTACCGAGTCGCCGCCGCCGATGAGCGAGAAGGCACCGTCGGCAGTAGCCTTTGCAATGGCTTCGGCAATGGCGCGAGAGCCGCCCGTGAAGTTGTCAAACTCGAATACACCGGCAGGACCGTTCCACAGGATTGTCTTGGAGCCTTCGATAGCCTTGGCGAAGAGTTCGCGGGTGGCAGGTCCGGCATCGAGACCTTCCCAGCCTTCGGGAATTTCGCCGGCAGGCACAATCTGCGTGTTGGCATCGTTAGAGAAAGAGTCGGCTGCCACACAGTCAGTGCCCAGCACGAGGTTCACACCCTTGGCCTTAGCCTGTTCGATGATGCTGAGAGCCAGGTCGAGCTTGTCGTCTTCACAGATTGACACACCAATCTGTCCGCCGCGGGCCTTGGCGAAGGTGTAGGTCATGCCGCCGCAGAGAATGAGGTTGTCAACCTTGTCCATGAGGTTCTCGATGATGCCGATCTTGGTCGAAACCTTCGAGCCGCCCATGATAGCCGTGAAGGGACGCTTGATGTTGTTGAGCACGTTGTCAACGGCCTGCACTTCCTTCTCCATGAGGTAGCCCAGCATCTTGTGGTCAGCATCGAAGCTGTCGGCGATGACAGCGGTCGAGGCATGCTTGCGGTGAGCCGTGCCGAAGGCATCGTTGATGTAGATGTCGGCATAGGAGGCGAGCGTCTTGGCAAATTCCTTCTGGCTCTCCTTCATGGCCTTCTTGGCGTCGGCATAGGCAGGGTCTTCCTTGTCAATGCCCACGGGCTTGCCTTCCTCTTCGGGATAGAAGCGGAGGTTTTCGAGCAGCAACACTTCGCCGGGCTTCAGTGCGGCAGCTGCATCGGCAGCCTTGGCACAGTCGGGGGCGAACTGAACCTGCACGCCGAGGTGTGCGCTCACGGCATCAACAATCTGGCTGAGCGAGAACTTGGGGTTCACCTTGCCTTTGGGCTTGCCCATGTGGCTCATGATGATGAGTGCACCGCCGTCGGCCAACACCTTCTTCAGGGTGGGCAGGGCACCGCGGATGCGGGTGTCGTCGGTAATCTTTCCGTTTTCGTCCAGAGGTACATTGAAGTCTACACGGACAATCACCTTCTTGCCCGCAAAGTCGCAAGTTTCAATAGTCATAGCTTTCTTTAATCTGTTATGTTGAAAAAAAGATAGGTTCTTTTCTTGGTATGCGCTCGCCGTCGCGGCTCTTCGCCTTGAGGCTTGGGCGGACGGCTCACACAAGTACGCTGGCAAAAGTACGAAAAACATCATGAGAAACACAAATTTCGCACAAAGTTTTTCTGCGTCGGCCTCAAACAGCCGTTTTTCACTGTCTTTGGCATGGGGAAGGCTTGGGCTGCGGGGCGGCTGCGACCTCGTCGGAGGCGGGGTCGTGGAGCCAAAACCGGAGGAAGGAGGGCGGGAGGTCGCTGGACGGAGTCCCGCGGAACGGTAGTGTGCGGCTCTATTATATATAGGTGGTGCGACGGGGCCTGGCCTTGTTTTTCCTAAGTGCCGAGTTGTTTTTCCTAAGTGCCGAGTTGTTTTTCCTAAGTGCCGAGTTGTTTTTTCAAGGTGCCGGGGTGATGCAGGAAGGGCAGCGGACAAAAAAAGTGAGGGTTAGAGTTGCGCGACTTTTCGGTTTGCACTACCTTTGCAGCCATATCGCCTACTAACCGCTCGACCATGAACACCCCCTTGCGCTTCTGCATGATAGGTGCCGGCAACGTGTCTGCCCATCTGGCTCCCGCATTGCTGCAAAACGGCTTGACACCCTTGGCGGTGTACAGTCGTTCGCTGTGTCATGCCCGTTCGCTGGCCGACCGCTTGGGCGGTGTGCAGGCCGCCGACCAGCTTGCCGACCTGCCCCGGGCCGACCTCTATGTGTGTTGCGTGCGCGATGATGCGCTGCCCCAGCTGGCCGCACAGATGAAGGCACTGGACTTTCCCTCCGATGCGCTCTATGTCCATACGGCCGGGTGTGTGAGCTTGGCGGTGCTGGGTGAGCACTTCAGGCGTGCGGCTGTGCTCTATCCACTGCAGACCTTCAGCAAGGAAGTCAGCGTGTGCTGGCGCGAAGTCCCGCTGTTTGTCGAGGCAACCGATGCCGAAACCCGTCAGGCCGTGCAGCAGCTGGCCGAACAGCTGTCGGACACGGTACAGCCACTGTCGGGCCGTGCACGCGAGGCATTGCACGTGGCCGCCGTCTTTGCCTGCAACTTTCCGAACCATTGCTACGCGCTGGCCTACAGCCTGCTTCAGGAGGCGGGGGTAGCCCCTGCGTGTCTGAACCCCCTGATTCGGCAAACGGCCCGCAAGCTGGAGACCGTGACACCGCAGCAAGGACAGACAGGACCGGCAGTGCGCGGCGACCGGCAGGTGATGCAGCGGCATTTTGAGGCACTGGCCACGCACAAGGACTGGCAGCACATTTATCGCGTGATGAGCCAGAGCATAGCGGCCATGGCCCACAAACCCCTCTACCATTTTGATATGATAAACTACGACCTGAAGAAAATACGTGCCCTGGCCTTCGATGTGGACGGCGTGTTGAGCACCAACTGCGTGCTGCTGATGCCCGGTGCCGAAGGAGGCCCGTTGCGCACGGCCAACATCAAGGACGGCTATGCCATGCAGTTGGCCGTAAAATGCGGGTTGCAGCTCGCCATCATCACAGGCGGACGCAGTGAGGCCGTGCGCACACGTTACGAAGCGTTGGGTGTGCAGTCTGTCTATATGGGAGCTGCCGTGAAGCTGCAAGTCCTGAACGAATGGATGCAGCGCGAACAGCTGCAGGCCGACGAGGTGCTCTATATGGGCGATGACATCCCCGACTACGAAGTGATGCAGGCTGTGGGGTGCCCGTGTTGTCCGGCCGATGCGGCTGAGGAAATCAAGGCCATTGCCTGCTATGTCAGCCCGCGTGTCGGCGGTGAAGGCTGCGTGCGCGATGTGCTGGAGCAGGTGCTGCGCGCCCAAGGCCGCTGGATGGCCAATGCCGAGGCTTTCGGCTGGTAGTCCGAAGCGCAGGCGGCAGGCCGTAAACACAAGTATCATCAACTCTTATTCAACATTCCCTTATGCTCGACAATCTGAAGAACTACAAGATAGTGCTGGCCAGCAATTCGCCCCGGCGCAAGGAGCTGTTGCAGCGTCTGGGCGTACCCTTCAAGGTGCGCACGTTGTTTGGCATTGACGAACACTATCCCGACACCTTGCGGGGCGAGGATATCGTGCGTTACATTTCGCGGGTGAAGGCACAGGCCTACCGCACCTCAATGGCTCCCGATGAACTGCTCATCACGGCCGACACCATTGTGTGTCTGGGCGGACAGGTGATGGGCAAGCCCAAGGATGCCGAATCGGCCCGGAAGATGCTGCAGCAGTTGTCGGGCCAGACCCATCAGGTGATAACGGGCGTGACTATCGTGACGCAGAAGCGTAGCGAGGACTTCGCCGTGACCACACAAGTCACCTTTGCCGAACTGAGCGAAGAGGAGATAGACTACTACGTCGATAACTACATCCCCTTTGACAAGGCAGGGGCCTACGGCATCCAGGAGTGGATAGGTATGGTGGCCGTCGAGGGCATCAAGGGCAGCTACTTCAACGTGGTCGGCCTGCCCATCCAGCGGCTCTACCAGCGGCTCAAGACATTCTGAGCCTCCTTGCGGGAGGCTGGAACGTGAGGTCGCGAGCCCTTCGTAAAGCTTCAGTCCGACCGCTCTAACCGGCTGGTATACAGGCGTTTGGGGCTCGCGTGAGTACCTTCCGTCCAACTTCCGTAACCCAGAGCCATTACAAGAGACAACACATAAACACAACAAGAATGAAAACGATGCAGAAATGGATGTTCCCCCTGCTGTGCCTGTTGCTGACGGCATGCAGCGAGGACTCAGACAACGAAAAGTACGCCTCGCGTCCGCCGGTGTTTGCCGACATCGTGTGTACGCCGTTGGCCGAGGGCGAAACGCAGATACGTGCCGGACAGAGCTTTGTCGTTACCGCCCAGCAGGAGCGCAAAGGCCGCCTGCTGAACAAGACGACCTATCAGTGGAGCGACGTGTCGGCGCAGCTTTCGCACAAATACGTCAATTCGGTCATCTATGACAACCAGCCGGAGAACCCCACCGACACCGTCAAGGCTCCCGCAGCCGGCAGCTACAAACTGACCTTCAAGGCACGCTACAACGCCTCGGGCAACACGAGCTGGTGGGCTCAGCAGTACGGAAGCAGTTTCCAGACCTCGCTCGCTGCTGGTAGCGGGCGCGCCACCTACACCACAGGCGGCCTGTTCTACTTCGATGTGACAGTCGAGAAGACCATCACCGTGCTGCCTTGACCCCGGCAGGACGGGGTCTGGAGCGGCATTCCCGCCGCACGGGGAGCAGCCTTCCATGGTGGAAGGCAGCCGAAGGCACAAGCGTGCGCAGCCCAGCCGGTTGCGCACGCTTGTGTGGTTTCGGGGCAGGCCTCTGTACATTCAGCCGTTCTTCTGGGCCAAAAAACATGGTGCGAGACAAAAAAGTGACGCAGCCATTTGCTGCATTCAACCAAACACCCTATTTTTGCAGGGAATGGGTGTGAAACCCCTTGTGGCGGACCCCTAAGCTGTACTCATTATGAAAC